>CAZFUM010000123.1:0-7148 GCA_964521965.1 uncultured bacterium | reverse complement strand
CAAGAAGACGCCTCGGCCCGCAGCATCATTGCCCGCTGCCTAGCCAACCTGGTGCGCAGCTGGCAAGAAATGAATGTCGAAGAAGACGCAGCGCTTTGCCTAGAATTGGCTGCTAGCTTAGAACCCGAAATGAATGGCAGCGGCGACTTGATGTCAGGCCAGCCCCGCTTGCGCACCGGCGATGTCGTCGAAGCCCCTGACTTATCTTGGCGTGGTGTGATCGTCGACTTTGACTTGAACTGTAAAGCGCCTGAGGCTTGGTATGTAGCGCACGGTTTAGAAGCCCGTAAGCAGCAGCCCTGGTATCACGTTTTTATTCACGGCACTCAGCAGGTCGGCTATGCTGCCGAAGACCGCCTAGTGACTGACAACAGTGGCCGCGCAGTCATCCATCCCCTGATTCCCCACTTCTTTGATAAATATGAGAATGGCAAGTACTGGCGGAACGCAAGGGTCTGGCCAGGGACGATGTCGTAATCTAAAAATAGAATTAAGATTCAGATTTCTTTCTAAATATTCCAAACGAACTTGTGAAACCATGAATGTAAGTGCTGGCGCCCACGGGCCCGATCTCGCCATTACAGAAAAAACCGCCTAAAGGCACCGGGCCAAAACGTTCTGCAAACGCTTCGCTGTCATGATGGGGGCGGCCATACATGCCTTGGCCACGGCCCATGCAGCTGAAAAGCAAGGCACCTGCGGGTTCACCGTTGGCATCTTCGCGAGCTTTTAATATTTCTTTGAGATCTTCAGCTGCAGCGCCCGCATCGCGAACATGAAAACGCATCGTCTGGCCTGCGCGCGGCTCAGCCGCCAGGGCCAACGACTTATTACCCGAATCGACGCCAATGACATTTCTGATTACAAAATCACCGTGACGCGGGGGCCATGGCAGCAGCGGATCTTGCAGCAAGCCCACAAAAAGGGCCCGATTGATCAAGCGCTTGTCGGTCGGGCCGGCTTCTTCAAAAACCTTATTCAACGCCATCAAAGCAGGCTGATGATCTAACTCTAAAAGCATATTGCGGTCGACTTTAGTAACCGTAAACAAAGGGCCGATGGGCTTGCAACCCTGGGCCACCATGGTTTCAAGGCGTATGTCACCCGCGAGTGACAGGACCAATGCGCCTTCGGACAATCTTTGATGGTTCCAGAATAGCGCGCGTTCACCCAGCCCGCGCAGACCCGAAACCATGCCGCCAATTTTTCTCGAACGTGGAAAGGCATAGTCCAAGCCAGCCAATAATTCATCACTGCGGCCCATGAAGGGACTCGCCAAGACCACAAATTCGGGTTCGTCAGCAGCCTTAACTTCCACCAATTCTTCCCAAGCGCGCGGCGATTGGTCAGGCCCAGGAATCAACTCGTCGTCGATATGGCATACTTTAATATTCACGCCAGGCAAAATAGCGGCGGTCACAGATAGACCCGGCTGGTCTTCGACCTCACGGCCCGCGCCGATCACCCCACCGCCCGAGCAGCCCACCAAATGCTTGGCCTCAATTTGCAACGACAAATCATCGAGCAATTGATCAAAAGCCAAGTAGTGATGCGGCGAGACAAACACAAAAACAATATCGGGCTTGTCGCCCCCCAATTGCTTGGCCAAGCTGAGCCTGCATTCACTCACAGCAGCTTCGATGTCGATTTGGCGGCTGATTGCGCTAGCCCATTTCATCAGAGTTTGGCCTCAGATGTGGGGCTGGGACTTGGGGTGGGGCTCGTAACTTCAGTTGAAACTGTGCCCGCGACCGGGGCGTCATAATGCGAGGCTGCCACGGGCACCGTGGCCGGCCAAAACATGGCGCTGGCCCCGAGACTTTTGGCCCGGGCGCGGGTCATGGGCCGGCCGACATTCATGGGCCGCAAAGACTGCTTGCTGGTATCAACGCTGATAGCGGTCTTTTGGGCTGCGCATGCGCCCAGCACCAAAAAGCAAAACACAAATAAGGTCTGCTTCATGAAGAGCCCTCGGGTGCTCGATTCATCATCCATGTTGAAAAGCCATCTAAGAATTCTTTAAAGTCAGCCAGGTGCTGAGGCGGCATGCCATAGTCGCTGGCGTGTTCAAGCACTTTTTCGAAACATGCGCGCCAAATATCGCGTTCAACCTGGCCAATGGCAAAAGGCAGGTGACGGACGCGCATACGGGGCGGGCCATGGGCGCGAACATAAAGTGCCGGTCCACCACTGGCTTGAATTAAGAACATAGCCTGCTTCTTTGATGCCTCTGCCATATTTTCAGGAAATAGAGGGCGTATCGAAGAAGCCTCAAGTTCAGTATAGAAATCGCGCGACATGCGGTAAAAGCCGTCTTCGCCCATGGCCTGAAAAATCTCAGGCGAAAGGCGCACTTGGGGCGGCCCCTGGGGCGGAATGTAAGGTGCTTGATCGCTCATGGGTGCATTATAATGGTTTTCTCTTACGGAGTGTCATGGCTAGCTTTCTTAATCGCTACAACGCATACGCACTACTCGCGTTTTTGCCCCTGATAGCCCATTTGTTGCCAGCCGCTTTGCCGGGTTTTTTGGCAAGTGATAGCGCTTTGACAGCATTGCAACGCGCGCCTTGGATCGCCCTGCCTTTAATCGGTTTCTTAGGCTGGCAGCTCAATCTCAGCCGTATTCTCTTGATTAGCACCGGCCTCTTGCTGGGCCTTGAGTTCATGAACCGTGTCCAAGGTTTTGGTGCCCTGGGCCTCAACAGCCAAGATTTAGCGCTAGCCGTAGGCCCCGCCCTGCCACTGGGCACCTTGTTGGTGCTATTGGGCCGCGAAGGCAAACTGCTTAGCGAGCGCAGTGGCTTGCGCGTCTTTTTAGCCCTCATGCCTTTGGTCTTGCTGGTAGGCCTGGCTCATCACGAACCCCAGGCTTTTAAAACACTGGCCGCCTGGGAACTCGTGCGTGATTCAGGCATGCGCTTTCCCCAAATGGGCCTGCTCGCCTATCTGGGCTTGCTCATTTTTGCTTGGCGCTTTGCAGACCGCAAGATCAAGCCCTTTGCCCAAGCTCTCGCCTGGGCTCTCATCCCCATTCTCACCGGCTGGGAATCAGCCTTAACCCGACACCCCACAGCCCCAGCCGAACATGCCCTCATTCATGCCATGGCTTATGCCTCAGCATCAGCTATTTTAGCTCACGCGGTCTTTGCCATGTACTGGCAGCGCGTCTATGTCGATGAGCTCACCGAAATACCCAACCGCCGTGCCCTCGATGAAAAACTCGAGCAACTCAAAGCGCCCTATGCCATTGCCATGGTCGACATCGACCATTTTAAAAAATTCAATGACAACTATGGCCACGAGCAAGGCGATCATGTCTTAAGGTTAGTGGCAGCTCATATTAGTAAAGAGTCCCAAGCCCGGGCCTATCGCTATGGCGGCGAAGAATTTTGCATGATCTTTGAAGGTTGGAAGACTGCCGAGGCGGCCGAAACCGCAGACAGCATACGCGCCAGCCTTGGCCGCCGCGAATTCAAGATACGCCTGCCCAGCACCGCACGCGAAGGCACCAACCAAAAGCAACGCGGCAAAACCCGTCAGCGCTTTGAGACCGTGAGCATCTATCTCAGCATCGGGGTGGCAGGACCCGACAAAAAGCATCTCAGCGCCAGCGATGTCATTCGCTTGGCTGACCAAGGCCTGTACGACGCCAAACAGAACGGTCGTGATCAAGTCGTCACTAAAAATTAGGAGGCAATATGAACATCAAGAAATTTTTAAAAATCTTTGCTCTAGCTGTCACGGGGGCGCTTAGCCTAGCCGCCCAAAAAGGCGACGACAGCCTTAAGAAATCAGTCGTTAAAATATTTGTCGTGGCCAAGCCAGCCGACTATTACCAGCCCTGGCAAATGGGCTATCAGCAGCAGGCCACGGGCTCGGGCCTGATCATCCAGGGCAATAAAATACTCACCAACGCTCATGTCGTTAGCGACCGCGTGCACTTGCAAGTGCTCAAATCGGGCGACACCAAGAAATACACCGCCAAAGTTAAGTTCGTAGCGCACGATTGCGAGCTGGCCATGCTCGAGGTTGATGACCCCAAGTTCTTTGAAGGCACCCAGCCGGTCAGCTGGGGCGACTTGCCTTATCAGCGCGAAAAAGTCGCGGCCTATGGCTTTCCGGCTGGCGGCGAAGAACTGAGCATCACCGAAGGCGTGGTTTCACGCGTCGAAGTGCAGACTTACGTACATTCTCAGCGCAATTTTCTCACCATTCAGACCGACGCCGCCATCAACCCCGGCAATTCAGGCGGCCCGGTTTTTAAAGACGGCAAATGCGTGGGCATCAGTTTTCAGTCTTTCTCGGGCGGACGGGTTGAGAACACGGGCTACATCATCCCGGCCCTCATCATTCACCGCTTTCTCAAAGACATTGCCGACGGCAGCTACGGCGGGGCCCCTATGCTGGGCATCTTTTGGCAAAAAATGGAAAGCGATGCCCTCAAACGCTATTACCAGTTAAAAACAGATCAAGAAGGCATCATCATCACTAAGGTCATCAGTGGCTCAAGCGCAGAAGGCAGCTTGCAAGAAGGCGATGTGGTCACCAGCATGGGCAATGAAAAGATCGCGGGTAACGGTACTGTCGTGCTGAGGCCTGGCGAACGAGTGTCCTTTAGCCAAGTACTGAGCCGCTATTCGATGGGCCTGAGCATGCCTATAAGCTTAGTCAGGGCGGGCGCGACAAAGAATGTCGAAGTACTTTTTAGGCCCCATGCGGATCTAGTTCCCCGCCCTGAATACGACCGCCGCCCCTCTTATTATGTTTATAGCGGTTTTATCTTTATGCCCCTGACCTTTAACTTTCTCAAAACAGCAGGTTGGAACGACAATTTTCGCTCACTCTATGAAACCGGATTGCCCACGCCCGAGCGAAAGCAAGTGGTCTTTATCAATCAGGTGCTGCCCCATGATATCAATGCTGGCTACCACAAGATTAGCCAGGCATCGGTAACATCGATCAATGGAAAAATTATTCGTGAACTCAGGGACGTGCCCGAAGCCTTTAAAACACCCCAGGGCAAGTACCATGTGATCGAGGTAGATGCATTCACGGGCAGTGAGCCTGCCACTAAAATCGTCATCGACGCCAGCAAGTCTGAGGCGGCCAACAAAGAGATCTTAGAAGCTTTTGCGATTCCCTCGGACCGCAGCGACGACTTAAAGGCAGGCCACGTGCCTGAGCCAACCAATGGCAGTGGAGACTGAGCGCCCGACTTAGTGGGGCGCGCTGCTGCGCGCCCCTACAAACGCAAAAAAAGCCCGGCAAAACTGCCGGGCTTTTTTTATTTAGACTCTATTGCTTCTTAGGGCTTGGTAATCGCCAGCAACTCGACTTCAAAGACCAGCACTGAATCAGGACCGATCTGCGGGCCCTGGCCTGAAGGGCCATAGGCTAGATCCGAGGGGATGACAAAGCGGAACTTGCTGCCCACGTTCATGAGCTGCAGGCCCTCGGTCCAACCACGAATCACGCCCGAGAGCGGGAACTCGGCCGGCTGGCCACGATCTACCGAACTGTCAAACTTTTCGCCTGTGATGAGCGTGCCGGTGTAATGCACTTTCACGGTGGAACTGGCCTTGGGCTTGGCACCTGCGCCAGCCTTGACCACTTCATATTGCAGGCCTGAAGCCGTGACTTTCACGCCAGCTTTGGCTTTGTTGGTATCAAGAAAAGCCAGGCCGACCTTTTTATTTTCTTCACCTTGCTTACCACGCATATCTTGCTGCCGCGTGCTCATCGCTTGCAGAGCCGCTTCTTGCTCTGCTTGTTCCATCTTAGGCTTGCCCGCCAATTGATCTTTAATGCCTTTAACCACTGACTTCATATCAACCAAAGTCTGAATGGGCTTGAGGCTGCGAGCAATGCTAGCGCCCACGGCGTAACCGGCTTTAATCTTATCAGGCGTGCCTTGAGGACCCAGCGTCATGAGAGCTTCGCGCACGGCATTCTCATCCATGCTGCTTTTCTCTGCCACGCCCTCAGCAAGTCCTTTGAAGATCTCGCCTATCTCGACTTTCTCTTGAATCTGCTTCAGGTCCTGGCCGATGCGCAAACCCACGGCATAGCCGGCTTTCTTTTCAGGGGTGTTGAGGCGGTTGCAGGCTGAAAGGCCTAAGGCCAAAAAAGCCGCCGCGATAGCCAATGTCTTTTTCACGGTCGTCCTTGAGGGAATGTAAATTGAAGGTGGCTATCATAAGGCGGCTGGGACGGCAGGTCAAAATAAATTGGCTATTTTGCCGGAGGCGCTGGAATGTATCTTTTGGAATTGCCTTTAAATTTCTTCATGCACATGGTGCTGCAAAAATAATGCGTAGCCCCGTCTTTATCCACTTTAAGCATCGACTTCGCTTCATCGACCGCTGAACCACAAACCGGGTCTTTAACCATCGGGTCTCCTAGCAGCTTACTAGGGCGCAAACACCCCCGAACCTTCGCTCAGGCAAATCGCCTCTGAACATCATAACCCAGCCATCAAAATCTTGCTAACTCATCTAGCAATCATCAATTTCACAGCCCTTGTTTTTGATTTTTCAGCGCCACGCTTGGCCTGCAGCTCGCCAAAATAGATGCCCGAAGCCAAATTTCCGGCCATGATTTCGGGCAGATTCCAAGTCACCCAACCCGATAAAAAGGGCCCGCTGCTCTGATCAAAAACCAAAGTCATGCCTCGCGAATAGAGCCTTAAACGCAACTCATCACAAGGTCCTGCCAATTCGATTGCCAATGCCAATGCATTGGGATTAGGCACCCCGGCAGCATTCAAGATCGCCAAGGGACCGTTTTGATCAGGGGTGGGACTAGGCGTAAGGGTGGGGCTAGAGCTGCAAGTGAACGTGACACTAGGCGTGGGCGAGCTGCTAAAGGTCGGAGTCATGCTTGGGCTAGCGCTAAAGGTCGGCGACGCAGTGCGGGTGGGCGAATCGGTGAAGGTCTCGGTGACCGTAGGGCTCGCGCTATAGGTGACGGTCTCCGTCGCCGTCGGCGAAGCTGAAAACGTGGATGTTTCAGTGGGGCTCGCGCTAAAGGTGGGACTTTCACTCGGCGTGGGTGAGTTGGTAAACGTCGGGCTCACGGTGGGGCTCTCGCTAAACGTCGGGCTCTCGGTGGGGGTGGGCGACGCTGAATAAGTCTCACTCGCTGTGGG
>CAZFUM010000122.1:0-7194 GCA_964521965.1 uncultured bacterium | reverse complement strand
CCGAGATCGTGAGCCCGACATCTACGCCCACACTTTGCCCGGCTTGTTCACCCACAGAGACCGCGACCGGCAGCGCCACGAGCACGCTCACCTTGACTTTGATTGTCAGCGATACACCCACTGAAATGTCGAGTCCTAGCAGCAGTCCTACACTGACTAGCACCTACACGCGCACGGTTACACCTAAGAACAGCCTGACTGACACGCCTAGCCCCACCCCGACTCAGACCGTAACAGTCACGCTCACAGTTAGCCCTAGCGAGACCGCGACTTTGACGCTGAGTTCTAGCGTCACTGAGACCGCCACCTTAAGCGCGACGGCGTCCTTGACCGCCACGGTTTCGCCGAGTGTGACAGCTAGCCCCAGCCCCGTGCCGCCGACCCCTACGCCGGGCCCCTATTTGATGACCTTGGGCGTCTATAGTTCGGGTGGCGTGCTGGTGACGACCATCGTGGTCGATCTGTCGGCCTTTGGGCCTGCACCCCTGGTTCTATCGACCCCCCTCTTGATCACTGACGGCAGTAAGAAGTTGGCGATACAGGCAGGTGGCTGGACCTTGTACTGGGACGGCAAAGACAGTAGTGGCAACTTGCTGCCAAGCGGGGGCTATTACCTTAAGGCCAGTTTTAAAGACCCTTCTAATGGCCTGGTCACGCATGTGACGCAAGGCATGGAGCTGAAGGCTGACATTCCCAGCCTCTTCACGGCGTTGCCAGTGCTGGGCCCCAATCCTGCCTCAAGCAGCGTTCTCATGCATTTGAATTTGGCTCAAGCCTGCCGCGTGGACATACGCGCTTGGAATTTGGCGGGTGAGCTCATCATTCGCTGGACTTTTGATGCCGGGGTCAATGAAGACCTGCTTTGGGACTTGCGCACGTCATCGGGGAAGGCTTTGTCGGATGGTATCTATATTGTTCAAATTGAAGCGCGTGATCTGACCCAGGGGCGCAGCCAGCGCTATTTGCGTAAGCTGGCGGTGGCTCGGCACTAAAGTCTTGAGGCAGGGCTAGCCTAGTCCTAGGATGTTTGCATGAGCGCACCTGCCATTACAATTTTGCTGCCTGTTCGCGATGCGGCCCCACATTTGGCGTCTTGTCTAGAAAGCCTTATTTCTCAGACCTTTAAAGACTTTGAAGTGCTGGCGATCAACCACGCCTCACGCGACCACAGCCCTGCTATTCTCGAACGTTTTGCCAAGCTCGACCCCCGCATTCGCATTTTTGAAAGCCATGCCCCCAATCTGCCCACGGCCCTAAACCAAGGCTTGGAGCGCGCCCGAGGTCGTTTGATTGCGCGTATGGATGCGGACGATGTTTGTATGCCGGATCGCCTGCGGGCCCAATTCGAGATGTTTCAAGCTGACCCCGAATTGTCCCTTTGCGCTACGGCCGTCGAGATGATCGCGGACGGGCCTATCAGTCAAGGTTGGCTGGACTATCAGGATTGGGTCAATGGCGTAGTCACCCACGAACAGATTATTCGCGAAATATTCATTGAAAGCCCTTTGCCGCATCCCACCTGGATGCTGCGGCGTGAATGGTTTGAACGTCTAGGTGGCTATGAAGATCATGGTATGCCCGAAGACTATGATTTTGTGCTGAGGGCCGCGAACTTGGGCGCACGTTTTGGCAAGCTGCCTGAGAAGCTTTTGCAGTGGCGCGATCATGGCGAGCGCCATTCACGTTTATCAGAACGCTATCACCGCAAATCTTTCTTTAAGCTTAAGGCCTTTCATCTCAAAGCATGGATCCTCAAGGGTCGGCCTTGTGCTATTTGGGGCGCTGGCGATAGGGCGCGGACTTTAATTAAGTATTTACTCGATGAAGGGGTTGATGTCGTTTTTGCCATTGGACTTGCGCGCGAAGATGGCCGGCCGACATCAGCTCATGGTGTTACGGTCTACACGCCAGATCAATGCCCGGGTGATTTGCCGGGGCCGCTTATCGCTTGTGTAGGCGGGCCACCCGAAACGCGCCAAGTTGTGCGCGATGAATTGAATCAAAGAAAATGGATCGAGGGAAAAGATTACTGGTTGGCTTCTTAAACTTTAGAACAGCCGAAGCACTGGCGCCAAAGGCGCGGTAAAACGCTCTTCGCCATAGAGTACTTTTTCAAGAAATAGACCATTGGGCGGGGCAGTAAATGGCGCCAGTTCGCGCGAGGGTGTCTCGAGCAGGCGCAGTGTGTCGCTGGGCTTGTAGCGACCACGGCCCACCTCAGCTAAATATCCGGTCAATCTGCGAACCATTTTCCACAAGAAGTGATCGGCTTGAAAACGCAGCAAGAGTAGCGTACCGCTTTCGACGATTTCGATTTTTCGTAATGACAGGGAACTGATCTTTTCTTTTTCAGGGTCGGGTTCGCTGAAGCTGGTGAAATTATGCATACCTTGCAAGCCCTTGGCGGCCTCAGCCATGGCCTTGATGTCTAATTTATCTTTGATCCACCAACTTAGTTCAGATCCAAAGGCGGCGCGGCGGCGCAAAATTTGATAGAGGTAGATTCGTTCTTTGGCGCTATAGCGCGCATGAAAAGCTTCTGGCGCTTCGCGCGCCTCGGTCACGGCAATATCACCCGGCAGTAAATCATTGAGGGCGAGCTTCAAATTCACCCGTGGCTTGCGAGTGCGGTCAGCCCGCAGGTGGGCCACCTGGCCCAAAGCATGCACGCCTGCATCCGTGCGGCCTGCGCCATGGATCTCTGTAACCTTATTAAAGACCCCTTGGGCAGCCTTATAGACCAGGTTTGACACAGCCACGGCGTTCTTTTGGGCCTGCCAGCCTGAGTAGCGGGTGCCTTGATATTCTAGGGTGAGTCGGTAGGTGGGCATGAAAGCTTTGAAAATGAGGCGAAAATGATCATAACACAGCTAGCCCAAAGGGTGTCTCTGAGGCCCGGGCATGGTAAAATCCGGCCCTATTTTTAAAGTAAACCCGTACTGAAGTGAGACCCCGATGATCACCATAGCAAGCCTGGGCGGCGATGGTATTGGCCCCGAAGTCATTGAAGCGTCGATACCCATTGTGGATAGGGCGGCCCAGAAGGCCGGTCTGAAGCTCGATTTTCAGCGCGCCCTGGTGGGCGGCGCGGCTTATGACGCTACGGGCAAGCCTTTGCCCAAGGCCACTCTTAAGCTTTGCGATAAATCTGCGGCCATTTTCTTTGGCGCGGTGGGCGGCCCCAAGTACGACAAGATCAAGGACCCGGACCTGCGCCCTGAACGCGGCTCTTTATTGCCTTTGCGCAAGCGTTACACATTGTATGCAAACGTTCGCCCGGCCATCGTTTACCCGGGCCTTGAGAATCGTTCAGCCATCAAAGAAGAATATGTTAAAGGCATGAACATGCTGGTCATTCGTGAGCTGACCGGCGGCGCTTACTTTGGCAAAAAGAAACTAGGTAAGAAGAAGGCTTATGACACTATTGAGTACACGGCCAAGGAAATAGAACGCGTGGTTCACTTTGCCTTTAAAGCTGCGATGCTACGCAAGAAGCGGCTTACCCTGGTTCATAAAGCCAACGTACTTTCGACGTCGGTGTTGTGGAAGCAAGTGGCTGAGAAAGTAGCTAAGAAATATCCCGAAGTGACCATGGATGATTGCTATGTCGACGCCTTCACGATGTATCTTATCAGTCGCCCGGCATCGTTCGATGTGATGTGCACCGAGAATATGATGGGTGATATTCTGACGGACGAAGCCGCCCAGGTGACAGGTTCGATTGGGCTAATCCCTTCGGCCAGTTTGGGCAAAGACAAAACCAAATACGGTATCTTTGGTCTTTATGAACCTAGTCACGGATCTGCCCCTGACATTGCCGGCAAAGGTTTGGCCAACCCCCTAGCCACGATCTTGTCAGGCGCTATGATGCTGCGTTATTCTTTGGGCGCCGAAAAAGCTGCGCGCCAGATTGAAGTCGCCGTTGAAAAAGCACTCGCGGATGGCTGCCGCACTAAAGACTTAGCAAGCGTAGGCGAGAAAGCTTTGAGTACCACTGAAATGTCTGAGCAAGTTCTCAAGCGTATGTGAAAATGAAGGCTCTGTTTCTAGCCTTGGCTCTTAGCTCGGCCCAGGGTCTCTGGGCTCGCGAGCCTGATCTAGATCCAGCTCGCCTAAGGCGCGCTGAGCAGAGCCTGCAGCAACTCATGTTTGGCAAGGCCATCTTGAGAGAAGCTGAATCGTATATCGGCACGCCTTATATTTGGGGCGGCAAAGACGCTGACCCGGGTTTTGACTGCAGCGGTTACACATCGTATGTTTTCAAGCGTTACGGCGTGACCCTGCCC
Source organism: uncultured bacterium (assembly GCA_964521965.1). Lineage (GTDB taxonomy): Bacteria > Oederibacteriota > JAJYGY01 > JAJYGY01 > DAIDJD01 > CAZFUM01. The sequence continues at coordinate 2,908 of CAZFUM010000122.1, read as the reverse complement.
GATGGGGCTTTGCAGCAATATTTAAAGGGTATCGCCATTGAGAAGCCGGCTTTACAGGTAGGCGATTTGGTTTTCTTTGTGTCGTCCAGCGTGCCCTTGCACGTGGGTATTTATGCGGGCGAAGGTGAATTCTTGCATGCGCCGGGCACCGGCAAGCACATACGCCTTGACTCGCTATCGAAAGGTCATTGGAAACAGGCTTTTGTGGGTGCACGGCGCTTCTTTGCTAGCCGAGTGGCTGAGGCCACGCCTTTGGCAAGTCCCACGCTTAAGGCCAGTCTTACGCCCCAAACCAAGTTGGAAACGGGTCGTCAGAAGCCTCCACAAGTTACTGTGGGGCCTAGCGAAACGGCGCCCCTGGGGCTAACGCAAAACGCAACTGAAGCCATCGAGGCCTTAGCCATAGAATTGAAGGATCTACCCAGCCCTGGTCCTGAGCCCACTGTGGCGCGCATTGTCAGGCCCTCGGCCCCGCCGCCTAGCTTGCCGGCCCAGCCTGGTGTCATAGCTCCAAATCAGCCATAATAAGGCGTTTTCAAGCCATTCACCCGGGAGGTACTCGTCTTGGCCATCATGTCGGATATCTGGATCGAGAAAATGTCAAAAGAAGAGGGCATGATTCGCCCCTATGTGAATAAACAGGTCCGTAAGGGCGTGATCTCCTACGGCGTGTCTTCTTATGGCTATGACATCCGAGTGGCTCGCGAGTTCAAAATCTTTACCAACATCAATAGCACGGTGGTTGATCCTAAACATTTTGACGCCCGCAGCTTTGTGACGGTCAAGGCCGATTACTGCATCATTCCGCCCAACAGCTTTGCTTTGGCCAAGACCGTCGAGCACTTTAAAATACCCCGCAACATCCTCACGATCTGTGTTGGCAAAAGCACCTATGCCCGTTGTGGCATTATCATTAACGTGACGCCTTTTGAGCCCGAGTGGGAAGGCTACGTCACGCTTGAGATCAGCAACACCACGCCCCTGCCAGCCAAGATTTATGCTAACGAGGGCATCGCCCAGGTCTTGTTCTTTCGCGGCGACCAGCCTTGCCGTACTTCGTATAAAGACAAGAAAGGCAAATACCAGAAACAAAAAGGTTTGGTTTTACCCAAAATCTGATCCGCCCCTGGGCGGGAGGCCGCCATGCGCATTGCTTGTGTCAGTCTAACTACTGATTTCGGCTTGTCCGATCCCTTCGTGGGCATCATGAAGGGGGTTATTTGCAGTGTGGCGCCCTCGGCCCGGGTTATTGATGTTTCACATAATGTGCCGCCGCAAGATGTGGTGACCGCAGGCCTTATCCTCAAGCAAAGTGTCTCGTTTTTTCCTCAACATACATTGCACGTGGCAGTGGTTGATCCGGGCGTAGGTTCGGACCGCGACATCGTCATTGTGCGCACTCCCGGCGCGACTTTCTTGGCGCCGGACAATGGCCTGCTGACCTATGCCTTAGAAGGCCGAAAAATAATTTCGGTTCATCAGGTCACCAATCCACACTATTTTCTAGAGCATGTTTCGCGCACCTTTCATGGCCGCGATATTTTTGCCCCGGTTGCGGGGCATCTATGCCGTGGTGTGAATCCGCATTTATTTGGGGCGCTTGCCCCTACGCTAAAGCTGCTGCCAGCTTTGCCTCAAGTCTTATGGGATGGCGAAACCGCGCGCGGGCGTGTGGTGGCGGTGGATCGTTTTGGCAACCTGCTCACGAACCTGCCTGAGGCTAGTTTTCATGGCCACCGCATCATCAGCGTGCATGTTAAGGGCCGTGTCTTGCACGGTGTGAGCCCGCATTATTCGGCGGTGGCTGAGGGCGAGCCCGGGGCCATTTGGGAAAGTACCGGCCATCTTGAAATTTATGTACGCAATGGCAGCGCCGCTAAGGCTTTGGGCGCTGGTCCTGGCGATGATGTCAGTTTGGTCATGCATTCGTGAAGCAACCTTTGCTCGTGTTGGCGTCAGGCAGTCCCCGCCGCGCTGAACTGCTGCGCCAGATTGGCTTGCGCTTTCAAATTTTACCCAGCCACGTGCCCGAGCCTCTTGGCCCCGGCCCAGCCTGGCGCTTGGCGCGCCGTTTAGCGCTGGCTAAAGCTCTGGCCACGGTCAAGATCTTGAAAAAGCGAGCGGCGCGAGAAAAAGGGGTCTGGGTCCTAGGTGCTGACACCGTGGTGGCGCAAGGGCGCCGACTTTTAGGAAAACCTAAGGATGCCGTCCAGGCTCAATCTATGTTGAAACGCCTGGCGGGTGCCTGGCATGAGGTAGTGACCGCGGTGGCCCTTTGCCCTCTAAATTCTCAGCAGAAATCGCGTGTTTTTCATGTGAAGACCAAGGTCCTATTTCGCTCTCTGAGCGCTGCTGAGATTTCAGCCTATGTTGCCAGTGGGGAACCCATGGACAAAGCCGGGGCTTATGGCATTCAGGGCCGGGCCGGGGCCTTTGTGAAAGAGTTGCGGGGTGACTATTTCAACGTGGTGGGGCTGCCTTTGGCCAGCTTTAGTCAAATTTGGGCTGAAATAAGCCAAGAAACTTGATTTGGGGAACTTGATTCAGGGCCTTGCATCTAATATCTTATAGGAAGCAAAACGAGGCATTTCTTTTGTCAATTTGTTAAAACGTTTCACAAGGGACTTTAGAATGAAAATCGCATGGGTAGGTTTATTCCTATTAGGTTTTACGGCTTCTCAAGCTGGGGCTGTCACCAATTTTCCTTATCCTCAAAACCGCGCTTATAACTACGGCATCAAACCAGCTTCGCCCATAGCCGGTAGCTGGGCCAATGATGCAGCCCAGATTCTCACGAAATACAACAGTTGGAAGACCAATCATGCCGTGTCCTCGGGCGCAGGCGGCTTCAGGCGCATTCAGCGTAATGGCGCAGATGGCAATGACACGGTTAGCGAAGGTATTAGCT
>CAZFUM010000121.1:0-7226 GCA_964521965.1 uncultured bacterium | reverse complement strand
CCAGCCTTTGGTTCAAGAAAGCCCGCAACCCTTTGAGAATGCTGCCCCAGCTGTTCAAGCTGAAGCCACGGTCCGGGCCGCAAGCCATGAGGGCGACCAGCCCGGGGTCGAGATACGCCAGACCCGCATCTCATTGGCAGCAGCCGAAAGCAGCCTAGTTTGGGTCAGCCTGCCTGAAGCAAGCGGTCTAGAAATCAAACTCTTTAATCGCGCGGGTCAGGCTGTACGCCTCTTGGCAGAAGGCCGCTACGGGCCAGGCCATTTGAGCTTCAAAATCGAACCCAAAGATACGCAGGGTATGCCCTTGGCCCCCGGCGACTATTACTTGCGGGTCATGAGCCGTTGGTTCAGCAAGGTCGAGCTGCTCACGGTGCTGCCATAAACCCCGATAGCATCAGCCTCTTGCAGGCTGCTTGGCTGGGTCTGATCGAGGGCTTGACCGAATTCTTGCCCATCTCATCGACAGGACATTTAATCATTGCCTCACGCGCCCTAGGTCTCGAGGGCGAATTCATTGACAGTTTTGTCAACGCCATCCAATCGGGCGCCATCCTAGCGGTCTTGCTGCTTTATCCTCAGCGCTTGAAAGGACTCTTGATTCAAAAGCCTGGCTTCTATGGCAAGCGTGCCTTGCTCTGCTTGAGCTTGTCCACCCTGCCTGCCCTGCTAACAGGTGCCTTGCTAGAGCCCTGGATTAAAAGCCATCTCTATGGCGTGGACCCCGTAGCCTTTGCGCTGGCCCTAGGTGCCGTCGCGCTTTGGCTGCTAGACAAAGAAAAGCCCCATGCACGCAGTCTCGATGCATTGCTGCCTAGCCATGCTTTAATGATTGGCTTAGTCCAATGCTTGGCGCTTTGGCCAGGCGTCTCGCGCTCAGCCTGCACCATCTTGGCGGCCCTCGCCCTAGGTTATCGCCGTGAAGCAGCCGTACTTTATTCGTTCTTTGCGGCCGTACCCATCTTGCTGGCGGTCACGGGCCACGAGCTGTTTAAACATCACGAGGCTTTGGCGCCTCATGCATGGGCCCTAGGCCTGGGCTGGCTGGTCTCTCTAGGCTCAGCCGCGCTTGCCATAAAACTATTTGTGGGTATGCTAAATCGCTACGGGCTCAAGCCCTTTGCCTGGTACCGTCTAGCCTTGGGCGCTGGCCTTTGGCTAGGCTGGCATTTTTAGGCCTATTTCATGCGCTATTCAGCCCTAATGCCTTGTCACATCCTTTACCTCATTTGCGTATCAAATGTCAGATCTTGAGCTAAAAGAGCTCGATGACCAAGCCCTCATGGCCCGACTCACGCTGGCAGAGGACGAAGCAGCTTTTGAAGAACTAGCGCTGCGCTTTGAGACCCGGCTCTTTCGCTTTGCCCTGCGTCACTGGCGCGACGAGGCTCAGTGTCACGACTTGGTGCAAGAAACGCTGCTCAGGGTCTGGCGTCACCGCGCTAGCTATCATCGCGGGGCTCGCGTCTCAACCTGGGTCTTTGCCATCTTGCTCAACCTCATTCGCGACCAGGCACGCCGCCTTAAGCCAGAGCTATCGATGACCCGACCCGAAGTACTCGCCGTGGCCGAAATGCACGCGGCCCAAGCTGAAAATCCGCTTGAAGCCGCCGAGCGCAACGAAATGAGCGCCTTATTACTAAGAAGCATTGAAGAACTCAGCCCAGCACAGGCTGGCCTGCTCAAAGAACGCTTAGAGCAAGACTCGACGCTCGAAAAAGCCGGTCAAGCTCAAGGCCTCAAGGCTGCAGCAGCCCGGGCTCAGGCATCAAGGGCTTATCAAAAATTGCGCGAAATCATGCTCAAGCGCATGGGCAAGAAAGGCTAGCTGTGTTGGGATTACACACATGGGCACATGCCCGCTTAGTCGAAGGAAAGGCCTTAGGCTGGCTCGAAGCACGCGTGCTACAAAGCCACCTGCAAGGCTGTGTGAGCTGCCGCTCGCTGGCTTTGGATTTGGTTGAATTTAAAGCTGGCGAAGGGGCGCAAGAAAGTTACGGCCAACACAAACAGCTCATGCAGGCCTTTGAAAAGCTGCGCCGGCAAGAACGAGAGGGCCGACTTGAACCTTTGTCCCAGCCCACGCCCCTCATTCGTCCGTCATTTGTGGCCAGCCTGGCCATGGCTGCCCTGCTGGTGATTGCGGTCACCCTGCTCACCCTGCCCAGCAAAACACCCCAAGGCGACCGGGGCCAGGCAGCGCCTCACGCCTCAGCCATTCAAGAACCTCGGGCCGCGACGCCACGGCCCACAGAAACCTCGACCGAAGAGGCCTCGCCCACGCCTTCAGCCACACCCAGCCCGACCGTGGCGCCCAGCTTGAGCCCGACGGCCAGCGTTAAATAAGTTTTAAGATATTCTTTTCGGCCTTAGCCAACGGTAATTTTTTTAAATCATCCAAAACAATCCAATTCCAGTCTTTTAATTTCTTCTTTGCTTTGACACTCAAACAATACACTTCAACATGAATATCATAACGAGTAACACTATGTCGAAAACCCCCGATTTTTATGGGCTGACCTGCTAATTTCAACGAGCCCAACAATTTTTGTAGGGCAACTGCTTGGCCTTTGACGTTGGCGGTCTCGAGTTCAGGAAACTGCCAAAAGCCATGCATACGACCCTGATCCCCCGAGCGACCGCTACCTGAGCGTTGCGACACGAGCAAGCTTGATCCCACTTTGACCAAGAGCGCCACTTTATAGATTTTCTCAATCTTGGGCGCAGCCGCCAGCACCGGAAAATTCTCAACCCGGCCCATTTTTCGTGCCTTGCAAAGGCTCTTCAAGGGGCAGCTAGGGCAAGCGGGCTGGCGCGGGCTGCAGACCAGGGCGCCCAACTCCATCATGGCTTGATTAAAATCGCCCGGGCGCTTCGGGGCGATTTCGGCATTCAAATATTCAAGGATAGCGGCCTTGCCCGCTTTACTCTTGGCATCAGCCTTCAAAGCCAACACACGCGAAATCACGCGGGCTACATTGCCATCTAAAACAGGAAAAGACAGGCCGAAGCTGATGCTGCCCACGGCGGCGGCCGTATAATCCCCCACACCGGGCAAGCTGCGCAGACCCTCAAAGGTCGAGGGAAATGCGCCCTGGGCCACGACAGCCTTGGCCGCAGCTTGCAAGAAGCGCGCGCGACGGTAATAACCCAGGCCTTCCCAAGCTTTCAAAACAGCGGCTTCAGGCGCTTTGGCCAAGGCTTGCGCCGTGGGAAACAGCTTTAAGAAACGATGGTAATAGGGGATGACGGTCTTAACCTGCGTCTGCTGCAACATCAATTCAGAAACCAAGACGCGGTAAGGGTCGGTGTTCACTCGCCATGGCAAGTCGCGCCGAAGGCGCTGGTACCAGGGCAAGAGCAGAACTGCGAGACGCTTGGACATAGGCCATGCTAAAACAAAAAACCCCAGGCTGCAAAGCCCGGGGCGTTTTGTTTTGAGTCTTAACTCAAGCTCAGTGGGTCAGCTTTTGGCCCGGGCTGAGCATCATGCTCTTGATGGTGCCGCCCCCGGGTATCATGGGATAAACGTTCTCTTCTTTGGGAATCATGACTTCTAAGAAGTAGGGGCCGTCGAATTTAAGCATCGCTTCAATGGCAGCGGGCACATCTTTAGGATCAGAAATACGGGCGCCTTTGATGCCATAGAGATGTTCCAAGCCCTCGGCATAACGTGGGTAATCGCCAAATTCCACCGACGAATAGTTGCCCGCATAGAACTTGCGCTGCCACTGACCCACCATCCCCAAAATCTTGTTATTCAACACAACGCATTTGACCGGGATGTTGCGGTCGCGGATCGTGCGCATCTCATTGATGTTCATCTCAAAGCTGCCGTCGCCGTCAATATTGATGACCGTACTGTCGGGCCGACCCAAGGCCGCGCCCACCGAAGCCGGCAAGCCAAAGCCCATGGTGCCCAGGCCGGCTGAGGTGATAAAAGTACGCGGCTCTTCAAACGTCAAGTACTGGGCAGCCCACATCTGGTGCTGGCCCACGCCCGTCGTGAAGATGGTTCGCTTGCCCTTAACCGCCTTGTTGAGCTGTTCGAGAAAGTACTGGGGCTTAATCACGCTACCATCACCTGGCTCATAACTATTTGGGTAGGCCGCCTTGAGTTCTGCCAAATGCTTGACCCAGTCAGCACTGTCGGCTTTAGAAGTCTTGGGCGTAATGGCCTTTAAGAAAGCCTTGAGGTCAGCATGCACGCCAATATGGGCTTTCTTATTCTTATTGATCTCAGACAGATCAACGTCCACATGAACAATAAAGGCATTGTTTATGAACTCGCTAACTTTACCTGTCACGCGGTCGTCAAAGCGTGCGCCCAGACAGATGACAAGGTCGGCGCGGTCCATGGCCAAATTAGCATAAGCCATGCCGTGCATGCCCAGCATGCCCTGGTAAAGGGGATGCGAACCCGGAAAGCCGCCCAAGCCAAGCACAGTGCTAGCCACGGGAATATTGGCCTTCTCAGCAAAGGCCAGCAACTCTTTATGGGCCGAGCCCAAAATCACGCCTTGACCAACATAAAGCAGAGGCTTTTTGTATTTCTTGATGGCGTCACAAATTTCTTCTACTTTGCGAGCATCAGGTTCGGGCGGGGCGTGCAACTGATAACCCGGCAGCTTGAAGTCGCGATTGATTTCAGACACCAAGATCGATTGCTCTTGCGCGTCTTTAGTGATGTCGACTAGCACGGGACCCGGGCGGCCGGTGGTAGCGATATGAAAGGCTTCATGAATAACGCGGGCCACATCTTGAGCCTTGCTGACTAAATAATTATGCTTGGTCACTTGCATGGTGACGTTCACAATGGGCGTCTCTTGAAATGCGTCTTTACCAATGAGATGCGAATAGACCTGGCCCGAAATGCCAATCAAAGGGGTGCTATCCATCTTGGCATCAGCCAAAGGCGTAACCAGGTTGGTGGCGCCAGGGCCTGAGGTCACCAGGGCCACGCCGGGATCGCCGGTGGCGCGCGCATAGCCTTCTGCCGCATGTCCCGCACAGCGTTCGTCGCCGTTGAGGACTACTTCAATGGAAGTTTTGTTAATGACGTTGTAAATAGGCAGGTTGGCGCCGCCAGGGTAGCCAAATACATATTTGACGCCCAAACGCGCCAATTCATCGCAAAGGATCTGCGCGCCAATTTTCTTTTCGCTGTTGTCTGCCATGACTGCCTCGGATGTACTGAAGAGAACGAACAATATAATGGAAAGGCTTCCCCAGGGTCAAGGCAGGGGGCTCTTTCAAGGTAGCTTAGGCGAGCTTTCTTCATGTTTTTCAACGTTTTTCAGCTCTTTGAGCTCTTTTTCAAGCTTCTCAATCTGGGCCCTGCGAATGCGTAAGCGCCTTAAGCGGCGCTCAGCCCGCTTGCGCGCAGGCAGGTTCCACCAATTAACGCCTTTATCCGATCCCCAGGCTTGCGACTCTAACTCGAGCTGTATTCGCTCTTGCGCCAACTGAGCTTCAAGCTTGGCGCGTGCTTGATCGCCATCAGCATGCAGCGCCATGGCTAAGGCCATCACGAGCATGACTAGCAGCCTCTTCATATTAACCCGTACTTCTTGAGCTTGTATTGAAGTGTCGAACGCTCAATGCCCAGAGCCTTTGCAGCCTGACTCTGATTGCCTTCGGCCTGCTTCAAGGCATACGCAACGATGGCTTTCTCAGCATCATCCATAGCCTGAGCCAGGTTCTTGCCCGGCGGCAAGTTGGGACGACCGTTCACAGCCTGAGCCGCATGGCTATCAATTTGATCGCCCAAAGCCAAATCCAAACGTAATATCTCGCCCTCGCTCAAAATAATGGCCCGTTCAACAATGTTTTGCAACTCGCGCACATTGCCAGGCCAGACATAGCGTTTGAGCAAGCGGCCGCTACCCTCGCCCAACTTAAGGCTGCGGCCCGGGCTCTTAAGCTTAACGAAATGACGCGCCAAAAGAATGGCGTCCTCACCGCGATCGCGCAAGGGCGGCAGCTGCAAGGGGAAAACATTAAGTCGAAAGAGCAAGTCTTCGCGAAAGACGCCTTCTTTAACGCGGGCCTGCAGGTCACGGTGAGTGGCAGCCAGCAAGCGAAAGTCGCTCTTGATCAGGCGATCACCGCCAACGCGCTCAAAACTTCTTTGCTCAATGGCTCGCAGCAGCTTGACTTGCGCCTCAGGCGTGAGGTCGCCCACTTCATCTAAAAAGAGCGTGCCACCGTCAGCCTGCTCAAGCCTGCCACGTCGAGCGCGTTCGGCGCCCGTGAAGGCGCCTTTTTCATGGCCAAAGAGCTCACTCTCAATGATGCCAGGGGCAAATGCACTGCAGTTGACGGCAACAAATGGCCCTTTAGCCCGAGGGCTGGCCGCGTGCAAGGCACGGGCCACGCCTTCTTTGCCTGTGCCGGTCTCGCCCAATATCAATACCGAAGCTTCACTCGCGCCCGCCTGTGCGATCAGCTTGCGCACCACCAAGAAAGCTGGGCTCTCGCCCACCAGCTCATGACCCGAAGCCCGCTCGTGCCTTAGCTCATCTCGCTCTTCCCTGAGACGAGATTTCTCTAAGAGCGAAGCGACCCTTAATTCAATTTCAGCCAAGCTAAAGGGCTTGGAAAGATAATCATCCGCCCCAGCCTTCATGGCCTCGACCGCATGGTCCACGCTGCCATGGGCCGTCATCATGATGACTGGCAAACGGGGCTGCATGGCCTTGGCTTCTCTTAACAAATCCATGCCACTGAGCACGCCCATACGCCAATCGGTGATGAGCAAATCATAGGCCGCGCCTCGCAACGCCAAACGTGCAGCCTCAGCATCGGCCGCCAAGTCGACGCCATGGCGGCTGCTGAGCGCATCGCGCAGCGTGAGGCGTATGCTTTCTTCGTCATCAACAATTAAGATACGGGGCATGGCAATTCCAGCTGGAAAGTCTTGCGATCATCTAAAAGTGAAAGCCGGCCCGCCATGGCGTCTGCCAAGCCAAAGGCTGTGGCCAAGCCCAAACCCAGGCCCTCTTTCTTGGTGGTAAAGAAAGGGGTGAAAAGCTTCTCGCGAGACTCAACGGCCACAGCCTGACCCGAGTCACTCACGCGCACCCAGGCTTTGCCACGCGATACGCCCAGCTCAGCCTTGACCCAACCCTGCGGGCCCGCGGCCTGTGCGGCATTGAGCAGCAATACCCCCAGCACCAGCTCAGTGGCCTTAGGGTCTGCCCAGGCCTGGGCCTGGCCGTGAATTTCAG
>CAZFUM010000120.1:0-7231 GCA_964521965.1 uncultured bacterium | reverse complement strand
CGTATTACTACAACAGCAATTTTGACTCGCAGGCGAATCTGAGTGAGTGGACGGTGTATCAGAGCGGTGGCGGTGGCGGGATAACAAACTATTTAGATTCAACACTATTCAATTCACCATCCGTTGCCATGAGTATCTCAATCACCGGCAGCGTCGCGGGCGACTCTTTTGTTTATCAACCCATTACCTTCGATCTTACAAAAGACATATGGGCCGAATTCGACTGGCGAATTGATTCAGTAGTCGGACAATTTGAAATTGTACTTAATATTGGTTCAAAGGTACGCGCACTTGTAGGCTATTCATCTACCTTGGGATTATACCTAACAGAAAACACCATCAACCAATATGTACTATCTAGCCCAGGAACAACTTTTTGGCATCATGTAAAACTAAAATTGGATCCAATCACACTCAAGAGCAGCTATTGGTTTGATGGCTATAGTTTGGGCGAAAACTATTCAACTAATGTAACGCCAAGTGGTACCCCACCAACCGGGTCATTCTTTGGCATCCGAATTCAGCCAAGCCCTGGGACGAAGTCGACTCTGGACAATCTAAAGATCTATCGTTACTGATGAAATTAGAAATTTCAAAAATACTGATTCTGTTTATTCTTGCCAAGAATCTTGGGGCCGCCTCGTCTAGTGTCATTTCTTCCCAATTGAATTGGGACGCGGGCTTCAACGAAGGTACACAGGCAACTGAGTCTTATGGAAATTTGCGCCTCTCACCCGTAAGCGTAAATTGCGATGAATTTGATCAAGACTTCCTTAAAGCAATGTGGACAAAGGATCAATTCTCATCTATCTCAACCCCCGGCAATAAGATTGTTATCGAAGCAAACGGCAATAGTAATGTCGGTGGATCAGGCATTGGTATCCGCTCACTTTTTGTCCCGATTGAGACTAACGGGACGTTCTGCGTTACCGTTAATCCGGAGATCAACAAATCGGGCGGGATCTATATTTCGGGATCTCCTTGGGCCACTAATTACTTTTCGATTTACTTTTATAAGGACGCAATTTATCCAGTAATCAAGACTCACTGGTTAAATGGCATTACAGGATCGAGCCAGACATTTTCAGTTATTGGCTCAGAAGCAAATCTGTGTATATCGAAGAACGGGTCAAACATTTCCGCTAGTTTTTTTGATTCGGTTCAAAATGAAACATTTACGGCAATTACAATTAATCTAGGCGAGGTAAATTACTCTGTCGGTCTTGGAATGCCTTTCCCAACAGGAATCTCCAACAACCGCGCCGACTACTCCAACTTTCAAGTGCGGCCCTACGTTAGCGAAGGTACTTGGACCTCTGCGCCTATTGATTTGGGTGGCGTGCCCAGTGTGCCAGCCCAGATTGCTTGGGATGGCGAAACGCCGGCAGGTAGCAGCATTAGTCTGCAAACGGCCAGCTCAGGCGATGGCCTGACTTGGTCAGCCTGGTCTTTGGCCAGCAGCAGCCGCAGCAATCAAGCGGTTTCGAGTCCTAGCCAACGATACCTCAAAGTCAAAGTAACGATGAAACCCAGCTCAGACCTGCAAACCTCGCCAACCCTGCATAGCATTAGCATCGAACAAACTGATTTTGTGGGTGAATTGCTACCCCTCGCCAAAGCCAAAGCGGTTCCCAACCCTACTAAAGGTGGGGTCATTCACTTTGAATATTTGCTGGCTGACTCAGCCAAAGCCGCCAAGGTGTATTTAAGCGGGCCCAACGGCGAAATACTTGAAGAAATCGAAGCGGGTGCAAGCTTGGGCGTGAACCAAGTTGACATCGACAGCAGTAAACTGGCTCAAGGCGTTTACTTTGTACGCGTGCTGGTCACCGACAAAAATGGCAGCGAGCATAGCGTGGTCAAGAAAGTCGTGGTGCTCAAATGACGCAAGCAGCCCTGCATGGGAATACCCTTGGTGCCCAGGCCTCATTCAAAGAAAAAATAAAAAATAGTCTTTGGAGGCAAGGTCTCTACAAGTTTGGCATCTCTTTCACGCTCATCTATTGCATGGCCCGATTTGCCCAAGCTAGCCAAAGCGGCGCGTTTTCGTTTTTAGAAAGCGGCTTTGGCGCACGCGCCTTAGGCCTGGGCAATGCCCTCACCTCGGTAGCTGACGACCCTTACGCCGCTTATTGGAACCCCGCTGGCCTCACGCGCATGGACCACAAAGGCAATCAAATCGCATTCAATAGCGCCATCTTGGGCCAAGACCGCTTGGCCAACTTTGGCAGCTATGCCCACCGTTTTGATGGTGCAGGCGCCTTAGGCATCAGCCTGGCCCACTATGGCGTCTTGGGCATCGACCTCTACGACGGCCAGGGCAAATCGATTGGCAGCAGCTCAGACCAAGAATTTGCGGCCCTGATATCTTTGGCCCGTGATGCCAACTTTGCCCTGCGTTATGGCGTCAATATCAAAGCTTTGCACCAAAATTTAATTGGCCAGCAGGCCTATGGCTATGGCCTGGACTTGGGCATCTCGCTGGCGCCTTACGAAGGCTCTTATATGTTGATGGGCGCGGTGCTGCAAAACATAGCCAGCGGGGTTTATTGGCAGGACGGCTTGCAAGAGCAAGCAGACACCCAGCTGCGTTTGGGCATCAGCGACCGCTTTGTAGACTGGCGCCTGCTTCTGAGTCTGGATGCCATCGTCCCCCTGGGCAGCCAGAACCCTGTCTTTGCCCGCCTGGGCGCAGAATATTGGTTTGATGAAAACTTTGCCCTACGCGTGGGCCTGGACCATAGCTCACCTACGGGCGGCTTAAGCATCAAGGTCGACAGCTACGAGCTGGCCTATGGCATCAGCGCCGGAGTGGATGGCCTGGGTGTAGGGCAGCAAGTGGGATTGGTTTTAAAGTTCTAAATTTCTAACTTTGAGGCATGCATGAAAAAAATTAAGCACGGGGCCGTGCTAGCGGCATTGATCTCTTTGTCAACGCTGACCCACACTGCGCTGAGCGCGGCCGCAAAATCATTTGAAGGAGTCATTCACTACACGGTCCAGGCCGACAAGAACAGCAAGGGCGAGCCTGCGAAATGGAAGCTGACCGTGGCAGGTTCAAGAGCCCGCTGGGAAAGCAATGGCCTCAATGGCTTTGCGCTGTTGATGGACGGCGAAAACGATGAGGCCAAGGTCGTCTTCGACCCGATTCAACTTTATGTCAATTTAGACATCGCTGAAGAAGATGACGCCAAGGACGCAAGTGTGCCCGCCTTCACGGCAAAAAAGACCGGCAAGACCGAGAGCATACTCGGCTATCTCTGCGATGAAGTGATAATCACCGCCGACGACAAGCCACTGCACTATTGGTTCGCGAGGGAGCTCAAAGCTCAGCAACTTCAGCTGGGCAAGGACCAGAGCCGTTTTGCAAAGGAGTGGACCCAGCAGTACATCAAAGAAATGGGCGCCAATCCGGGCTATGCCTTGCGCCTTGACGTTGTGGATAGCGACGGAACCCAGACCGCGCTTGAAGCCAGCTCGGTGTTAAAGAAGAAGGTCCCGGCCAGCGAGCTGTCGGTACCCGACAGCTATTCACGAACAACTTGGGCCGCCTTGGTCTTAGGCGCGGCCAAGATTAAGAAAAAGGCCGCAGAAAACGGCGAGAACCCTGAGCTGATCACGGCAGGAGATTGCCTCAAAGAAGGGGCAAAGGAGACGGCCAAAGAAGCCGCCAAAGGCGCAGCGGTCAACGCGTTGAAGGGCCTGTTTGGGTTTTAAGCTAGAACGCCGTTCGCGCCTGGCCCTCGAGGCCATTGGCTAGCAGTGCGCCTCTCTCGCCTGCCCTTCGGGGCCCGCTTATTAAATGATTTCCTTCCAACAAGGCGGGCACCTCAGGGCAGGCTTAGACCTCGTGAAAGATGATTTTTTAGGGTAGGTGTCTAAGCCTGGCTAAGCCTGCCCTGAGCGAGGCCAGTAAAACTGGCCGAGTCGAAGGGAGGTGCCGGCTTTGTAGAGTGGGATTCTCTATTTTAGCCGGCCCCGAGGGCCAGGCGCGAGTAGGCTTCATAAGGCAATGATGAAATTCTTCACTTACATACTTCTATTTGAATCCAGCTTTCTCTACACAGGCTCTACCGCCAATCTTGACCGCCGCAAACGAACCCACTTCAAACGCTATGGACGATGCAAAATCATTTGGCGACAAATATTTCCTACCCGAGATCAGGCATTAGCCCGGGAAAAACAAATCAAAGGGTGGAACAGGGATAAGAAGCTAGCATTAGCGGCGAACGACATTGCTTACTTGAGTTTCAGGTCTAAACGCAGCCAGTATCAGCGCTTGAGCAAGACTTAAGAATTCTTCCTCTTCTCCAACTCTTCCCACCTTTTAAACATCGCATCGATCTCGGCCTGGGCCACATCCACCTTGGCCTGCCGCTTAATCAATTCATCGGCATCATTGGCAACGCTATGGTCATGTAGCTCGTCATGCAATTTAGCCAACTTGCTTTCTAATTTATGAATATTACTTTCTATATTTTGTAATTCTTGTTTTTCTCGCGTGCTTAAAACTTTGCCCTCTGGCACTGGCGCTGTAAGGGGCTTTTCTTCTGGCTCAGGGGTTGCTTCGTATTTAGGCTTCTTGGGTCGCCCTTCCCATTGGGCTAAGTCAGCAAAGAACTCGGCGTGGCCATGGCCATCAAGAGCCAATAAACGCTTGCTGACGCGGTCTAAGAGATAGCGGTCGTGGGTCACAAGCACCAATGCCCCGGGAAACTCAATCAAACTCTGCTCAAGCACTTCAAGCGAAGCGATATCTAGGTCATTGGTGGGCTCATCTAAGAGCAGCATATCGGCAGGCCTCAGCATTAAACGGGCGATTAGAACGCGCGATTGCTCGCCACCCGAGAGCTTTGACAAGGGCAATTCAAGTTGGTCGGTGTGAAAGAGAAAGCGTTTGGCCCATCCCCCGATATGCACCGGCGAACCTTTGTAGTGCACATAGTCGCCGGCATGGCCAACCAGGGCGAACTTGAGTGTTTGCGTGAGGTCGAGTTTTTCGCGATGCTGATCAAAAGTCTGAATCTGCAACTTGTCGACTCGTTTAACCGTACCCGAGTCAGGCTCTAATTCACCGGCTAATAATTTTAGAAGCGTGCTCTTACCCGAGCCATTTTCGCCCAGCAGGCCCATCTTTTCGCCCGGGCGCAAGAGTAGCTCCAGGGGCCCGAATAAGGTTCGCCCGCCACGGGCCATTTTTACGTGAATAAACTCTGCCAGCCTACGCGTCTCGCGCTCAGAGCCTGAGAATGAAATATCAACGCCTCTGCCCTGCGAGTTTCGGTATTTCAGCTCATCGAGCTCTTCGATCAAGTCACCGGCCCGGTCAATACGCGCCTGCTGTTTGGCTTGACGCGCTTTGGGTCCGCGACGCAGCCATTCGATTTCGCGACGTACGACATTTGCGGTGGCTGACTCTAAAGTCTCTTGAGCATCAAAAAGCGCAGCGCGCTTCTCTAAGAACGTCGAGTAATTTCCCTGGCTCGAGAAAAAGCCTTCTTTGTATCTTTTGTTAAGTTCAATAATCCGATTGGTAACGCGCTCTAAAAAACGACGATCATGCGTAATGACCAGAAACGCAAAGTTCAAATTGGACATCAGCTCTTCAAGCCAAAGCACACCTTCTAAATCCAAGTGATTGGTGGGCTCGTCGAGCAAGAGCAAATCGGGTTCTTTGATAACTTGGGCCAAGATGGCCAGGCGTTTACGCCAGCCGCCTGACAAGGTGCCGACTTCTTGATCAAAATTCTTTTGGCCTGCTTCTTCTAAGAGCGTCTCGACCTTCAAGCTGATTTCATAATCTTCTAAATGCGAGCCCTTTAACGAAGCCTCGAGAACTTGGCGCACGGTAGTGCCGCCCTCTAAACTTTCATAGGCCTCGGTCTGGGCCAGATAAGCTAAGCGCGTGCCTTTACGCAAGATCATTTCGCCGTCATCAGGTTTGTCTTGGCCTGCCAAAATCTTCAACAACGATGATTTGCCTGCGCCATTGGGCCCAATCAGGCCCGTGCGCTCGCCCTCGTGCAGGCCAAAGGATAGGCCTTCAAAAAGGGGGCGTGAGCCATAGGTCTTGGTGAGGCTTTGACAGCTAAGGAGGACGGCCATAGGGGTGGGATAGTAGCAGGAAAAGGGGGGTGGAAGCCAGCCCCTCGAGGCTCAGTGTTTGGGCCCTCTCGCGCCTGGCCCTCGAGGCGCACTTATTGAAAACTCCCTTCTACAACGCGCGCGCCTCGGGCCAGGCTTAGACACCTTCCTAAACTAACTTTTACACGAGGTCTAAGCCTGCCCTGAGGTGCCCGCCCTGTGGGAAGGAATTCACCTAATAAGCGGGCCCCGAAGGGCAGGCGAGAGCCAGGCGAGCGCGTGCTAGAATACTGCTTTCTTAACTTCAGGCCCCCCATGAACCTCGCCCTCTACGGCGCCGCCGGCATGCTTGGCTCGCGCATTGCCAAAGAAGCCTTGGACCGCGGCCACAGCGTGACCGCCCTGGTACGTACGCTCGGCAAATTGGCCCTGAAGCATGAAAACTTGGTCAAGATTCAGGCTGACGCCACGGACGCCACGGATATCGCCAAACAGGTGAAGGGCCACGACGCCGTGATTTGCGCGATTGGCTCACACGACGCCAATGGGCCTGAGACGCTCAAGAAAGCCGCTCACGCCCTGATCAAAGGTCTTAAAGAGGCGGGGGTCTTGCGCCTGATGTGGTGCGGTGGGGCCGGCTCACTCGAGATCGCGCCGGGCCAGCTGATCATTGACCAGCCTTGGTTCCCTGCCGCGTGGCTGCCAGCGGCCAGGGCCCAGCAAGAATGCCTGAATATTTTGAAGAGCGAGACTGAGCTTGAATGGTCCTACGCCAGTCCGGCCGCCTTATTGGAACCCGGCGAACGCAAAGGCAAATTCAAATTAGGCGGGGACCAATGGGTGGTCGATAAAAATGGCGAAAGCAAGATCTCGGCTGAAGACCTTGCTTTCGCGATTGTGTATCAATTAGAGCGCCATGGCAAAATTCGCCAGCGCTTTACGTTAGGTTATGTCGAGTGAGTTCTTAACTTATTTCTCGCCACTCACCACAAAACTCTTCCACGAAAAAGCTAAAACCCCATCTTTCACATATTTGCTGCAAGCCGCGATGACCGCCTCGTCCACTTTGGCGCGCGTGGCCGCGTCAAGACCGGCCAGGGCCATGGCCACGGGCGCGACCACTTCAGAGGTGTAGGTCCAATAGAGC
>CAZFUM010000119.1:0-7281 GCA_964521965.1 uncultured bacterium | reverse complement strand
GGCCGACTGGGTGAAGCTAAAGGTGAATGTCGGCGTGGCGGGGCGCGTGGCAGACGAAGTAGCGGTGGGGGTGAAGCTGGGGGTGGGGGTGGGCGTCGCCGAGCGCGTGGCGCTGTTGCTGGCCGTGAAGGTCGGCGTAGCCGTGCGCGTTGCCGTACGTGTGGGTGTCGGCGTGGGCGTGGTGCAGACGCTGCCCGGCACCAAGAAGTCGATGCTGTTTTCCCAAAAGAATTGGTTGGCGCCAAAGGTGACGCCGCTGAGAACTGCGGGTGGGCAAAAGCCTACCTGTTGGCCGCCGCCCATCAGCTGCCAGTCTAGGGCAATGATGAGTTTGCCCGCTTTGTAAGCGGTCTTGAGATTTGCGCAATCCCATGCCGTGACGACGGCGTTGCCGGTGCTAAAATCTTCAAAGACCTTGTAGCCGCTGCCCCAATTGGCCACCATACCATTGTACTGGCTTGCCACCCAATTGTTGGGGCCCGTGAGGTTGCGATAATCGGTCGAAAAGTTCTCTGCCGCGGTGGCGCCCGCGACGTTGAGATAGGCGCCTTGGTGGGTGATGTCGTTGTTGGTAGCGACTCCACCCGAGCCCCAGGTGCCGGCGTTGTCGACAGTCTGGGCTATATTGATGATGCCCTGGTTGCGTCCCACGCTGAAGCCGCCGTTGTCGCCCATCAAGAACAAGCTGCCGCCGCCGGCGATATAATTGATGTAGTCGGTTTGTTGCGCCGCCGTGATGGTGTTGGTGCCGCAACCCGCTAAGGTGCAACAACCTGTGCAACCCCCCGTGTCATTTGCAAAACGCAGGTCCCAAACCTGGTCATAAGTTTGCAGGGTGGCCAGGGCCGGAACCGTGCCTTGGACCGTTTCGAGGTGGGGTTGCACGTCGTCAATCCAACCGTCGACATTCGGGTCAGAGCCGGCGCACCAGCCCCATTGGTTTCCGTTTTGCTGGATGAAGCGGGTAAAGTCGACAAGGGTGCTCGAGCCCGTGATGACTAAGATCCTCTGGACCGGTGGGGCGCCAGCGGCGGCGTCAGCCCAAAGCCCAGGGGCTGCCCAGGCCATAGCCAGGGCAGTCAGGGGTCTAAGAAGTGGTTTTAGATTTAGTTTCATAGTTGAATACCTAGTTTTAGTGTATCGTTGATTTGGAGTCTTTCGTTAGGCCTTGGTTCCCTTGATTATTTAGTCCTTAACAACCCTCTTTAACTAAAAATGACCTCCAAAACGATTAAACCAGACAAAACCAAAAAATTGCACCCTCGAGTCATCCTTTTGGGCTGGGTGAGCTTTTTAACCGATGTCGCCACCGAAATGATCTTCCCCCTGCTACCCGCTTTTTTATCAAGCTTGCCAGGCGGCGGGGCGAAAACATTGGGGCTTATCGAGGGCGCGGCCGACAGTACGGCTTCTTTGCTAAGAATCTGGTCTGGCCGGGCTTCAGATGCCCAAGGTAAGCGCAAGCCCTTGATCGTAGCTGGTTATAGCCTCTCGTCATTGGCGCGACCTTTGATGGCCCTGGTTACGCTATGGCCTGGCGCACTGGCTGTGCGCGTGACCGATCGTATTGGCAAAGGCCTTCGGGGTGCGCCGCGCGACGCGGCAATTGCCGATGTCACCCCGCCTGAGCAAAGAGGTAGGGCCTATGGTTTTCACCGAGCGATGGATCATGCTGGTGCTATCGCAGGTCCGCTCTTGGCCAGCCTATTGTTAGCTTGGGGCCTGAGTGTTCGCCAAGTTTTTATTAGCACCATCGTGCCAGGCGTGGCCGTGGTGCTCTTGTTGATTTTTGGCTTGCGTGAGCAAAGTTTCAAAAAGCAGGGCAATAAGTTAGCCGCCTTGCCAAAATCGGGTGATGAGGGCTTGCCAGTGCTCAGCAAAACCAAGGCCCAGCCTATGAGCAAGCAACTGCGCTGGTTGATTGCTGCCACTCTCGTTTTTACGCTTTCAGCTTCATCGGATGTATTTTTGCTCATGCGCCTCTATGACCTGGGCCTGCCGCTGAGTGGCCTGGCTCTACTATGGGCTGCGCATCATGGGGTCAAGATGGCTGCCACGGCCTGGGGTGGCCATCTGGCAGATCGTCACTCGCGCCTAGGTCTGCTAGGTCTGGGCTGGGCCTACTATGCGCTTTGTTATCTCGCGTTCGCTTTTGTCAGCGACCTGAGCATAGGCATCGCGCTCTTTATGGCCTATGGCATCTACTTTGGTTTGAGTGAGCCGGCCGAAAAAGCCCTGCTCTCGACATTAGCGCCTAAGCATGCGCGGGGCGCAGCCTTTGGCTGGCTGGATGGGGCTTCGGGTTTGGCGCTGCTGCCAGCATCAGCCGCATTTGGCTGGATCTGGGAAAGCTATGGGCCTTCAGTGGCTTTTGGCCTGGGGGCGTTTTTTGCAGGGCTGGCTTGCCTGCTTTTATTGGGCCTGCGCCAGTCAACACCGCAAATATTCAGGCAACTCAAGCGTAAATAGCCCCAAACTACCTTTTGGGCAGCTGCCGTATATACATAGAAGCAGATCAAGCGAGGCCTATGTCTGGCTTGACCTAGACTGCACTGAGGCATAAGCTTTTGATATGAAACGCATCGTATTGCATAGCTTTCTAGCACTGGCCCTCTTGGCCCAGGCCCTGCCCATGTCGCGCATGGTCTGCCAGATGCCCTGTGCTATGAGCCAGCTCCAGATGCAGGCTGCCTTAGAATACGAGCAGCAGTATTCACAGGGCTTAGAGGCTAGCATTCGGTCCTTGCCCTGCGTGCGCTCTGAGTTCAAGGAAAGGTTAGAGCAGGCCCTTAGTGCTAAAGCTTTTGAGTTGAACTCGCCCACGGTAGACATGGCCGCACTGCCCAGCCAACCCGCACCTCAGCATGCGCCCAATTTTAGCAACTTGCCCAGCCGCGCCCCCCCTATACTTTTAAGTCACCTCACCTTTGAGCAAGCCCGCGCCTTAGCGCCCCCTAGCCTAGCCTGATCGGTTAAGCCTCCCCTGCTCTCGCCTGAGAGCGCGTCCATGACGGACGTGGGAGGTTTTTTATTTGGCGGACTCATTCGCCGATCACGGAGGCCTTCATGCGTTTCTACATAACACTCTTTCTCTTGCTTATAGCCGCGGCTCCCCTAGCCGCAGCCGATGCCAATGGCTGGGACAAGAGCCTGACTTTGGGCGAATTGCTTGAACGCGTGCGGCAGGCCAACCCTGAGATTGAGGCTGCTGGCTCTGCGGCCGCTGCCATGGAAGCCAAGGCTGACGCTGAGTTCAGTTGGATGGCGCCTAAGTTTTCGTATGAGCTGATGGCAGCGCCAGAGGGTGACTTTAGTCTGGCGGGCAAGCGCTATGAGGTCTCGCAAGAGCTGCCCTTTTTTGGGCGAGCTTGGCTGAAGAGCAGGGCCGCCTCTAAAGGGGCTAAGGTTGGCAAGGCCATGGCTCGCTCTAAAATTGAGGACAAGCTCTATGAAGCCAAGAGCGCCTACTGGCGGCTGGCTGCTGACGCGCGGCTTTTGGCTGTGGCTGAAGAGCTGACGCTTAAGCTCAACAAGCTCAGCGGCAGCTCAGATGGTCGGGCTGATTTTGGCCGACTGGATCGCATGGGCCAGGCCATGGGTCACATGGCCGGCGCCATGGCAGCTGATATGGAAGCCATGGTCCTGCACCAGCGCCAAGAGTTGAAAAACGCCAAAGCCCTGCTCAAGCGCCTTGCCGCTGACGCCAGCAAAAAAGAGCTGCCTTTGCCGCAGGCTGAACCCAGCGAAATTTTGACCCTCTCTGATCCCAGCCTGGCGAAAATTCGCGAAGTCATTCGTGAGTTCAATCCCATGCTGGCCGCGGCCAAGGCCGAGCGAGAGCGGGCCGAAGCTTCGCGTCTCTACGCTCGCACAGCCTGGTTGCCCGACATGATGCTCGAGGCCGGGTGGGAAGAAGATCCCAGCGGCATGCGCGCCAGCAGCCTCAAGGCCAGTCTGAGCCTGCCCTGGGTTTGGTGGGGCATGAGCTGGAATGACAACGATATGGCCGAAGCCGAGGCGGATAGCGCCCGCGCTCTTTTGCGCGACGCTGAAGCCAGGGTGGATGAAGAAAGCGAAGTGATGTTGGGAGAGTGGACAACGGGCCGGGATGAATTACGGCTCGCCTTTGAAAAGGCGGCCCCTCGCGCCCGCAAAGCCATGGAGGCCGCCGTGGGCGGCTATGCCAGTGGCCAAGTCGAGCTGAGTGACGCGCTCGACGCGGTCATGGTGCTCTGGAAAATAGAAGAACGTCTTGCTCACACTTGGTGGCACGCGGGCGATGCCCGGGCCGGCCTGGAACGTTTAATGGCGCAAGAAAGCGCCAAAGGAGAGAAGCCATGAAAAAAATTATCGTGATGATGTTAAGCGCCTGCCTCTTGCAAGGAGCAGGGAAGACCTGGGCTGAAGATTCACACGCGGGCCTTGATCATGTTGGGGCGAGTCAGGAGGCCGTCCAGGCAAGAGCTGTGCCCTCCGAGCAAAAAAGAGCAACGGACACGACGAACGCGCCGGGGGCTAGTGGGGCTGGGGCTGTGCCCTCCAAACAAGAAAAGACGATCGAATTAACAAAGCAAGAAGCTCAGGGAAAGACCGTCTGGCAATGCCCCATGCACCCCCAAATCGTGCGCGACAAACCCGGCGAATGCCCTGTTTGTCATATGGATCTTGAGAAAGTCGAAATAGCCCCCAAAGGCCAGGCCGCCAAAAAAGACGAGCGGGCGGGCTTTGATCTGCCCTTATGGCGCCAGCAACTCATTGGCGTCAAAACCGCCAAGGCCCAGGGCATGAAGCTTGAGCGCGAGCTGCGCTTGAGCGCGCGCCTGGGCGGGGCGGGCGTGCTGGCCCAATTGCTTGAAATCGACGCGGGCCAGGTGCAGGCAGGTCAAAAAGCCAGCTTGATCGGGCCGGCGGGCCAGAGAGCTGAAGCGGTGGTGGTAGGGGTAGATTCAAATCTTGATAGCTACACCCGAACATTCAGCGTCAGCCTGCGGCCTCAGAGTCGCGAAAGCTGGATGCGGCCCGGTATTTTTGTTGAGGCCCGGGTGCGCGTGCCATTACGCCATGGCCTGACCGTGCCCGAAGATTCGGTGGTGGATGACGGCGAACAGCCCGTCGTTTTTGTGAAAAATGGCGATAGCTTTGAGCCCCGAGCCATCATCCTAGGGCCCAGTGGCGAAGGCTGGGTACGCGTGGAAAGCGGTCTCAAAGAAGGTGAGACCGTGGTGAGAGCTCCGCTCTTTCTTATCGACTCAGAGGCTCGCTTCAAGGCCGCAGCCCATGCATTTCACCAACACGACGAGGCCAAGCCATGATTGCGCGCCTTGTTGAGTTCTGCGCCAGGCGGGCCTGGCTGACTCTGGGCATCATCGCGCTGCTTTGTGTCTGGGCTTTTGCCAGCCTGCGCAGCCTGCCCATTGATGCCATCCCTGACCTGAGCGACACGCAAGTTATTATTGATACACCTTGGGAACGTTCGCCCGATATGGTTGAGGATCAGGTCACTTATCCCATTTCGCGCGCTCTGCTGGGCGCGCCCAAGGTGAAATCCATACGTGGCTTTTCAGACTTTGGACACAGCTATGTCTATGTCATTTTCGAAGACGGTACCGACCTTTATTGGGCGCGTTCGCGCGTGCTTGAAAAGATGTCATCTCTGCGTACGCAATTGCCCGAAGGTGTTGAGCCGCGCCTAGGGCCTGATGCCACGGGCGTGGGCTGGGTCTATCAATATGCCCTGGTGGATGAGAGCGGTGGCACCGATCTGGCCGAACAGCGTTCGCTGCAAGATTTTAATCTCAAATATGCCTTGCAGAGCGTGCCCGGCGTGGCTGAGGTGGCCAGCGTGGGCGGGCAAGTTCGCCAGCTTCAGGTGCGGGTCAATCCTCTCAAATTGCAGGCTTACAACATTGGCTTGAATGACGTGGTGCGAGCGGTGCGGGCCGGCAATCTTGAGACGGGTGCGCGCGTGCTCGAATTTTCGGGTTTTGAGTTCATGCTGCGGGGCCGGGGTTATGCTCAGGGGCCCGATGACATTGGCGCTTTGCCGCTGCGGCCAGACCCTAAGACCGGCGCGGTGCTGCGCGTACGTGATGTCGCTGATGTTGGCTGGGGCGCGGATATGCGCCGTGGCGTCACCGATCTGGATGGCAAGGGCGACGCAGTGGGCGGCATTATCGTTATGCGCCAGGGCGAGAACGCGCCAGCCGTGATCGCGCGCGTCAAGGCCAGGCTCGAAGAGCTTAAGGCGGGTCTGCCTAAGGGCCTAGAGATTTTGCCGGTTTATGATCGCTCCGATCTGATTCACCGGGCCATCAGGACCATCACGCATGAGTTATTGTTACAAATTATTGTGGTCTCTCTAATCATTCTTCTATTTTTACAGCATTTTGCTTCCGCTCTAATTCCCATCCTCACGCTGCCTATTTCAGTGCTGCTGGCCTTTATCCCCATGCATCTGTTGGGGGTCAGCGCCAACATTATGTCTTTGGCGGGCATTGCGGTAGCCATCGGCGCCATGGTCGATGCCAGCATT
Organism: uncultured bacterium; assembly: GCA_964521965.1. GTDB lineage: Bacteria > Oederibacteriota > JAJYGY01 > JAJYGY01 > DAIDJD01 > CAZFUM01. Next base: position 749 of record CAZFUM010000119.1, on the reverse strand, counting down.
GTGGTGGTCGAGAATTCGCACAAGCGTCTCGAGCAGTGGGTGGCAGGTGGCAGGCGTGGCGATTCACGCGAGGTCTTGATCAAAGCAATTCAAGAAGTGGCGCGGCCCTCGTTCTTTTCACTGTTGGTCATCGCGGTTTCATTCGCGCCGGTCTTCTTTTTACCCGGGCAGGCGGGTCGGCTTTTCTCGCCGCTCGCCTTTACCAAGAATATGAGCATGTTCGTGGCGGCGCTGATGGCAATCACCTTAGATCCCGCCTTGCGCTTGGCGGTGATTCGAGTTGAACCTTATCGTTTTGCCTGGGGCTGGCTGACCCGTTTGGCCAACCGTTTGCTGGTGGGCGAAATGGTGCGCGAAGAAGATCAGGCCCTGAGCCGCTGGATGCATCGGGTTTACGAGCCCTGGGTGGCGCGGGTGCTGGCTTATCCCAAGCGCTCACTTTTGATCGCGGTTGGTCTTTTGGCCCTGACGGTGATTCCGTTCATGAAGCTAGGCAGTGAGTTTATGCCCAGCCTAGATGAGGGCGACCTGCTCTACATGCCCACAGCCCTGCCGGGCATGAGCGCCAATCAGGCTCAAGAGGTTCTGCAGCGTCAGGACGCCATCATCAAAAGCTATCCTGAGGTGGCGAGGGTTTTTGGCAAGGCAGGCCGGGCCGAGACCGCCACGGACATCGCGCCTTTTTCGATGGTCGAAACCACAGTCATGCTCAAGCCCAGGCATGAGTGGCGCGAGAAAAAGCGCTGGTA
>CAZFUM010000118.1:0-7299 GCA_964521965.1 uncultured bacterium | reverse complement strand
TCGCTGAAGGCACAGAGGCCACTCACGATGGCCAAGGCTATGAACCCGTCATATCGAGCGGTTAGCAGTGCACCCACTAAAATTGAAAAGGCGATGGCTTGGAGCATGCGTATGCCCATAAATGGCGGTATGAGCAATACGAGGCCAAGCCAGATTCGAAAGATTAAAAAGTAATCTTGAGCCGGGCTGGGTAAGGTCGTGCTAATAAAAACAAAAATAATTTGCGTAGCCCAAATAGCAGACCAGGGTGAACGAGCAAGCAAGGCCTTGAAGCCGCCATGTTTGATTTGGCGCCTAAACGATGCCAAGGTGAAAAAACCGGCTAAGGCTAAGATGAACCAAGTAAGCTTGACCACGATTTCGATCTTTTTTAGAGATTCGTCAAAGTCTTGCAACTGCATTTGTTCAGATACAAGTTCTTGTTTTTTGCTTTCAAGCTTGGGGCTGGGCTTGGCCATTTGGGTCATGATTTCGTGTTTGAGTCTGTCGACCTGGGCTGAACGGGCAACGCGTTCGTCGCGCTGGGCCTGTACGGGTTTGAAAACCAGTACTAAGGCTCCGGTTAGGTAAAAGCCGAAGAGAGCGAGCCAAAGCCAGGGTTTGCCTTTGCTAGGCGCGCGCGAGCCTTGGCTAGCGGCCTGGTCCAAACTGGGTTGGGCAGTTTGGGCTTTAGCAGATTTGAGTCGGGCGGGTGCATGGGTTTTTTTCATGGCGTTACCTCAAGGGTGGTCCTGAACTCTATTCCCGTTCACGCGGTATTTATTCCAAGCCTTGTTCAAGGGGCATAGCGAAAGCCCCGAGTCAGAGCCCATAAACCAGTCAAGACTAAGGCCCATGGGGCTGGCCAAGGGCTGTCGAGCTTGCGCTTGAAAGCCAGTGGCAAAATGAGTGCGGCCAGGGCTATGCCCTGCATGCTTGCCAATTTGAAATAGCAGTGATCAAAGCAAGCGAAAATGGTTTGAAAGCGGGCCAAGCCTATCGTGGTGACACAGGCCAAGGTGATAAGAATGTTTCTTCGCAGAGTGGGGTAGGCCTTGGGCGCTAGAAATTCTAGTAAAGCCGCTTCGATCAAGAGCAGTAGGCTGCTAAAGGGCAGTACCCAGTGATGGTGCCAAGTCATGCGCTCACTCAAATCGGCATATAATATGAAGCTAGCAAGATTAACGCCTATAACGAGGGCGCCCTGAAAGGCTGGGGACGGTTTTTGCAAGCCATAGCCTCTAAAATGTAGATTTGTAAGACCTGACAAGAATGCTAAAATGCAGTTCTAAAAATGTCAACATCTAGTCCCAAACAATTTCGAGGCGCTCGTGTCTCTTGAAGTCGTAAAACATGATGATTCAGTATGGGCTGGCAAGATCTTATCTGGCGATGAAAAGGCCCGCGATGAGTTTGGTGAAAAGCTCAGGCCGCGCCTGATCAAGGCTGCGGCCTATTTTTTGGGTCCCCAAGACGCTGAGCTCGAAGATACGGTGCAAGAGGCCTTTCTTATCGCCTATTCCAAGCTCAGCGAATACGACGGTGCCAAGGGCGGGCTCTATAACTGGATGAATCATATTCTAGTTTATATCTGCTTTCGCCGCATCAAGCGGCGCTGGCGCTGGGCCCAGAACACGCAAGAAGATATGGAAGGCCTCTTGGCTGCGCCGGCCAAGCTTCGCCAAGTTAAAGCTGACGAAGAGCAGGTGAAACAAGAGCGCCTAGCTGTGCTTTGGTCCGAGGTCGAAGGCATGGGCGAGCCCTGCCGCGAGACCCTGCGTTTGCGCGATCACCAAGGACTGAGTTACGCAGATTTGAGTCAGAAATTCAAAATTCCTCAGGGAACCATTATGTCGCGTTTGGCTCGCTGTCGTGAAAGTCTAAAAGAGCTGCTTGTAAAAAACCCTCTCTTTGCTAGCTGAGTCATGGGAATAAAATCCCTGCGCCCGCGAATAAAGTCTGGGAGGACCGAATCATGAGCATACGTAAAATCATTTTGGCATTTCTGAGTTTGTTACCGGCCCTGGGTTTGGCAGCGGCTGATGAATATGCTGTGTTGGTTGAAAAAATTGAGGGCCTAAGGCAAGAAGGCGGAAAATTAGATGAAGTCCGCGACTTTCAAGGATCTTTGGTTCTTTATCAAACCGCTTTGACTCTGGCGCAGAAGGCCAAAGATGACTGGAGGGTCATCGACTGTCTGCGTGATGCCGCAGGCAGTGCTGCGGCACTCAGACTGACACCCTTGGCCCAGACTTACTTTACTGAAGCGATGAATGTAGCGCGCGACATGGGCTCGCAACATGCCCAGGCTATGAACCGCCGGCTGGAAGCCGTTGCCTGGGCCGGCCTGGGCTATATGGATGAGGCCCGCAAGGCCGCTGAAGAAGCTCTGAACTATAAGCGCAGTGACGAGATCAGTCGGTTGGACCTAGCCGACTATTTGTTGGAAGCTGCCGAAGCTCAGCGGGCTGCGGGTGACCCGGCCTTTGCCCTGATGAGACTGAATGAGCTTAGGCAGCTTCCCCAGTTTGGCAAATGGGCAGCCGCTGATCGCCACAGATTTGACGTTACAAATGCCCACTCGTTGTTTGACCTCGGCAACTCAAAGCAAGCGGTGCTGGCGTTCAAAGAGGCCGTGGTCAGTGCGCGGGCCTTGGGTGATCCCTGGAAAATGGCTCAGGCACTCACCCTGCTGGCTCATCAAAGCGACGGGCCTGAAGCTGAAAAGATCTTGCGAGAATTACTACAATTGGGCAGGTCTCAGAAACATAACGGTTATATCGCATTTGCTCAGGTCGAGTTAGCCCGGGGGGCCCTTGATGAGGGGAGTCTTGAAGCTGCCCAGCTGGGTCTAGCTCAGGCTGAACTAGCTCTCGACTTAGATGAGGACCTTGATTTCAGGGCCAGTCTTTGGATTCAGCAGGCCCGCTTGAAGCTCAAGCAGGGCGATGTGGCCGCAGCGCGCGCCTTGTTTGAAAAGGCTAAGCAGCTTTCCCGCCAGCGCGGCCATTGCGATGACGAGGTCGAGGCTGACCTGGTGCTTAGCCGCGGCCTAAAGGCCCTCAAGCAAATGAACGAGGCGCTGCTAGCGGGTCGCGAGGCCGTGCAACGTGCGCGCGAATGCGGGCTCAAAGATAAATTGCCCCATGCCCTGAATGAATTCGCGAGTTTAGCCAGCGACCTGGGTCATAGTGCCGAGGCCCACGCCGCCACTCAAGAAGGTCGCCAAGCTTCTCTGAATATGAGCAGTTATGCGCAGGGGCAGCGTCAAGTGATGGCGGCCTATTTTGGGCAGTTGGTGCAGGCGATAGCGGTCTCAGATTACCAAGCGGCTCTTGAGGCAGCCAATCAGGGCCTCTCCATAGCCCGCCTTATGAAGGATGAAAAGGAAGAGTCTCATTTTTTAGTCAAGCAAGGTGATGCTTTGCGCTATTTGGGCAAGACCGAGGCGGCGGTTGAAGCCTATGAGGCGGCTCTGGCCGTCAAGACTCACACTTTACAAACCGAAGTAGACGACTATTTTCGTCGCATGGTTGAATACCACCTGGCGGGCCTTAAAAAGAGCAAAGAAAGTCGGCAGAGCATTTTAGAAGACTTGATGCTAAGGGCGCAATATTTGGGACTTCATGATTCTTGGGCCAAGATGGCCTCAGATCTGGCCGACCTTCACCTTGAGCAGGGGCACCCCCAAGACGCACTGCTAGCGGCCGAGACGGGTCTCGAAAAACTTAGATTGGGCGATGACGCTTATTTGCTGCCTTTCATCGCGGCACAACTCTGGGAAGCGCAGGGCCGCGCATGGATGATTCTGGCTGGCACAAGGGAAGAGCGCGAAGCAAAAATTGGCGCTTTGAAGCATGCGGTGGCCGCCTTGCGCGCCTCAGTCAATTTAGATGACGAGCAGCGTGCTGGTATTGAGGATGAAGAAGGTCGCATTCAGTTCAGTCAGGAGCGTATCGCTACTCGCGAGCGTCTGACCGACTGCCTCTTGCAACTGTATGAACTTGAAGCCGATACCACTTGGTCGGGCCAAGCTTTGGCTGTGGCTGACTTTGGCAAGGCCAGGCTTCTGGCCGAGCAATTGCAAGACGCGCAGGCTCGCCGCTCAGCGGGCCTGCCCCGCAACGAAGCCCGGCAGTTGCGGCAGCTTGAGGCGCGCGTGTCTGAACTTGCTGTGGACATGGCCAAGGCCCAGGTCAAGGGGGGTATCAAGCGTACTCGAAAAGCCTGGATGGAAGCCCGGGCCCAGCGGCAGGCCCTGCGCCAGCGGCTCAAGGAGAGCTTTCCGGCTTATGCAGCCATGAAGGATCCGCCCCGGCTTGACCTAAAGTCTTTGCGCGGTCGTTTGGGCCCTGATGAGGCGCTGCTTGAAATGGCGGCCCTGAATGGCAAATTACTACTGTGGTGGGTAAGTCCTACGAGCTTTGAGTTTAGAGTCATCGAAAACGCCAGAATTTTTGACGCATTGGCTGATCATTATCAAACACGCCTGTCAAAAGCAAAGCTAGAGCCTGATCGGGTGCTAGGCCAAGACCTTGTCGACATGATTTTTGGAAATTGGAAACCTCGCCTTGCCAGTTTGCAGCGCCTCTACGTGGTGGCAGATGGTAAAGCCGTTGGCTTGCCCCTGCAGGCCTTGCCTTCCCCAAGACCAGGCCATTATTTGGTCGAAGACCTCGAGTTCTGCTACCTGCAGTCAGCAGCCTTGCTGCCCGCTAAAGCTAAGGCGAGCACTTCGTGGGACATGAATCTTTTTGTTTTGGGCAATCCTGATTTGCCCCGGCCTCAAGTTCGCATCGCTCAAGCGCGCGGCAGCCTGCGCGGTAATGATCCGGGCCGTAACGTGGCCCGTTTCTTTGATGAGCTCAAGACCTTGGAAAATCTAGAGGGGGCAGAGGCAGAAGCCATGGCCTTACAACAGTTGGCCCCTGAGCGCAGCACGATGCTGCTCAAATCTGAAGCTTTAGAAAGTGCAGTCAAGCGCAGCTCGCAGCAGGGGCAGCTTGCCCGCTACCGTTACCTACATTTTGCTAGCCATGGCATGCTTTGCGACAGCGCGCCCCAGCTCTCGTCCCTGGTCTTGACTGGCGACCAGCACGATGACGGCCTGCTCAGCGCTGGCGAAGTACTGGGCCTCAATTTATCGAGCGATTTGGTTACGCTGAGCGCCTGCGAGTTAGGCTTGGGCAAGCAACTGCGAGGCGAGGGCACCTTGGGCATGACTCGGGCTTTCATGGCCGCCGGGGCAGCTACGGTGGTGGTCAGTCTCTGGGCCGTCTATGACAACGCCACGCGTGAGCTGATGTTAGAATTCTATAAAGGCCTGGGCCAAGGCCAAAGCAAGAGCGCAGCTTTGCGTAGCGCCCAGTTGAGCCTGCTCAAGGGGGGCCAGTGGGTCAAACCTGTTTTTTGGGCGCCTTTTGTGCTTTATGGCGCAGCCGAGTGAGGATGCTATGACTGATTTAGTGCAGGCCTTCTACGAGAGAGATTTAAATGCGGCTGAGATGGATGCCCTTGAGCAATTGCTTGAGACTTCGTCGTCTGAGGCGCAGCGTTTTCATCGGCTGGCTGAAGCTCAGGGCCAAGCTTGGGGTCTGAAAGCGCCGCAATTTGCCAAGGCCAAGTCCCGCCGAGCTTGGGGTTTGAGCTGGCGACTGGCTTGGATGCCTGCCTTGGCTCTGGTCCTGGGCATCTGGATACTGCGCCCGGGGGCCCCGGCGCCGTGGACTGATCATGGGGGTGGCGAAGGCAGCGAAGAGCAGCGCATGCGAGGCTCGCAGGCCATGCGCGAAGAGGGCTATGAGAATTTTAAAGGTGATGTCGCAGGCGTGCGATTTGAGCGTTGGGATCTCTATCAGGGGCAGGTCAAGCTAGGCCGACGCTACCGCGTTCATAATTCAACGGCTCGTTGGGTCAAGGTTAAGGTCAAAGTTTTGAGTTCGCAAAATGCGGTTGAGAATTGGCTGAGATCTGACCAAAAAGATGGCTGGATCTCAGTGGGCCCTTATCGCCGTGTTGACTTGGGTGGCATGACGGTCGCTAAGTCAAATATGCCCTGGTCCTTTGAGCTAAAGATTTTGGATGAAGTCCTTAAGGAGGGTTCTTGATGCTGAGTTATCTTGCTGCGCTGGCCAGCGGTCTGCTGCTGCCCCTGGCCTTTGCGCCTAGGGCTTGGTACGGGCTTTTGGCTTTTGCTTTGCTGCCATTGCTTTGGGCCGCGAGTCGGGCGTCTGATGCCAAGGCTGCCTCGAATCTTGGCGCCATGGCAGGCTTGATTTTCTATGCTCAAAGTCTTAGCTGGATGACGAAGGTCTTCAACCCTTGGGTGGCTTTTGCCTTTTGGTGTATTTTTGCGCTTTGGGTGGCGCTCTTTGCTGCGCTTTTTTATTGGCTGTGGAATCTCAAGCGCGAAGCCCTGAGGCCGTGGCAGGGAATTGCTTTGGCGCTGGGCGCTGGTGCGCTTTGGGTAGGCCCTGAATATTTTCGCAGTGAAGTTTGGTGGCTCAATAACAGCTTCTTAGCTTTGGGCTACGGCATGGCACCCCAAGCTGCTCTGCGCCAGACAGCCAGTTTAGTCGGCGTCTATGGCCTCAGCTGGCTCATCGTGAGCTTTAACACCTCGCTCTTGCTATGGCTTCAGGGTCGCAGTCGCGCGCCCGTGTTGGTCATGATGGCGGTGCTGGCGGGCCTTTGGGTCTGGGGCGTGCAGCGTAGTCAGCGAAATTGGGCTGAGCAAGGTCGACCCTTGAAAGTGGCTTTGATTCAGGATGAATCGATGACCCTTGAACGCCTAGCGCGCATGAGCCTCTCGCCGCCGGCCCAAGGTGCCCAGCTTGTTGTTTGGCCTGAATACACCCTGCCTGCGCCCAAAGGCTACGAGCAAGATACCGATAAACTATTGGCGCAAACCTTCAAGGGCCTGCCAGCCTTGGCCGTGATCGGCGCCTATGATCACCCCGATGATCTTAAGCAAGACTCGGGGCGTTGGCGCAACTATGCCTTGCTCTGGGACCAGGGCAAGCGCGTGGGCAGCTATGACAAACTGCACCCTATCCCGGTTGTTGAGCACTTTCTCAAGCCCAATCCCCAGCCTGCGCCCGTCGAAACTCGTTTGGGGCGCCTGGGGCTTCAGATCTGTTATGACTTAGATTTTGAAAATGGCTCGCGTAGCATGGCGCATCAAGGCGCAGAAGTCTTGTTGGTGCCTAACATGGATCCCATGGACTGGGGCTTGAAACAGCATGCCCTGCACTCGGCCATGGCGCCCCTGCGAGCTTTAGAAAGCGGCTTGTGGATCGCGCGCGCGGCGTCATCGGGGCG
>CAZFUM010000117.1:0-7310 GCA_964521965.1 uncultured bacterium | reverse complement strand
TGGGCGTGTGGGTCAGGGTCGAGCCCAGCGGTGGATCGGTGGGGCTAGCGGTGGGCGTGACAAAGGGCGTGTCGGTGGCGCTAGGGCTAACGCTAGATGTGGCTGTCATCGTGGCCGTTGGGCTAAGCGTAGGGCTCGCCGTGGTCGTGGCCGTGCGTGTAGGCGTGGCCGAGGGCTGGGGCCCTAAGCTGAAATCAACCTGGGCGGTGTGGGTCACGCCATTGCTCTCTAAGCCAATGACTTCGGCCTGGTAGTTGCCTTGCAAGGCGGCCAGGGGCGCAAACCAAGTGGCCTGAAAAATCTTATAAGAAGAAGGTGTGAGCGGATCGGTCGCCACCAAACTCATGGCCAAGGGGCCTACTGCCACGCCACCCAAAGGATCAATGATGCGCATGCTGGCCGAGGGAATGTCATAGCTGCCGAAAGGATCTGAGACCACAGCCCGCACCGTGATGAGCTGACCCACACTCAGGCTGGCGCTGGTCGCGCCACTGGCATCGAGCACAGCCACCGTGTCAACGTTCACATAAGTCGCAGCGGCAAAATCGATGCGCGAGCGCCGGTTCACCGATTGATAAATGCGCAGCCCCACGCTGGGCGAGCTCACGGTGAGGCGCAGGTGCGAGCCCGCAGGAAAAACCCCCATGGCGCTGAGCGGCAGATTGAATGTATAGGGCGCGGGCGAAAAATCAGGCATTCCCGGCAGATTGAGGGTCAAGCTGCCCACACTCGTGACCGAGGCGCCATTGACCAGCTGCAGCAGCATATTCACGTTGGGCAGGGCTATGTTGCCCGAGCTGTAGTAAAGCGTCACAGGAATCTGGGTGGCGGCCTGGAAGGTCTTAGCCCAATCCGGCTTCTGGTCCCAAAGAGCCGAGCTGCCCGCATTGACCTGGGTATAAGGGCCGTCAGCCACGGCATAGACCGAGGTATTGAGGCTGTTGCCCAAAGCATCGGGATGCAGGTAAAGGGTTTTGCCCACCGTGTAGGGCGGCGGGGTCTTGGTGGTCAGAGTAGCAGGGTCGCTTAAGCCATAGGCAAGGCCCGTGGCGGTCAAAGTCTGAACTTCGGTATGGGCCAACGGCGCGCCCAAGGGCACCAGTTTGACGGCCGTGATCAGGCGCGTGGCATTGGCCCCAACGCTAAAGGCCGGCTTGCCTGAGGGCGCGGCATAGGCGCCGTTGACCGTGTCCCAAACCCCGTTGCCATCGCTGTCTTCTGCCACCAGCGTTGCGCCATCCCACAATTGCAGAGGCCAACCCGCGCTAGAGGGGGTCAGGCTGATCTCATAGCTGTCCGCCGCACCCTTGTTGTCGAGCGTGAGGCTATAGCTGGCGCTGCTGCCTGGGGCCACGGTTTGGCCCGCATCTGGATCTAAGGTGAAGCCCGCCAAAGTGATGAAACAGTCTTTAAAGTCATTGCAAGGGTTAGCGTCTACAAAACCCGTATCACGCTGAAGGCTAGTGTAAAAATGCAACTGGTAGGTACCCGGTGCCAGGCCCGTGATGTCAAAGGGATAGCTAAATGCGGCCAGCTCTTTGCTCGGTACGGTTAGGTCAACCGCTGTAAAGCTGACATCGCGCACCCAGGTGGCGCCTGCGCTGATCGAAACACGCAGAGGCAGACCATAGAAGTCCTGCAAGCCGTAAAGAGCAGCCTGGCCTGTGAAGGTGATGTTGGCAGCGCCCGAAGGGTAGACCCCGCCGCAGCTAGGCGAACTGATCACGTGAATGCCCGTGTCATAAAGCTTATTAAGGCCCGCGTTGATCTCATCCTTAAGGTTCTGAATGAGCGTGCCATTGGCGGTGTTGGCGTAACCCCACACAATTGGCACAGCCAGGCGGCCGCCGCCCTTAGCCAAACTTGCGAAATCCCATGAAGCCGAAGTGCCGGCATCGCCCACGTAAGGGTTACTGATCACAGCCTGGGTATTATTGCGAATGCGATTCCACATATTGGAGTATTGATCAACGGTGCGGGCCGACGAGATCCAAGGTGCTTTAAAACCGCCAGCTGAAGTCACCGCGCCCGCGGGCTTGCTGGCCAGACTATTGACGTAGCCATAGGTCAGGTCAGCGGCTGCATCATAAAAACAATTGTCACCAGCCACTGCGCCATTGAAGTTCCAGTCAGCGCCCTGAAAGAAGCGCAAGCCGGTGTAATCCTGGGTGGGATGATTGTTCTGCAGGTAATAGATGGTGACAAACCAAGAACCGTTACCACGGACGATGACCTTTTGCGTCACCACCAAGGGATAAGGTTCCGGCACAGCATTATTCATGCTGGTCACAATGACTGATTCAGGCAGGCCGTCGGGCGCGTAATTGAGGTTGGTGTAGACCGGGTTAGCGGAAAGGAAGTTGGGGTTGGCCGCAGTGCCCGTGCTAGCCACCACCCCGCCCGGGTTGCCGTATTGATAAGTGCCGGCTCCGGCTGTGTAGCGCACAGCGATCTTCGAGCCTGCGTCAGCGTCAATGTCATATCCAAAATTACTGTCTTGGGTGCGACCCAAGTGGTCATAGCGGTCATTGGCAGCACTGAACATATCTTGACCAAAGTAAGGATAAACAATGGCTGAAAGCTGGCCGCCCGAGAGCCCGCCCGAATTCGACATGACCTCAACTTTAAGAGAGACATTTGAGACAGGCGTGCCCACAGGCGTGACGCAAGCGGGAGTGACCACCGGCGAGAAGGAAGGCGTCGAAACCAAGGTGGGTGTCGGGCTGGTGCTGAACGTGGCCGTGGCCGTGCGGGTCGGACTGCTGGTCGATGTTGAAGCATTCGTGGCCGTGGCCGAGGCCGTCGCGGTGGCGCTAAAAGTCCATAAGCGAGTGGCCGACTGGGTCGCTGTTTGAGTGGCGGTCTCTGTGGCCGTGGGAGTTGCGGTTTGGGTAGCGGTTTGGGTTGCGCTGAAAGTCCACTGACTTGTTGCAGTCTGTGTGGCTGTTTCGGTGGCTGTCTGAGTTGGGGTCTGAGTAGCTGATTGCGTGGCTGTTACGGTCGCAGTGTATGTCGCGCTAAAGGTCCAAACGCTTGTCGCGGTCTCAGTAGCCGTTTGGGTAGCGGTGACTGTCGCCGATTCGGTCGCTGTTTGGGTGGCGCTGTAGGTCGAGACGGTGGTCGCCGTCTCGGTCGCTGTTTGAGTGGCTGTTTGGGTCGCAGTTTGCGTGGCTGTCACAGTTGCGGTCAGCGTCGCCGTCTGAGTTGCACTCGAGGTCCAAGTGCTCGTGGCTGTTTGCGTAGCGGTTTGAGTCGAAGTTTCAGTCGGTGTTTGAGTGGCAGTTTGGGTCGCAGTTTGAGTGACTGTCAGCGTAGCTGACGGGGTCACCGAAGGCGTAACCGAAGAAGTTGCGGTCTCAGTTGCACTAGGCGTGACACTGAATGTCGGGCTGTTGGTCCAGGTGCTTGTAAAGGTCTCCGTGGGCAGGTTGAGGCTAACGCTGAAGCTAGCTGGCTGGTTATCGTTGAGGTCAAGACTCGTGTCGACCTGAGTGTTGCCCACCAAGCCAATGGCCTGGTTCGTATAGGTGCCAGGGTTTGACGGAAAACTCACCAAATAAATCAGCCAAGAAGTAGCCGTGGCCGTAACCATAAAACTGCCTGACCAAGTCAACATATTGCCGCTGACCTGCGGATCAAAGATGCTGGTGCCATTAAATTGCGAACTGCCCAACACATAGTTAGGCTGGGCTGGGCTGAGGGGTAGCGTGTCGCGAAACTGATCAATGACCGCATCAGCTGTGCCCGTATTACCGAGAGCGATGCTATACGTCAGGGTGGCTGGCCAAACCGCGCTCGACACCGAGGCAGATTTTGAGACGGTTAGCGAATTGGTGAGTACGTAAATAGGCTGAATGTCAGCACTGTTGAAGTTGCCCGTGTCGGTATGCTTGATGATACCGCCCGAACTGAGATAGAGGATGGGACTGACGACCGTGGTCACACTGCGGGCCGATACTGCCCTGAAATAATAGCGCGCGACATAAGATGTATTGGCGCTACTAGGATAACTAGGAGGAATGAGCAAGATGTCGTTGTAGACACCGGCATTAGGTGCGTTGAGTGTGATCTCATTGCCTACTAAACGGAACGTGTCTGCCGGCCAGTCAGGAAAAGAAGCTGGCGTAAAGGCCATGGTCTTATCAGAGCCAATGGTTCCGGTGGTACCTGAAACCGTCATGGTAAAAATACCGCCTAAACCAGGCGGGTTGGGGCCTGACCAGACCACGGTCACCTTATTGCTATTAGCATCAACCGTATCTTCGACCGTGGTCCAAGAAAATGTAGCCGAGCCCAGGGCTGTATCAGGCGGAGGTTGGTCATAGACCGAAACGGTGGCGCCCTGGGCCACGGCGGTGGCCGTAGCGTTCAAGTAAAAATAGGCGGTGCGCGTAACCCCGGCGGGTATAGCGCCCAAATGAAAAAGGCCACTCTCGTTGCTGGCCAACCCCAAATTGCCACCCGTGAACGAACCGATGCTCACCCAGGTATCACTGAGGCTCGCTCCATCGTTGTAGATAGCAAAACTGGCATAAGACGAAAACAAACCGGCAGAATCATCATCAATATAAAAGATTGACGTGCTCGTACGCGTGATCTGCAAAGACCACGCGCAAGCAGGTAGCAAAGCCAGCAAGAAGACGGCGCTATATCGTTTGATGAATGTCATGAATAAAAAGGCCGACTCAAAAGGCAGCCGGCCGATGCAACTACTCTATATCCTTTATCTTATTAAAGTTGTGATAGCGGGCACATGGCATTAATATTCCTATTCCCAAGTGCCCAAACTCAGTTTCAGATCGCGAAAACCCTATATCTGCCTAATTTTAGGCCTTTTCCCGACTCGGCCTAGCTAAGCTATAATGCCTGCCCAGGAGGCTCTATGACCAAAGCTTCACCTTATCAACGTCACCTCAAAGCTAAGGCTTCGCCCAAACTCAAATCTCTTGAGACCGTGCGCAATCCTTACGCGGACCGGGAATACGAAATACGTTTTGAAATTCCCGAATTCAATTGTGTCTGTCCTAAAACGGGCCTCCCTGATTTTGCCACCATTCGAATCTGGTATTGGCCGGGCGACGAAATCGTTGAACTAAAATCATTGAAGCTCTACATCAATTCGTTTCGTAACGTCGGCATCTTTCACGAGGCCGTAGCTAACCGCATTTTAGATGATCTGGTGGCTACCGCGAGCCCTAAAAAGGCTCGACTTGAGGCCGACTTCAATGTTCGAGGCGGCATTCACACCGTGGTCGAGGCCCGCTACCGCTGGGACGACTGAGATTTAGAGAGCACGATTGCGCGACAGCAAGGCCAAGCCTTCGCGAGCCTGAGTCTTCAATTCCCACCAAGAATTAACACTGGCCAAGCGCCGACCCAAATAAGATGGGCGAAGGTAAAAATCACGAACTGCCTTGCGCTTAAGCCGATCTACTTCTTCGCGATTCATATGCAGGGTGTTCATAGCGACTTGGGCGCCAGCTTGATCCATGGTGCGCAGATCTTCAATCAAACCACCTGCCCGGGCCTCACTGCGCAGCAGTGTGCCATAACGGGGTACGGCCACATTGAAGCTGGCGAAATCGAGAGGCAAATCACGGGCTAGCGCAGCCGTTGCCGTTAGGGACTCGCGGGTCTCTTCGGGCAAGCCCACCAAGAAAGTACCCACGGTGCGTATGCCCAAATCACGAGCCACCTTGAGGCCTTGGGCAATCTGATCTGGCTTATAGCCCTTGCGATAACGCTTGAGCATTTCAGCATCAGCAAATTCTACACCAAACATCAAGGTGTGGCAGCCAGCCGCTTTCCAAGCTTTGAGCGTGTCTTCTTGAATAACATCGACGCGCGAGAAAGTCACCCAACCCAAGTTAAGTTTTTCATCAACCATGCGCTGGCATAATTCTAAATTACGCTCTTTATGGGTGCCCCAAGTCTGATCTTGAAAAAAGACTTCACGCACGCCCAGAGCCTTAAGCTGACGCAGCTCTTGCATTACGTTTTCAACGCTGCGGTACTTAAAGCCTAGCGTGCTCTGAATGCAAAAGCTGCAGGGATAGGGACAGCCGAAATCTGTGAGCACCGTGGCAAAAGGCTCGCTGCGCGTGAAGCTAAAGTGGTAGCGAGGGTTAATGAAAAGATCTTGGCGGGGAATGGGGATATCAAAAAAAGCCCGTTTCTCCCGGGCACCCAGCTTAGACTTGACTTCAAAGGCCTGCCGATAAATTCCATTTTGAATGCGATCGAATTCGCCCAAAAAAATTGCAGCCACATCGTCATTTGAGAAGTCTTTTACCACCCCGTCAATAAAGGGAAATTCATGCAGCCAGCGCTCGCCCTCTTCTTGAAAAATGTCACCACTACCTACCCAACGCGAACCTGGCAAGCAGCGCTTGAGGTCTTCTAAGAACGGAAAATCATATTCCCAGCTGACAGCGCCCGTAAGAAAGAAGACCCAATCAGGGGCATAATCCAGCACGGCCCTCTTGCAGGCGTCAAAGCTTAGTCGGTCCACCACGGCATCGATAAGCTTGACCTCACCCTGCTGTGCCAAATAACCACTTTGAATAATGAGATCCACAGGCTGGAAAATATAATTGCTCTTGGTAGTCTTCGAGCAGTAGTAGTCCCGAATAAGCAATTCAGGCGAAGGTGGATTGAGAAGCAATATTTTTCGAGTGCTCAAATCAAGCCTCCGTAGGCTGGGGCTGGCCCAATGCCGCCAAACAGGCTCGCGTTACCTCGTCTTCGGCTATGGCTTCCATACAGATATTCTTACCGTTGCAGGGCGCGGTCTTTGAATTATAGACGTTCAAACAGGGGCTGCAATAGACCCCGGCATAAAAAACCTGCTGGTTAGGCCCAATAGGCCCGTAGAGGGTGGGGGTCTCGGGCCCAAAAAGGGCCACCGTGGGCGTCTGGCTGAGCGTGGCCAAGTGCAAAGGCCCAGAATCATTGGTGATGAAAAGCGCAGCGCCGCGCAGGGCAGCCATCAGAGTGTCCAGATCAAGACGCCCAGCCAAGTTGGCCCGCCGCTCGCTCCCTTGGCAACGGCGCATGACCGATTCGGTAAAATCTCGCTCTCGATCTGAACCAACAAAAATTGCCTGCAAGGTCGACTTTTCTTTAAGAACCTGATCCACGACGTTGGCAAAGCGCTCGGGCATCCAACGACGCTCGAGGCAGAGCTCGCTCGCATTAGGGTTCACAAGCATCCAAGGCTTAGCAGGGTCCAGCCCCGCCTCTTGCAATGCTTGCCGTAATGTCTCGCCATCGCCGGCCTGTGCCTGATAACGGGCAAGACCCTGGCTCAG
>CAZFUM010000116.1:0-7322 GCA_964521965.1 uncultured bacterium | reverse complement strand
GCCTGATGGGCCGCGTGCTCGGCGTCTAAGCCTTCGAAACGCGCGACATTGACGATGGCGACGAGCATATCGCCCAACTCTTCTTCTTTATGTGCTTTGCTCTTACCCCGCATGGCTTCTCTAAATTCACGCAGCTCTTCTTCCCATTTGGCCCAGGCTTGCTTGCGGTTGTTCCAGACAAAGCGGGCTTTGGCGGCTTTGCTTAAGACTCGGCGGGCCCGTTGCAGAGAGGGAAGCGCCTTGGGCACGCCATCGACAATGCTCTTGCGATGGGCATGCTCTTTTTCTTTCAATTTGATTTCTTCCCAGGCCCGGCTTTGCGCCTCGGCCGTGCGGACTTTCTTGTTACCCCAGACATGAGGATGCCGGATGATTAATTTGTCGTTAATGGCTTTTGCAACATCGTCGATATCAAAATGGCCTTTCTCGGCGGCCACTTGGGCGTGAAAAACGGCTTGCAGTAAAAAGTCGCCCAATTCTTTTTTGAGTTTTTCAGGGTCGCCCGAGTCGATGGCTTCGATGACCTCGTAGGCCTCTTCTAATAAGTAGGGTTTGAGGGTCTTGTGCGTCTGTTTGCGGTCCCAGGGGCAGCCTTTTTTTGAGCGTAATTGGGCCATGACTGCGATCAGGCGCCTGAATTCGTCTTTGTTTTTGGGGGGCTTAAGGGGCAAAGGTACCTCATAGAAAACGCAAGTTTAGCGCCTCGTCTTGACATTGTCTAGACTGAGTCGTTTAATGGCTTTCACCGGAGGTTTTCCATGAAGGCTAAGGAAAAACAAAAAATAGGAACCTTGCTCGATAAGGGTGTGATCGCCAAACTCAAAAAGCTAGCTGCCTTTGAGAACAGGCCGCTCAACGAGCTCTTGGAAGACGCCGTTCGCCAATACCAGGCTCGCCGCGAGGCTGAGTTTGAGAGCCGAAAGCAGGCTATGCAGCGCTTTTTGAACCCAGGCTTCAAGCTGCCTCGGCGCGAGGTTGACAAGATATTGCAAGAGGACTATTTCGGCCAATGAATTTGAGCCAGATACCTCATGGTTCGCGTGTTTTGGTCGATGCCAATATCTTGATCTACGCCTCGCAGGGTGTGTCAAGGCAGTGCGTTGATTTTGTGGCCCGTTGCGCTGATGGCGATTATGCCGCCATGGTGCCTGCCAATACCCTGGCCGAGGTGGCGCACAACAACATGGTCGAAGAGGCCAGGGCCACGGGGCTCGTCGAAGGCAAGAATCCGGTTCGTTCGCTCGAGCGTCGCCCGGCCGTAGTTAAGGGCCTGCATCTCTATGAGAATGCTCTTCAAAGCCTTTTGCAGAGCGGAATTAGAATCGAAGCGGTCGGCCGCGATGATTTTTTATCGATGCTTGGTTTGCAACGGCGCTTTGGATTGATGGTCAATGACGCTTTAATGCTCGCCGTGGGTCAACGCCTTGCCCTCGATGTCTTGGCCAGCGCAGATTTGGCTTTGCGCCATGTCGATGGCTGGCGAGTTTACTCTCCTTCTGACCTATAACTAAACATGCTTACCCTCGTCACCGGCGCCTCAGGACATATTGGCAATACTTTGGTTAAGGCCCTGCTCAAGCGGGGTCGCCAAGTTCGGGCCTTTGTCCGTCCCACATCTAATTTAGCGGGTCTGCAAGGTCCCGAGGGCAAGACTTTGCCAGGCCTTGAGATCGTGCAAGGCAATCTGCTTGATCGTGAGTCAATCGAACGTGCCTTGCCTGATGTCGATGTGGTCTATCACACGGCCGCTATCTTCAAGACTCGCAATGTCGACGAAGGCGAGATGATACGCACGAATCTCGAGGGCACGAAAAATGTGCTTTCGGCTTGCACCGGGTTCAAGCGTGACCTAAAAAAGATTATCTACACCTCTTCGGTGGCGGCAGTGGGCTACCGACGTGAGCCGCGCAGCGTGCTGGCCGAGGGTGATTGGAACACGGATCCGATTGACGCCTATGTGGCTAGCAAGATCGAGTCTGAGTTGTTGGCGCGCGAAATGGCCCGCAGGCTTGAATTGCCGGTGGTGATTGTTAATCCGGCCACGGTCTTGGGTCCCAACGATTATTCGCCGACACCCAGCAATGATTTTATTTTGCTCTTGATGAAAAAAATACCGCCCGTCTGGTTCGAAAGTGGCCATAGCTATGTCGACGTCGAAGACGTAGCCGAAGGTCATATTTTGGCAGAAGAAAAGGGCAAGCTCGGTGAGCGTTATATTTTATCGGGTGAGAATGTTAGCAATCGTGTTCTCTTTGAAATGGTGGCCAAGATCACGGGTGGGCGCAAGCCGTGGATTAAATTGGGGCACATGGATGTTGAGTTGCTCGGTTGGGGCGTTGAACTCTTGGCCATGTTCAGGCGTAAGACGCCGCTCTTCACACGCGCCAAGGCCCACAAGCTCATTCGCTATTTCGCCTATTACGACAACCGCCGTTCGAGAGAAGATCTCGGTTTTTCACCCCGGCCATTAAATGAGATTTTACCGCGTTGTCAGGCCTGGTTTCGCCAACAGAACTGGCTTAAATAAGAAAAAGGCCTTTAAATAAGGATATTTGCCAGCGTCTTGGCCTGGGCCTGCTTGCATGCCCTTATTCCCTTATGTTATAGTTTCTTTGTTGTCAAACCTGATGGGTTTGGCGACGGGAAAGTGGGCCGAGAGGTCCACTTTTTTTTATCCCGTTTTAGGCCTTTTTCAGCTTTCAGGCGAAATGCGCGAAGCGCCTTTCGTGCAAGCCCTGGGAAAAGCGTTCAGGAGATGTGATGAGCTCAAGCATATTAGAAGCCCTCGAGCAGCTCGAGCGCGGCAAACGTATCGACCGCAAGCTGCTCATTGAAGCCTTAGAGGCCGCGATGGCATCGGCTGGCCGCAAGGCCTATGGCGCCCACCTTAACGTGGCCGTGCATTTTGATGAGACGCGTGGCGAATTCACCGCCTACCAGCTTAAGAAGGTGGTGGCCGAGGTGATTGACCTTGATAAAGAGATTAGCCTTGAAGATGCTCGGGCTGAGGCAGGGGAAGAGGTGCAGCTGGACCAAGAACTTGAGTACGAGCTGCCCCCCGTCGACTTTGGCCGCATCGCAGCCCAGACCGCCAAGCAAGTGGTGGTTCAGCGCGTGCGCGAGGCCGAGCGTGAAAAGATTTTTGAAGAGTTCAAGAACCGCGTCAACGATGTGCTCACCGCCGAGGTGATGCGCAACGATGGCCGCAGCGTCATTCTTGACGTGGGTGGCGGGGTCGAAGCGGTGCTGCCCCCTAAAGAGCAGATATTCAAAGAAGACTATATGCCGGGTGATCGCATGAAGGTTTTTGTCACCGACGTGCGGCGTACAGCCCGTGGCCCCCAGATCGTGGTGAGTCGCACGCATCCCTTTTTGGTCAAGAAGCTCTTTGAGCAAGAAGTGCCTGAGATTGCAGAGGGCGTGGTTGAGATTAAGGGCGCGGCTCGCGAAGCTGGCGTACGTACCAAGATTGCGGTGCAGAGTTTCGATGAGAAGGTCGATCCGGTGGGCGCTTGTGTGGGCATGAAGGGCATTCGCGTGCAAGCCGTCGTGGGTGAAATTTTGGGTGAGAAGATTGATATCGTGCCCTGGGCCGATGACCCGGTGCGCTTTATCACTTCGGCCCTATCGCCAGCGCGCATCAGTCGCGTCACCATCTATGAAGACGAGAAGCGCGCAGACGTGGTGGTATCGGATGATCAACTCTCGTTGGCCATTGGCAAGAAAGGCCAGAATGTCCGCCTGGCGTCGAAATTGACGGGTTGGAAAGTGGACGTGCGCAGTGAAATGCAGGCAGCTGAAGAGGCACTGCGCGCTGCAGGCGCCGAGCTGGCCCAGCAAGAAGCGGCCAAGAGCGACGGTGACGCAGATGCGTCGGCGCAAGCATCGACCGAAAGCACGGTTGAAGGCGCGGGCGAAGGCGAGAAAGAGGGCTGAGGCCCGATCGAACTGACCTGAAACGGAAGGATTATGTCGAAAACGCGATTGTTTGAGTTAGCCAGCCGCCTGGGCCATACGCCCGAAGAGCTGCGTGATGAGTTGGCCAAGCGAGGCAGCTCAGTGAAAAGTAATTTGAGTCTGCTTGAGCAGCCTCAAATTGACGAGCTCACGTCTATTTTTGCCGCTAAAGATCCTAAGGCTGGGGCTAAGGTCGGCGCTAGCCCGGGGGCAGCTAAGCCCGTGCTTCGCGTGGGTGGTGCACCTGCGATTAAGCCCGTGGGTAAAGGAACGGTGCGCATTCGCCCCGTCGCGCCTAAAAAAGAAGAAGAACTTGAAGTTGTCATTGCGCCAGTGGTCGTGCCGCCAGCACCTGAACATGCCTCGGCCACGGTCAGCTTTGAGCTGCCGCCTCCGCCCCCTAAGCCGGTCTTAGCACCGAGACCTGAGCCCAAGGCGCCCACCGTTGAGGCCCAGCCGCCACGTGCTCGCGTGCCCAGGCCGTTGACCACGGTTTCTTTTGAGATTCCCAAGTACGACCGCCCGCCTGTGCCCGTGAAAAAAGAAAAAACTGCACCGCGTACCGTCGAGATTACCTATAAAGATCAGCCTCGCATGGGCGGACCCGCCTCGGCCCCGTCTGCGGGCTCAGGCACGCGTCGTGACAAAAAGAAGAAAAAAGATAAAGAAGACGAGTTAGAAGCCAAGATTTTTGGCAAGCAGAAGCCTGGCTTCAAGCCTGTCGAAGTTACGCCCCCGCCCGAACCCCTGCCCGAAGGCCCTAAAAAGCTGAGCGTGCCCGAAGGCGTCTCGGTATCTGAATTGGCTCAAGCCATGGCCATTAAAGCGACTGACATCATTCGTAAATTAATGATGGATTACAAAGTCATGGCCACCGTTAACCAAAAGCTGCCCAAAGACGTTATTGAGACCATTGCCATCGACTTTGGTTATGAGCTCACGTGGGAAGGCCTCTACGGCGAAGAGTTGCTCGAGCAAGAAGAGAAGGGCGAGCCCGCAGATCTTACACCGCGTGCCCCGGTGGTCACCATCATGGGCCACGTCGATCATGGCAAGACCAGTTTGCTCGATGCTATTCGCTCGACCAATGTTGTGGCAGGTGAGTCTGGCGGCATCACTCAGCATATCGGCGCTTATAAAGTGCATCTTGAGGCTCACGAGGGCTTTGCCGGCGGCGATGTCGTCTTTCTCGACACGCCGGGTCACGCAGCCTTTACGGCCATGCGCGCCCGCGGCGCCAAAATGACCGACATCGTGGTCTTGGTGGTGGCGGCTGATGACTCGGTCATGCCCCAAACGATTGAGGCCATTGCCCACGCCAAAGAAGCGGGCGTGCCGATTGTGGTGGCCATTAATAAGATCGATAAAGAAGGCGCTAACCCTGATCGTGTCATGCAAGAACTTTCGGGCCACGGCTTGGTGCCTGAAGCCTGGGGCGGCAGCACCATCATGGTTAAGCTTTCGGCCAAAAAGAAGCAGGGCGTCAAAGAACTGATCGAGCTGCTAGCTCTGCAGTCTGAAATTCTCGAGTTGAAGGCTGACGCCAAGCGCCGCGCTAAGGGCACGGTGATCGAAGCCAAGCTCGACAAAGGTCGAGGCGCGGTCGCGACGGTACTGGTTCAAAAAGGTACTTTGCGCGTGGGCGACATGCTGGTCATGGGCAGTCATTCGGGCCGTGTACGCGCCATGCACAATGAACGAGGCGACAAACTCGAAGAAGCTGGACCCAGCACCCCGGTTGAGGTTTTGGGCATGTCGGGTGTACCCATGTCGGGCGACGGCTTTCAGTCTTTGGCCGATGAGCGCTTGGCGCGGCAGGTGGCCGGTAAGCGTTTGCAAGCCCAGCAAGACCGTGAACGTTTAGAACGTGGCCATGTGAAGCTTGAAGACCTCTTTGATCGTATCGAAGCCGGCGAAATGAAAGAGTTGAAGATCGTTATTAAGGCGGATGTGTCAGGTTCGGTTGAGGCTCTCAAGCATAGTCTTGAAGAGATTAAGAGCGATAAGGTTCGGGCCCGCGTGATTTTGGGTTCGGTGGGCAATATCAATGAGAATGACGTGCTCTTGGCTGCGGCTTCAGACGCCATTGTGATTGGTTTTCACGTCAAGGCCGCTAACTCGGCTGTGGAATTGGCCCATCGCGAAAAAGTTGAAGTACGCATGTATCAAGTCATCTATGAAGCTGTCAATGATGTGCGCGACGCCATGGTTGGCCTGCTCGAGCCGCATTACAACGAGGTGGTTGTCGGCAAAGGCGAAGTGCGCCAGATTTTCAGAATCGCCAAGGGCTTTATTGCGGGCTCGATCATTACTGACGGCAAGATCCACCGCGATTCAACGGTGCGAATCTACCGCGGCAAAGATCGCGAGAAGATTTATGAAGGCAAGCTGGTCTCACTCAAACGCTTTAAGGACGACGCCAGAGAGGTATTGGCGCCTAATGATTGCGGTATCGGCCTCGACCCCACCTGCAAGGTGCTGGAAGGCGATGTTTTTGAAGTGCTGACCATGGAAGAGGTCGCCCAGAAGCTATGAGCCCCGAGTATAAGCGGGCCGATCGTGTGGGCGAACGCATCGTGACCGAGATTAGCGATCTGCTTTTAAAAAAGGTGAATGACCCTGACATTGGTTTTGTTACGGTCACGGGTGCTGAAGTTTCAGACGACCTTCGTAATGCCAATGTCTATATTTCGGTGTGGGGCGACGAGACTCGTAAAGAGGCAGCCATGGCAGGTCTGCGACGTGCCGTGTCCTTTTTTCAGCGTGAAATTTTCAAGCGCTTGGGTTTAAAAGTTCCTACTAAGATTCACATGCGCCTCGACGAGACGCGTGAAAAAGCCCAGAAGATTGACCTACTATTGCGAGAAGTGGCCAAACAGCGTGAGCTCGACGACGCTGAGCGAGCCCAAGATAAAGGCGAAGCATGAGTTATGGTCCTCCCATTGAGGTGGTTGAAGCCCTCAAGAATTCAAGTCGTGTGGCTCTCATTACCCATGTGAATCCCGATGGCGATGGTTTGGGCAGTGAAGCGGCTCTTGCTGAAGCGCTTGAATCGATTGGCAAAACAGTTTTTATTGGCAATGCCGATCCCACGCCTGCACGTTATGAATTTCTCGGGCTCTCTCGCTGGCCCGCGGTCAGCGGCGACATCGATCTGGCTGTGACTCTCGACACTTCGGCGCCTGATCGCATTGGCAAGGCTATGGATGTGGTTAAAGCCGCCAAACGCTCGCTGATTATTGATCATCACGCGGGTGGCGCGCCTTTTGCCCAATACAATTGGGTGCTGGCTGACGCGCCCTCGACGGGCAGCATGATAGCACCGCTGGTCAAGGCTATCGGCGCCCGACTTACGCCGAGCATGG
>CAZFUM010000115.1:0-7323 GCA_964521965.1 uncultured bacterium | reverse complement strand
ATTTAAATTCGACGCTCAAAGAGCCGCCCCGATTGGGGCGGCTCTTTTTGTGAGTATCTTTGATTTCTACACCTCAGGTGCACTTCAACGCCCCAATTGACCGGCGACGTTAACTCAGCATAAAATGACTTCAGGGGGTGAACCTTGGCAAAAAAACAAGTTGTTCCAGGTTGGCTGCAATCAAAACTACTGCGCCTCTTTGCATTCGTCGTCGCGTTAGAAGGCCTTCACCTCTTCATTCAAAACAGCCTTCCCTTTTGCTTTCAAAAATTCGCTTTTAACAGCACCAGCGTCCTGCAAATTGCCTTAGGCCTAATCATGCTGCTAGCCGGACTCTTTGTGCTCAAAGGCTGGGCTTGGGGTTTACCTATCTTGGCCATCCCACTCGGCTACCAACTCTATATAGTGGGATCAGCTTTTTGGGCCGTGCGCGGCGAGATCAACGACCTGACCGGATCAATCATCTTGCTGGGCGTCATGGCCCTTCTCTTGGGCGCCACTCTGCTCTGCATTCTTTCATGGCACCTGGGCCGCCTGGCATGGAAACCGGCTGGCCGCCTCTGGTGGTGGCTCTTTTACCTTTGCGCCACACTGCTCACCCTCGGCACGGCTGTCCAATTTGACGAGCAAGGGCCGCACCCGGCGATCGAGCTGAGCGCCAAGCAAACCCGCGACATACTCAAGCCTTTGGCCAAATCCGGCGCAAGCCTTGCCTTATTGAATTTGCATAACAACAAACTGGGTACCCTGCAGTGGGAGCCGAGCGATGCAGTCCATGGCCAAGTCAAGACCGACAGCCAGGGTTTTCGCATCGACGAATTTTCTGGCATCCCTGATTTTACAATTCGCTACGATGCTTGCCGGGGCCTGCTCAGCATTCAAGGCCAAGACTTTTATCCGCGCAGCTTTGCTAGCGACAACTGGCTTTTCACCCAGGGTCCCAGCCAGGGCATCGTCTTTGAACGCGGCAGCGGAGCCGCGCACGGCCAAGTCATTTTGGCTCGCGAACTCAAGAGCGACCGATGGCACTTGGTATTGAGCGAATTCTTCTGGTACGGCATGGAATTTAAAGCTCTGGGATATCGAATAGAATGGTCCGAAACTACGGTTCGAAAGAAAAAGAAAAAGCAGGCTGAAAAATCTTGGACAGCTTGCGAAAAGGCTCATTTCAAAACGCGAAACAAAAAGTAAATTAAACGTAATTTGATTATATGTTTTCGTGTCTTAATAAGACATGACAAGAAAATTCTTCGTGGCCATGCTCAGTCTGCTGGCCGCGCCATCCCTTTATGCTGTTTCTACTGAACTCAAGGTCTTGGGCAACCAAGTCGTGACCGTGGCTGGCAATTGCCCCACGTTTTTGAAGGGCGTGAATGTGCCCAGCCTAGAATGGACCAATTGGGGCGACGGCCCTAGCGGCAATATTTTGACCACGGTGCAGACCATGGTCACAGGGTGGTCCTGCAATATGATTCGCATACCCTTAAATCAAGACCGTTGGTTTGGCCTAGGCGGCTGCGGTGCGACCGCATCGTCTTACCAAGGCGTGGTCGACAACATCGTCAACTATTGCAACTCGGTGGGCGTCTGGGTCATGCTCGACCTGCACTGGAGCGACACCGGCACCTGGGGCGGGGGCAGCGTCTGCACCAGCGGCCAGCACGACATGCCTGACAACAACTCGAGCCTTTTCTGGACCGATGTGGCCACCCGTTACGCCAATAATCCTGCCGTCTGGTTTGATCTCTATAACGAACCCAAAGGCATCACGAGCTGGTCCCTATGGAAGAATGGCGGCACCGGCATGACCGACGGCAGCTATAGCAGCCCGGGCATGCAAGCCTTGGTCAACACCGTGCGTGCCACGGGCGCCAAGAATATCATCGTGGCCGGCGGTCTCGACTGGTCCTTTAACCTAACGGGCGTGCCTGCCAATGCGCTGAGCGACGCCACGGGCAACGGCGTGGTCTATGCCACTCACATCTACCCTTGGAAATGGCCCAGCCCCTGCAATCAAAGCTGCTGGGACACGGCGGTGCCAGCCAGCGTGCACGACAATTACGCGGTGATGGTGACTGAGTTTGGCCAAAACAACAATGCCGACGGTGTGGCCAACAATACTTGGTCACAAAATGTGATGAACTGGGCCATCGCGAATACCACGGGCTATATCGCATGGTGCATGCACACCGGCGCCACGCCCAATCTGGTGTCAGATTGGTCCTACACCCCGACGTCATGGTTTGGCACCACCGTCAAAGCCCAACTAGCCCTCACGTCAGGCGGCGGCTGCGTGGGCTCGCCGACATTCACGAACACGCGCACGCCCACCGCAACTTATACTCGAAGCGCAACGCCCAGCTTTAGCGCCAGCCCTACTCGCACAGCCACGGGCAGTTTTAGCCCCACGCCCAATGGTAGCCCCACCCACTCGCCCACACAGAACCCCAGCACCACACCTTCACCTGTATTGACACCCACGACCAGCGACACGCCCGCGGGCACCTTGACGTCAAGTCCCAGCCCCAGCGCCACCCTGGCTGGCACGCTCACAAGCACACCCACATGGGCGCCTTCAGCCAGCGACAGCGATCCTGTGATTGAATACCAGGTGGTTTGGCCCAGCGCAGCCCCCGTGGCGGTAGCCTTTAAACTCAAAGGCCAAGCCGATGACGTGGTCTTGCGCATTTATGCCAAATCCCTCGTGCTCGTGGCTGAAATCAACTCAGGCCCAGCCAACCCCGGGTGGAACCAGGTCAGCTTGCCCCAAGTCTTGGCGAGCATGGCCAACGGTGCCTATTTCTACACTCTGCAGATACGCAAAAACGGGGCTGACGTAGGCCCTCGCGTCATGAGTCGTATGCTCTGGCTGCGCTGAATTGATTCTGCCCTAAAGATTGTGGACGGCACAAAACCTTCAACACCCTGAAATAAACTCACGAGGTAAGCATGCGTAAGATCTTACTAGGGTTCGCCAGTCTGGCCTTGGTGGCCCAAACCATGGCTGCTGCGGCCTTTGACTCGAATGAGCCCCGCCCTGCGCCCACGCCCGGCACTGAAACCAAGGCCTGGCCTTGGGCCTTTGGCAGCGCCTCACTCACGGCTAGCGCTCAGGCTGATCCTAAAACACCTGGCACCCGCCTGACCCGCTATCATTTTGGCAACAACACTTCTTGGTGGTCGCGTTGGGCTTGGAATTTAGATGAAGACCGTTTAGCCAAAGCACGACAAGGCGGCATGAGCTTCTGGCGCTTTCCCGGCGGCTCATCGTCTGATTTTTACTTTTGGAACCATCAATATGGAAAATATGCCAAAGCCTACAATGGCGAAGACTCGGGCCGCATGGCAGCCGAAGAATACCTGCACTTTGACCACTTTATGGAATTCTGCGCTAAGACCGGCTCAGAACCCATCTTGACCCTGAATTATGGCCTGGCCCGCTATGGCTCGCTACAAGAGGCGTTGGATCTCGCCACAGGCTGGCTGAAATACGCCAAAGAAAAAAACTATAAGATTTCTTATGTCGAAGTAGGCAATGAAAATTACGGACCTTGGGAAGGCGGCACCGATGGCGTGCCTGGCAAAGAACGCCTGACCGGCGAAGAATACGGTAAAGACGTCGTGGCATTTGTCAAAGCCCTGAAAAAAGTCGACCCCAAAGTCAAAGTGGGTGCCGTAGTCGTGGGTGATGACAATGGCGAAGATTGGACCGGCTTTCGTTGGTGGAACCGAGGCGTCATGAAAGAGGCGGGCAAGGCCGTCGACTTCTGGGCTGTACACGAATACTTCTTATGGCCCTTCAGCCATCCTGAGAAGAATTTCATCGACCCCAGCTATGGCCGTCTACTTAGCAACGTGACGCGTGTGGCCCAGGTTAAGGAACAGCTCGATGACATGCAAAAGCGCTACATCGGCAAGATCTTGCCCGTGGCCTTTGACGAATTTAACATTATCAATTCTAGCCCTCGCCAAACTTTAGAGACGGTCAATATGCTCTTCACGGCCGAAGTGCTGGGCGAAATGGCGCGAGTTGGTTTTGCTACCGCCAATATCTGGGACTGGAAAAATGGCTTAGATGAACAGTTCAAAGGCGACCACGGCATGCTGGCCACAGGCGACCCTCGCGTGCCCGAAGCCACCCCACGGCCCAGCTACTATGCTTTTGCTTTATGGAAGCTAGGCGGCGGCGAGCGCCTCGTCAAAACAAACGTTAGCGGCCAGGGCCTACGAGCCTTTGCCAGCCGCTTTAGCGGCGGCCAGGCTGGCTGGATCTTGATCAACGAAAACGAAAAGGCTCTCGACCTGCAAGTCAGCTGGCCTGGCTACAAGGGCAAAGAAAAAGCCCGCGCCTGGGTGGCGCGCGGCTGGGGCCTGATGGACCTGCGCGTGCGCTTCAATGAAGTCGAAGGCCCCGCCGGCGGCGGGGGTCCCTTCCCCATTGAAGGCATTCCGGCTTTTACACTTGATTCACTCGATGGCCAAGTCAAAATTCAACTGCCAGGCAGCAGCGTCACTGCGTTGGTAATGAATTAATTTCGATACAGGAGATCTTTTTATGTCCCTCGCTGAAAAACACTGCGTCCCTTGCGCCAAGGGTACACCGCCCTTAGAGGCCGACGTTATTTTGACGCTCATGGCCCAAGTCTTAGGCTGGGAGCTCAGCCAAGACGCCCGCAGCATTAGCCGCCTCTATGAGTTCCCCTCGTATCAAACCGGCGTTGATTTTGTGGCGCAAGTAGCCAAAGTGGCCGAGGCCGAAAAGCATCATCCTGACATCGAGTTGCAATACCGCAAAGTGCGCGTGCGCTTTAGCACCCATGCGGCTAACGGCCTGACTGAGAATGATTTTATTTGTGCGGCGAAAGTGGAACTGATCGGCAAGTAATTTGAGACCTAAGAAAACGAACACCTTGACAACTATTTTGTAGGCAGTTTGTCGGCTGCAAAACTATCATCCTAATTTATGATCAGCGCTCATTCAAAGGAGCGCCATGAAAACCCGCATACTTGCATTTTTACTTTTATGCCCAACTTGGTCGCATGCCTTTGACCTACTGGGCATCGTTGACGCGGTCAAAGACAACAACAAGGCTCGCCTCACCCGCCAAGCCGTCAATGCCACCCGCGAACTGAGCAAGCCCCAAAACGCGGCTGAACCCGACATCTTCGCGCGGGTTCAAGATCCCGAAATCGAGACTTATGTCAGGTCGCTTTTTTCTAAACTTCACAAAGCCAGCGGGTTTGGCACCCGGCTCGAAGTCGAAATTCTCGATAGCGCCCAGGTGCAGGGCCAAGCCTGGTGGCTGGCCGACAAGGTCTTTGTGACTCGTGGCATGCTCAATCTCATTGAGAACGAAGATGAGCTGGCAGCTCTGCTGAGCCATGAAATCGGACACTTTAAGTTGGGCCATGCTCTCGCGGGTGGCAGAAAGCGAGGTGGCCTCGAAAGCACCACCGATACCCTTGTTAAAGAGACGGCGGGCGTAGGCAAATATCTTGAATACGACAGCGACAAGAACGATTTGCTCAACGCCGCGCGAAGCAAAGAGCACGAGACTCAAGCCGATCTCTATGGCGCCGAACTCGCGGCCAGCCTGGGATATGAAGCCACTGCCTTAGCCAATCTGTTTGAGCGTGCCAGTTCTCTAGCCGAAGGTGGCCTGCTCTATCGATTCAGAAAGTTAAAGGGATCACACCCCACTTTGGGTGCTCGCGCAAATGCAGTCAGAAAACAAGCTACTCGACTCGGCGCAGCCAAACCCAGCGTGTCTGACAATGGAGAGCGCTATCAGCAAGCATTGAAGGGCCTAACCCAATGGCCGCAAACCCCCGGTAAAGGTAATTTGTCGGACGCGCTAGCAGAACTCAATAAGCCCCGGGCCGAACTTAAGACCCAGATCACCAGGATTCAACTTGAAGTGGCGGAACTTAAAGCAAGCGGCGGCAAGACCAGTGCAAAACAATTCATGCGTTGGATGCGCGACCTGTCTGAGGGCCTGGCGGCTGCCAGTATCGAGCCGGTCAAGCCCTTGCCCGGCGGGACTGGCTCATTCATAGAAGAAGAGATCTGGCTGCAAGCGCCCCTTTGGGGAGGCTCCGCCCAAGATATGGATGCTCAGATCACGGGCCGCAGAGCCGAAAATTTACTTAAAGAGATTGGCCGCCTCGGGCTGGGTTTTATTCCCATCATCGGCGACGCTGCCGATCTTTATGAAGTCCTCGGTGGCGAAGAATTTATCTCGGGCCGCGAATTAGACCCAGGCGAACGTGCCCTGACAGCCATGGCACTCATCGTTGGTTCGGGCGCAGCCTGGCGAGAAGGTTCGGAGGCGCTGTTCAGTGAAGCAGGCAAAGTTTCCAGGCTCAGTGACGGTCACAAAAAGGCTTGGTACGAAACGTTTGAAAATCTTGATCTAGATAATCGCACAGTCGTGCTAGGCCGGGTTCCAAGTTATCTTGAATTGGCCAGAACGACTCATGCCAAGAAATTCAATTTGCCAACGAAGATTCTTGAAGACATCCATCGAAACGACGACAAGATTTGGGAACTCAACAAAAAATTCTTAGACAAAGCAATCCTTTCAAAATCTCCTATACGGCTTTCCACCGACCCGGTCTTAGCGCCAAAGACGTCATTCTTTTTCAAAGAAATCGAGTACCTCAAGTCCAAAGGTTACAAATTTTTCAAAGACGACCTTGGCGACATGTTCATGGTCTTGGGTTAGACTAGGGAATGGACAAGCAACTGCAGAATCTCTTGCTGTACCCAAGCTATTGGAAAGATAACCCCAGCCGGGTCGCTCTTGCTGCCGAATACTATCGTTCGGCTTGCCAAAGTCAGGCCCTGACGGCTGAAACACTGAGTCTGGCGATTCGCGAGGACCCGAACCTGATCCAAGTCTGGCTGGACTACATGTTTGACAAACGCTGGGATTCTGGCTGCTACCTCGAAAAGCTCGACGACGGAAACCTTGAATATGGCACGATGAAGCGAGGTGTCCGACATATTTGCCTTAGCTCAAATGACCATCCCAAAGTCGCTTCGGAATTCTTGGCCCAAGAGTTAGATGCCATTTTTGGCACCCAACTTTCTAAAGATTCGCCAAAATGAGTCATCAAGAGCCATGGCCATCTCATTAATCCACACCGATCCAGTCTGCGGCATGGAAGTCTCAGCCGACTCGCCTCTGCGCCACACGCATGAGGGCGTGGAATATTTCTTTTGTAATCCAAGGTGCAGGCAGAAATTTCTAACTGAACCTAGCGCCTATTTGGCCCCCCGTCCGGCGCAGCCCGCCCCGAGCACCGGCGAAGCGCCGGACA
>CAZFUM010000114.1:0-7349 GCA_964521965.1 uncultured bacterium | reverse complement strand
GGGCGACCATTTCAACGCAGGCTACTGCCTGGGCTGGCTTAAAGGTTTAGATCCCGTGGCTTGCGCCCAGGCTGCCACCCGCGTATCTGGGCTCTATGTGGGCGGGGGCCGCAGCCCTAACTTAGACGAGCTTATTTCTTCTTTTTAGCGGCTTTCACAACTTTCTTTTTTAACTTAACGGTTCGAGCCTTTTTCTTAGGCTGAACTTTTACTTTAATCTTGGGCTTGGCTTTAGACTTAGTTAATGGCGCAGCCGCCATGCTTACCCGGCGTATGGCCATCTTGCCGCTCACGCCTTTAATCTCGGCCTTTTCTTGGCTGACCTTTAGACCCTTAAATAATTCAGCCACACCCGGCGCCTTAAATGCCTCTTCGGTCAGACAAATTTCTTCGGCATCGGCCAGGCCCTGCACACGAGCAGCAATATTCACAGTCTGACCAAAATAGTCGATCTTTTCATTCAGTGTCACCGCAATGCTTGAACCCCGGTGCAGGCCGACTTTGAGCAAAATCTCGCGGTGCCCCTGCGATTCGTTGAAGCCCTCGATCTCCTTGAGCATATCCAAAGCCGCAGCTGCCGCGTCAGAAACATTCGTAAACGAAGCCATAACGGCATCGCCGATGGTCTTCACGATGGCGCCACGATGGGCCTGAATCGACTTGCCCAGGTGCACAAAATGCTGCTGCACCAAAGCAAAGGCCTTCATGTCGCCAATGCGTTCATACATGGCGGTGCTGCCTTTAAGATCGGTAAAGAGCAGGGTTAGGTCGCGCACGCCAATGCCTTCACTACCGCCAATGGTCTCGTTGCGAAAGAGATTTCTAAAAGTCTGCGAATTGAGTAGGCGCTTACCCGTAACGGCCGGCGCCAATGCCACCTCAGACTGAGGCGCGTCTGGCGGCATGACCACCGCGGCCCAAGCGAGCCTTTGTTCGCCACCGTTTTTCAATGACACGGTCACGATGCCGGGTTTGACCGAGGTCTCAGCACAAATATTCTTGCGGCTAAAATCGATGTCGACGCGCTGGCTGCCACCCGGGTCCACCGAAAACATGATGCCCCGATCGCTCTCAAAATCATGTACCACCATAACGCCGGGCGTGACTTCGACTTTTACCTCAGCCGACTGCCCGGGCGCAAGAAAGTCTGCGGCGCGCTTAATGGCCCGCATCTGCTCGACCTTGGGTATATTCAGCCCAACGACCATAGCCTTAGGATCTAGCCGATAGCGAAAAACATAGTCGTCAAAGCCTAGCGATTCATGATGATGAAAGGGTAGGTCACGAACTTTAGGCGAAAGATTGAAGCTAATTTGAATGTAGTCGTCTAAGTCGACACGTGTATCAAGATGACAGAGCGCGCAAAAGCAACGGTTG
Source organism: uncultured bacterium (assembly GCA_964521965.1). Classification (GTDB taxonomy): domain Bacteria; phylum Oederibacteriota; class JAJYGY01; order JAJYGY01; family DAIDJD01; genus CAZFUM01. Next base: position 5,972 of record CAZFUM010000114.1, on the reverse strand, counting down.
TGGAGGGTGCTCAGACTTTGAAAACTGCTTAGCGTGTCTGAACAACTGGGACAGATCAGACGCCACTCCATCTGAAAAAGCCCCAGCTTGGCAGCATGCAAAAAGAGGTCAATCGCCTCTTCTTCATCCACGCCGCGCTTCTGGGCAAAGCTCACCGGATTCACCCGGTAGAGGTCCCAATGATCGTCCGATTGGATTAATGCTTCAAGTTTGGCGACCAGGCGGGGGCTCCAGGCCCGGACCTTCTCAAGTTCGCCCAATTTTGCGTCGAGTTCTGTGCTGACCAGACTCATGTTCCCCCCTCATGCTATTAGCTGCCTTTCATCATATGAAACTGTCGAGCAAAGAGGGCCAAAATCCTGCACCCAGGCAGCAGACTAACCCTTAAAATAAGCCCCCTGCCTTTCGGAGCCCGCATGATCGATTTCAGCGCTAAGCCTATACCCACTCTTTGCTGACATCTTAGCCATCTGGCGTTAAGCCACAACATCGACGGAGCAATCGCATGCGCAAAATCATCCTGACTCTCGCCATCTGCCTGGGCGCAACTCTGGCATGGGCAGAATCTGACGTGGCATTCTTACTTGAGAAAGGCCGCTTCTACGCCAACCACGAAACACCTTCACTCGCGGTCGAACTCTTTGAGCAGGTGCTGCAACTCGACCCCGGCAATATCGAGGCCGAAGAATGGCTTGAGCGCCTGGCTAAGCAAGGTGAACTGAGCGCACGCAAACACCTCAAGGGTAAAAGCGCAGAAAAATCTAAAGCCGATGCCAAAGAGTCGGCTGCTTTAACCCAAGCCAAGACCGAAGCCAGCGAAGCTAAACGCGATGCTGCCGAGGCCCGCAAAGTCGCCGAAGAAGCCAAGCAAGATGCGGCAGCGGTGCGCGTTGAACTCGCCGCTCTCAAAGCAGACCTCAAGTCTGGCAAAGTCAAAGCACCCGGTGAACACGCCGAGGCCCACCCCTTGAACGCCCCGCCCACCAAGCGCGGCCTCTTTGAGCCAGGTCAGGTTAAAGCCAAGCGCAGTTGGGGCATGCTTATTTTGTTTGTGGTCTTGGGCCTGATTTGGTTCGCCGCGATCGTGATCATCTTACTGAAAACCTTAGGCAAGAAAAAGCTGCCCCCTCCTGCAGCCACCCTTGAGCCTCAGCCCGAGCCCCTTGCGTGAGCTCTAGCAGTATTATTCAAGGTGTCTGGCCACTCAGCTTTCCCTGGCGCTGCGTGGATCCATTTATTTTTTGCGTCTACCATTTGGACCAATTTCCTGCCGGCGATGGCAAGCTGGCACCTAAGGCTGACCTGAGCGGCCGTAATATCGGGCAAGACTTTGATGGCATCGCCGGCTGGAACATGTATCACGGCGACCGCGTGCCTGGTTTTCCGGGGCATCCCCATCGCGGCTTTGAGACGGTCACCGTGACGCGGCAAGGCCTGCTTGATCACAGTGATTCGTTGGGCGGCTCAGCCCGCTATGGCCAAGGCGATACCCAGTGGATGACGGCCGGAGCTGGCATCGTCCACTCTGAAATGTTTCCCCTCGTTAACACCGCAAGCGGCAATCCCACCGAGCTCTTTCAAATCTGGCTGAACCTGCCGCCTGAAAACAAAATGGTGAAACCCCACTTTGCCATGCTCTGGGCCCCCAAAATTCCCAAGCTCGAGAAATCCGGCCAATATCAGCTAACCCTGATCGCCGGCAGCCTGCAGGGCCAAACGCCGCCACCACCCCCGCCAAACTCTTGGGCTGCCGACCCTAAAAACGAGGTGGCCATCTGGACCTTGCGCCTCGAAGAGGGCGCGACCTTTACGCTGCCTGCAGCCTCGAAGGGCCTTTCACGCACACTCTATTTCTTTGCGGGCGCCAAAGCCGAAGTCAGCGACAAGTCTTTAGCCTCAGCCTCAATGATTAGCCTCGATTCTAGCCAAGACTGCCAAGTCAAAGCCATCAAAGGCCCTTGCCAATTTCTCATGCTGCAGGGCAAGCCCATCTTGGCGCCCGTGGCGCAATATGGACCCTTTGTGATGAATCGCGAAGTCGAGCTGCAACAAGCAGTTGAGGACTACCGCCGCACCCGCTTTGGTGGCTGGCCCTGGCCCTCCGATGACCCCACTCATGGCAACAAGCCAGAGCGCTTTACCAAATTTCCTGACGGAAAAATTGAAAAGCCCCCTGTTTAATTGAAACTTAATCAGCTCCAAACCACCCCTTAACCCTGTTTCTTAACGCTCAACGCTAAACTGGCTTCTGAAACCTTTCAACTCAGGAGCCTCCGATGAGCCTGCTCGCCGCCTTTTGGACCCAAAATATGGATTTAAGCCTGGTGCGCGAACGCATCCAGCGCCGCGAGGCAGCCCGCCGCCGGGCGCAAGAAAGCGCCCTGACGACCCCATTGCCTTGCGAGCCGCCACAGCCAAGACAAGACCCGGACGCCAGGCCATCCCATTCCACCTTGGGCGCCTCGTGCTTGCTGACCTTGCTGCTCTGCCTGCCCAGCGCGCCAGCCCGCGCGATCGTCGCAGGCGAAGAAATCAAGACCGTGAGCACCCTGGCCACCCTGCCTCTGGGCCAGCTCTTCAATGACAATACTTACACGCCCGTGGTCAGCTTTCGGGGGGCCACCTATTTTGTCTGGATCAACTCAGACAACCGCCCCAAGGTCGGCGTGATCAAAAACGGCATGGTGAGTAGCTCCTATCTCAGCTCCAATAGCGCCTATACCATTCGCAATGACGGTCACCATTATTTTTCAATGGGCGTAGACAAGAACGGCTATCTGCACGTCACGGGCGACATGCACAACTATCCCACGGGCTATGACCAGGTCAATTATCCGGCCGAGTACCAGAACAAGATCATCATGTACTGGGTGAGCAGCCAGCCCGAGAGCATCGCGTCTTTCGATTTTGTGGGCGGCGATGCGGCCCGCGCCATGCCCGGCTACGGTTTCTCGTATCACAGCTTTGCCCATGACCAAGACCGCGAGCTTTATTTCATGGCCCGCATCAAGGTCCATAAGGGCGGCCATCAGCCCGGCGAAATGGGCGTGGGCATGTTCCGTTATGACTCGAATACCCGCGCATGGACTGCTCTGGGCGGCCTGGCCCCCTCGAGCACGACCGCGATCTACAAGAGCGTCATGTGGGAAAACAACGGCGAGTCTGACAACGGCGGCTGGTACCAGGGCTACCGCGCCTCAATGTATTTCGACCTCGACAACCGCGCCCATTTTGCTGCCTGCGTGGTCAATGACCAGGCCAGCCCTGACCCTACCCACGCCCTCTATGGCCGCAGCGATGATCGTGGCGTCAGCTTCAAGCGCGCTGATGGCAGCGCCGTGACCCCGCCTCTGCGTGTCGATGCAGGCGCAAACCAGGGCGACATCGTTATGGGGCCCGCGGCTTTTGACCTCTACGCCTCGGTGGGCGCCAACCGTGCGGGCCTGCCCTGGGTCGGTTTTAGCGAGATACTTGACCACCAGTATTTTTCATACAAATACCGCCTGACTGGCGGAGGCTGGTCTAACGTGGTCCGAGATCCCTTTGGCACCTACATTCGCGGCAAGTACAAGCTCGATGCATTTGGGGTGCTCGCGCTCTTCAGTCCCTCGGGCCAATACCGCCGCCTAAATGATTTTACAAGCGCGGGCTATAACGACACGGTGGGCGCAAACAGCAGCTTTATCGGCGTGGATGATTTGGGCCTGCGCGAGAACAATGATTTCATAGGTATCTCAAAGAACAGCAGCCTGATGAGCGTGGTGCGCCTGCGCCTGGCGCCCAATCTGGCCGCCTTGCCCACGCCCTGGTCCCCCAACAGCCTGGGCAGCGTGAGCTCGCCCCAGGCGGGCCAATTCAACGGAGTGCTGGCCCTTGGCGGCGCCTCAAGCGGCTTGGGTGGCGCCACAGACCAAGCGCGCGTGGCCTGGCAAGACGCCAGCGGCGACATCGATGTCAAAGTTCGGGTGATGTCCCTGAGCTGGTCCCATAACGGGGCCCAGGCTGGCCTCATGCTTCGCCAGGGCACGGGCGCCAGTGCGCCCATGGCGGCTGCGCTGATCACCTATGGCCAAGGCGCCAAACTCGTCACCCGCTCAGTGGATTCAGGCACAGCCTTGGTGACCAGCAAGGCTGGCCATACCGCTGCTGAATGGCTTCGCCTCACCCGCCAAGGCACGCTGGTCTCAGCCTATCGCTCAGATAATGGCCAAAGCTGGCAGCTGATCGGCACGCAGACTCTGGCCTTAAGCTCAGGCCTCAAAGTCGGCCTTATCCACGCTTCGGGCGACGCCGCGGTCGCGGGCGCGGCCCGTTTCGACAACTTCACGCTTAGCGCCGCGCCGGCCTTGAGCCCCAGCGCCACCTTGCCACCCAACGCCAGCTTTACCGCCACCCGCAGCGCCACCCGTAGCGCGACCCCGAGCTCCACAAGCAGCGTCACCGCGGGGCCGAGCCGCTCAGCTAGCCCAACTTCTAACCGCACGCCAACAGCCATTGCAAGCGCGAGCGCGACGCCTGCTGGCAGCCCCAGCGAGTCGCCGACTTTTAGTGAATCACCCACGTCCAGCCACAGCCCCACCCATAGCTCGACCTACACCGAGTCGCCTGTCAGCAGCGCCAGCCCTAGCCCAAGCGCTAGCCCGACTCGCAGCAACACGGCCCAGCCCAGCAAAACCGCGAGCCCCAGCGCTACTTATAGCCCCACGGCCCGGCCCAGCGCGACCCGAAGCCCTACGCCCAAAGCCAGTGCCACCCGCACGCCCAGCCCAGCGCCCACCAACGCGGCGCAGCTCGAGGTGTTTCACCAAAGCAGTGACGCGGTAATCAGCAGTGGCCCGCATCATAAGATTCAAATTAAAAACAAAACTGCAGCAAGTATCAATTTGGTCAATGTCGAAGCGCGCTATTGGCTGAAATGCGATTGTGGCAGCGAGGGCCTGCAGGCCTATATTGACTGGGCCGGGCTGCAGCCCTCGGGCAGCGCCATCACAGCCAACATCGCGGTCATCAGCGATAGCAGCGGTGGTCAGACTCACTACCTGCGCATTCGCTTTAGCTCAGGCAGCCTGCCGGCCGGCAGCTCGGCTGAGGTGCAGTTCCGCTTTAACCGTGGCAACTGGGCCAACTCAGACCAAAGCAATGACTATAGTTGGGCCAGCCACCCCAGCCTGATTTCATGGAACAAGGTGTCAGCCTATCTCAGCGGCACCAAAGTCTGGGGCATAGTCCCCGGTGCCTTAACTGCGCGTTGGGAAAACAGCCCCAAGGACGGCAGCTCTACGCCGGCGGCCCTGAGCCTGCTCATCGCACCCAATCCCTTGCGCGGCCAGGGCCAGGCCTTGCTCAGCTTGCCCAAGCCAGGCCATGCCGCGCTTGAAATACGCGACATTCAAGGCAGCCTGATTTCGCGCCAAGAGCTTGGCCTGCAAGCTGCTGGCCAAATTCAGCAAGACATCAACTATTCAGGCCTGGCGCCCGGGCTCTACTTCGCCACACTCGAGCTAAAAGTCGACGCGCTTGAGACTCAGAGAACCCATTTCAAATTAGCGATCCAATAGACCAAACAGGGCGCCCGCGTTTGAGCGGGCGCCCTGAAGTGGCATGATTTAGCCTTTAAAATTAAGGTAAATGAATAATTTTTAGCTAAGTAAAAATTGACCTGGCCCCCTCTAGCCGGGCCATTGTTAGGAATCTTAACCCAAGAGCTCTACACTTTCAAATGGACCAGTTTTTGGGGGTCACGTCGCTTCAGCTCTGACCTAAACGATAATGCCCACCGAGGTTGGTACGTCGACGAATTAAGCATCTTCATTCCGTCGCCAACTATGACCCCCACTTTCAGCGCGTCACCAACAGCGACCCCAACACAGCCAAATTGAGACGCAATAGCAGTGGTTTATGACCTGGTGGGTGCCTGCTGCCCCGCACGCTGCTGGGCGGTCTCCCTGGGACTCTGGGGCTTCAACTCTGCC
>CAZFUM010000113.1:0-7419 GCA_964521965.1 uncultured bacterium | reverse complement strand
CTCTCGCCCACCCGCGTGCAGCTGACTTATCACCTGCCCCTGGGTGAAGTGGTGATGGACTTCTTCGACAAGCTCAAGTCCATCACCAAGGGTTACGCCAGCTTTGACTATGAGATGCTCGACTACCGGGCCAGCGACATCGTGAGGGTAGATATTCTGCTTAACAGCGAGCTGGTCGATGCCCTTTCGTTCATGATCCACCGTGACTCTTCGCAGTCTCGGGGCCGGGTTTTCTGCGAGAAGCTGAAGGATCTCATCCCTCGCCAGATGTTTGTCATCCCCATCCAGGCTGCCATTGGCGGCAAAATCATCGCCCGCGAGACCATTTCGGCGGTTCGCAAGGATGTGACCGCCAAATGCTATGGTGGCGACATTTCTCGCAAACGAAAGCTGCTTGAAAAACAGAAAGAAGGCAAGAAACGCATGAAGAATCTGGGCTCGGTGCAGATACCGCAAGAGGCCTTTATGGCGGTTTTGAAGCTCGATTAGGAGGAACGGCGTGGCTAGTTGGCAATGGTTTATGGAATTTGACCTGACAGAACGGTTGCTCTACGGTGCCGCCCTGCTTGGCACCCTGGGCGTGATCGCGGCGCGCTCAATGAAGCTAGAAAAGAAGCATTGGTTTCGCGATAACAGCGAAACGCTTTTTGTCGCGGTTTGGGCAGCGCTCTTTATACGCGTGGCCTTTGTTGAAGCCTATTCGATTCCCAGTGAATCGATGGTGCCCACGCTCGAAGTCGGCGACCACCTATTGGTGGGCAAGATGACCTATGGTTATCATTTGCCCTTCACCAAGGGTCGAGTTGCCAAACTTCGTTCGCCGCGTAGGGGTGAGATTGTGATTTTTGTACCGCCCCACAAACCTAAGTTGGCTTATGTGAAGCGTTGTGTGGGCCTGCCTGGCGATATTCTTGAGGTGCGGGATAAGGCGGTCTATATCAATGGCAAGCTTAACGACGTCGAACAAGCTTGGGTGAGTCTCAAAGATTTGCCTGCCGCGGTGAAGCCCGAGTTAACCTTGGCTGCCCAAGAATTGATGGCCAAGCAGCGCGTGGCTACGGCCAAGGGTAAATCGACGCATATGCTGTGGTCGCCTATTTTGAAGATTGCAGGGCACAGCTACTTGCTGGCTGCAGGAGACATGAATGCTATGGTCTTTGGCCGTTTGTTAGACCTGCCGGCAGCCGGCAAGCCGGCTAGTATTCCCAAAGGCCAGTCTCAGCCTGAAATATGGAATGGCCTGGGTAATCGCGATTGGTTTGGGCCCTATACCCTCAAGCCCGGCGAATTCTGGATGATGGGCGATGATCGCGACAATTCGGCAGACTCGCGCTACTTTGGTCCTGTACCTGAAGATAATCTGAGGGGCACGCCTTTGACACGCTACTGGCCCTTGTCCAAAATGGGCTCGGTTCACTGAGTAGGCTGTGGCAGCGCAAGGGCTTTATATACATATTCCATTTTGCGAAAAGCGCTGCCATTACTGCGACTTTAATACCTATGAAGGTCAGATTGATTTACGTGAGCGTTATGTTGAGGCGCTGCTAGCTGATCTTCGGCTTTCTTCGGCTTATTTATCCCAGCCTCTGAAAAGTATTTTCTTTGGCGGCGGCACGCCATCACTGATGCTGCCTAGCCAGATTGGTCAAATGGTTGAGGCTGTGCGTGAACAGGTCGGTCTGAGAACAGATGTTGAAATATCATTAGAAGCAAATCCTGGCTCTGCGACACTTGAAAATTTTCAGGCCTTTCGCGCAGCCGGTATCAATCGCATCAGCATGGGTTTTCAAGCCTATCAAGACCGTTTCTTGCTGGCGTTGGGCCGCATTCATGATCATGCTCAAAGCGAGTTGGCCTTTCGGCTGGCGCGCCAAGCTGGCTTTGACAATATCAGCATTGATCTCATGTTTGGCTTGCCTGAGCAGAGCTTGCAAGATTGGCTTGAAAGCTTACGTTGGGGCCTGAACCTGCAGCCGGACCATCTCTCGTTTTATGGCCTGACTTTAGAGCCCGGCACCCGTTTTTTTGACTGGCATCAGCGGGGAGAACTGCAGGTTCCAGGCGAAGATCTGCAGGCAGACATGTATGAACAGGGCCTGGCCCTTTGTGAAGCTGCGGGCCTGGCCCAGTATGAGATTTCGAACTTCAGTCGACCCGGCAGGGAAGCGCAGCATAACTGTCTCTACTGGCAAAACGCCCAGACTTTGGGTCTGGGTGCGGGTGCTTGGTCTTACCTAGGCGGCGAGCGTTCAGGTCGAGAAAAAATGCCCTCTAAATATATAGAAGCATGTTTGCAGGGGCGGGACCCCCGTGTGCAACACGAAATCCTCACCGAACGTGCAGCTAGGGCTGAAGCAGCTAGCCTGGCCTTGCGAACCCTGGCAGGTATTGATCTCAAAGCCTGGAAAGAGTTTCATGGGACGGAATTCTCGTCAGAATTTGCGTCTGTGCAGGCAGAAATGGCCCGCCACGGTCTTTTGACCCAAAGCTCTGACCGCCTTCAGCTCACCCCCAAGGGGCGTTCGCTGGCCAATGTTGTTTTTGAGGCATTCCTTTAGTTTGGGAGCTCCAAATCACATAGAAATCCGTTGACCGAATAAGGCTTTTCACCTACTAATGGTAAGTCGTTCGATACCCCTTAGGGAGGCGTCATGACCAAGGTGGACCTGATCGATCAGGTCGCAGAAAAAAGTGGGCTGGCTAAAAAAGAAGTGGAACGCCTGCTTGAGACGGTGGTGAACTCCATCCAAAACGCCCTTAAAAATGGCGAAAAAGTCTCACTAACGGGGCTTGGTACTTTTGTAGTGAAAGAGAAAAAGGCCCGTGTCGCCCGCAATCCTAAGACAGGTGAACAGGTTCAAGTTCCGGCCAAGAAAAGCCCTAAATTCAGGCCCGGAAAAGAACTTAAAGAATTAATCCAGTAATACGGCTACGCCGTATTTCTATTTAGCCAAGCGGGAAGGCCACCCGTGTCGCGGCCTTTTTGCTTGGCTTTTCTTTTTTACAGAGTCCTTAAGCCATGAGTGAAAATCCAGCCCCCCAAGAAGCGGCTGAAGCCGGCGAACTTGCGTCTGAACAGCCTCAAGCTCAGCAAGAAAGTGAGCTTGAAATTGTCCAACGCGAGCTTGCAGAGGCCAAAGACCGATATTTGCGCACCTTAGCTGAGACTGAAAATTTCAAAAAGCGCATGACGCGTGAGCGTGACGATGAACGCCGTTATGCATCTCAAGAGACCGTGCTGGCCATGCTGCCGCTAGCTGACAATTTGGATCGTGCTTTGAAGGCGGCTTTGGCAGCGCCCGGATCGCAAGAAGGCGCCATGGGTCAATTGGTCAAAGGCGTGCAACTTACGCTTAAGCTTTTTGAAGATTCTTTGCGTCGCTTAGGCGTTGATGTCTTGGTCCTTGAAGCTGGCGCCGAATTCGATCCTCATCAACATCAGGCCCTGATGCAAGAGAGCCGCGAAGATTTGGCCGACAACAGCGTGACCGAAGTGCTGCAGCGGGGTTATCGCATGGGCGATCGTGTCGTGCGGCCTGCCTTGGTCAAGGTGAACCATAAGCCATGAGTCCGCGCGATTACTATCAAGTCCTGGGTGTGTCCAGAGATGTCGACGAGCAGGCCCTGCGCGCAGCCTTTCGCAAAAAGGCTGCTGAATATCATCCCGACCGCCATCATAGTGCCGGTGAAGCAGAGAAAAAGAAGCTTGAGGATGCTTTTAAAGAAGTAGGCCAAGCTTATGACGTTTTGGGTAACCCTGAGAAGCGCGCTCGCTATGACCGTTTTGGGCACGCCGGCTCTCAGGGTGGCGGCGGCGCCCAAGGATCTGGCGGTGGGTTCGGAGATTTCGGCGATGTTTTTGGCGATATTTTTTCGGGCATGTTCGGTGGCGGACGTGAGGCGCGGGGCTCAGATCTGCGCGTCCAAGTCGAGCTGAGCTTCGAAGAAGCGGCACGCGGCAAAGAGCTTGAGATCAGTCTTAGGGCACCCAGTACCTGTACAAGCTGCAGCGGCAGTGGCGCCAAGAAAGGTAGTCGGCCGAGCACTTGCCAGCGCTGCGGTGGGCGGGGTCGTGTTAGCGTGAATCAGGGATTTTTCAACATGGTCACCACCTGCCCTGATTGCCACGGGCGCGGTGAACGAGTGGGTGAGCCTTGCCCTGACTGCCACGGTGAAGGCCGGGTGCGGCGCGAGCGCATCGTTAAAGTGGCGATACCTGCGGGCGTGGACGACGGCATGCAGATTCGCAAGCGTGGCGAGGGCGAAGCCGGCGGTGCGGGCGTAGCCAATGGCGACCTCTATGTGCTAGTGCGTATGAAGCCCCATTCAATTTTTAGTCGCGACGGCGCTGACGTTCTTTGCGAATTGCCCATCTCTTTCACGCTGGCTGCCTTGGGTGGCGAAGTTGAAGTACCTACCCTCGACGGCCCCACGAGTGTCAAGATCGTGCCAGGCACACAGGGCGGTAAAGAAGTGAGGCTTAAAGGCAAGGGGGTGGCTCATCTCGAAGGCCGAGGCCGGGGTGACCAACGCGTGACCGTGCTGGTTGAGACGCCTCAACATTTGAATGCGAAGCAAAAGGCTTTGCTTGAGGAATTTTCAAAAATAGCAGGCGATGAAAACAGTCCGCGTCGTAAAAGTTTTCTTCAGGCTGTGCGCGATCTATTTTGATTTGGCTGTTTCAAAGAGCCACCAGTGAAACGAAGCATATTCTATTTCGGTACCGCTTTTGAGATCGCGTAAATAAATTTTGATACTGTCTGCCCCAAAGCTAACTGGCAAAATAAATTCGCTGTATTGCGTGGCAGGGCTGGGCGCCAAATCTACGCCCTGCGCCACCTGGCCGGCTAAGGCCCAAGCCCGCGCATGATTCGCGAGCCGCAAGCGTCCCAAGAGGAACGCGCCTGCGGGTGCGGGCTGGCGCAGGCGCAAGGTTTCGCCACGGGTGACCTGGCCGCCTTCTAATTGAAGTTTTTGATTGCTGCTAAAGACGCCAAAAAGCTTGCCGCTGACATTCCATTCCTCGATTAATCGGGCATGGGGCGGTAGCATTCTGAGAGGTGGAGTTTGAGACGATAGTTTTTGCCAGTTCCAAGTGTAGAGGCGTGTGGGGCCAGGTTCTAAGCCAGGCGTTTCAAGCAAGCTAAGCAATCCGGTGCGCAGCAGGGGCGTGACAGAATAGTCAGGCCGGTCTTGCAGGGCGGCGTGGCTAGGCCTTAGTTCTAAGGGTTGGCTGGCTAACCATTCGAGTACGACCCCCCGGCCTTGGCGTGCAAGTAGGGCCATGGCATGATCGGTAGTGCCGCCTAAGTCGGTTATGGGCCAGCCTGATTCATAGGCAAGGATGCCGGCGTCGACCACAGCCAGACGGCTGCCGAGTTCTGGGTGTTGGGCAAGCCAGCGACCCATGCGGCCATGCGAACCTTGGTAGCGTTCGGCGCTTTCGTGGGTCAATTTGAGAAAGGTCAAATGGCTGAGCAGGCCAAAGACTATCCAAGTGATCAGCAAGGCCAAGCCAAGCTTAGGGCGCGAGGCGCGCAGAGATGCAAGGCAAAGGCCCACGCCGACTATCAGTAAAGGCGCGAGCACTAATGTCTCGTGGTACTGATGCCAGTCTAGAGGCCAGGCCCAGGCCAGTAAAAGCCAGGTCAGGGGCCAAAGCCCCGCCGATTGGGCGCTTAGGCCGTCGGGTAGAATACTTCCATTAATTTTAAGCCAAATCAGGCTGGGCCCCAGCACAGCGAGTAAGCAAATCAAGCCCCGTGTGAGTCGAGCTTGTTTTTGATGACGCCATGCGTAATAGCCAAGCAGAGCTGCAGCTACTTGCCCTTCGGGACGGCACCAAGCGAGAGCCATGAGCCAGGCCCAGACCGTGCCCGAGCGCGGCGTTCTTGCCAGTGTTGCCAGGCTGTTGATGAGTAGCGCTAAGAAGAGGCCAGTCTCAAGCCCATTGAAGCTGGCTGCCACCCATGCCCCGTGGGTCAAAGCAAGTAAGGGAAAGAGCCACGCGCCAGACCTTGGGCTCCATGCTTGCCCTAAACGCCGCAAGCCCAGCAGGCTCAGCCCCAAGCTGCATGTGCCGATGGCCCACCCTAGCCATGCCAGCGAAGGCGTCATCCCTTGCAATGCGCTCAACAAATAAAGATAGAGTATGCTGCTAACCCCGCTCGAAGCTGGCGAGTCAGCGAGATAATGAAAGGCTGGCCCCTGGCCTGCGCTGAGGGCATACTGGTGATAGATGTAGGCTTCGTCCAAAGGCGCGACCAAGTTGGGCGCGCCCTGAACCAAGCCGGCATGGCGCAAGATGAGGGCATAGCTGATGCCCAATCCCAAGGCTGCTAGCAGCCAGATACCACGATTTTTCAAGGTCAGCATGGCTCTACGTTATCAAATTTTCAGCCCTAGGGGCAAGGCATGAGACAGGTGCATCTCGAGGCCCCTTTTCAGATGGGTGAAATGCGCCAGCTCAGTGGCGAGAGTTTTCATCATCTTGTTCGCGTGTCCCGAGTGCGTGAAGGCGATGGCTTGCGATTGGCCGCAGTTAATGGCCATTTGGCCGAAGGCAGCGTGACCCAGCTTGAGCGGGATGCGCTCTGGCTACGCGTTGAGCGCCTCTTGCCCCCTGAGCCCGCCAGTGATTCTTTGGTATTAGGCCTTTGTTCACCTAAGGGCGATGCCTTTGAAACTGCTCTCGATATGGCTGCTCAAGTTGGCTTTAGCGCGATTCAGCCTTTGCGTTCTGCTCGTTCGCCGGTGCCAGACGATTGGGTTAATTCAGCTCGCCTCGAGCGCTGGCGCAAGATACTCGCAGAAGCCTGTGATCAAAGCCTCAGGGCCAGGCTTCCTGAGCTTAGGGAACCTTTGAATCTGCATGCCTTTCTTGAGCGCAGCTCAGGGGGCCGCTGGTTGGCAGACCCCCACGCAGTCAAGCCTTTGGCCGGTTTTGATGCCGCGGCCTGGCAAGGTACTCAGCATGTTTTGGTTGGGCCCGAAGGTGGATTTGAAGAGTCTGAACTGCAACTAGCTCAAAGCAAGGGATGGCAAAGCATCAACCTGGGTCTGGGCGTTTTGCGTACGCCTGTGGCTGTTGCAGCATTGGGGTTCTGGATACAACAACGGAGAATTAAGTGAAAAAGCCGCTGAGCGGGCAAACCCGCATGGTCGCTATCTTGGGCTGGCCATTGACTTATACCTTGTCGCCGCGTTTTCAAAATGCGGCTATGCAAGCTGCAGGCCTTGACGCGCGCTATGTCGCTTTGCCTTGCCCCAGTCCGCTAGCCTTTAAGAAGCTGCTCGACGGCTTGTCTCAAAGCCCGCATTTTATCGGTGCCAATGTTACTAATCCTTACAAGATCGAGGCCGCGCGTTGGGCCCAGTGCCTGAGCCCTGCTGCCAAGGCCACGGGTGCTGTGAATACCC
>CAZFUM010000112.1:0-7722 GCA_964521965.1 uncultured bacterium | reverse complement strand
CGCGTGGGGCTGGCGGCGGGGGTGTTGGTGGCGCTGCAGGCTGCGCACGCGGTAGGGGTGGGCGTGGGGGTGCCGCAGCTGGCCGTGTTGATAGTCACGCTGTCGCGCGTCAGCAGATAGTCATAGACCTCGCCCGCGGGCGCGAACCACATGCTGCTGTTGCCTGTCGCGCCATAGTTGTTCTCGAGATAATCAAGCCAGCCGCCAAGCGTGGCCGCGTTGGTGCTGTAGGCGTCGGGCGGCGCGCCTGAGCCGGCGGCCACGCCATGGGTGATGACGATGATCCAGCCCGGGCGGGCGTTAGCGTTGGCGTTGGTGGCCAGCGTTTGCAAGGCCGCGTAACTCGTGCCATAGAGGCCGGTGCGGGGTATGGTGCGATAGCTGGCGTTAAAGGTTCCGTCTACGAAGCTATAGCCTGTGCCGCCGCCCTGGCCTGACATGATAAATGCGGGCGGGAAACCCGCGCAGCCCGCGGCCGTCAAGTCTTCGTAGGGGTAAACCATGTGCGAGACGTTGTAGCCGGGCAGGATGCTGTTGAAGGTGGTCTCGGCGTTGCCCAACTCGGCCGTGAAATTGGCGCAAGTCAGGTTGGGATGACTTTGGCTGTGGTTGAAAATGTCCCAACCCGCGGCGCGCAAGGCCTGAACCTGCGCCGTGGTCATGTAAGCGCCGCCGCCCAGCAGGCCGGTCGTGATCGCCGCGCCCGCGCGCCAGCCGTTGGCGTCGAGCAAGGGCTTGGCGTTCGTGACCGGACTAAGAAGCCCGTCATCAAAGGTCAGGGACTGGGCCCAATGCTTGTCGCCATAGAGCGAGGCCTTGACCGCCGCGCCTGTGCCGCCTGAGGTCCAATTTACAGCGCTCACGACAATGTTTGTGCCCGTGGTGCTGAAGAGCGCCTCACCCGTGCCCGCCAGATAAGTTGAGGGGATAGGGCTGCCATCCGCGGTCACGGCCACCGAAGCGCAATTGCCCACGCTGACTTTTAGGGTGATCTTGCGGTCGTTCACCAAAGCGGGCACCGCGGCGTAGTTAACGCTCAGGCAATAGTCCTTGTTCATAGCGGGTGCCGCGGTGGGCGAGGGCGTGGGCGAATTCAACGACGGGCAGACGCCCTGAGTCCAGCCTGTGGCTGTGGTCACCGCGTTTGAAAGTACAGTAGCCATAGCTTGATCTTGCGCGACATTGGGGTGCCAATCGCAGGCTGAGCCGCCAATCGTGCCAACGCTAATGGCCCGAACCTTGGGGTCACCCAGAACGCTTGTCACATACGTCGCGACGTTTTGAACATAAGGTCCAAAGGTCGGCGAATTGGATCCATAGAGGCAAAAAATCCATGGATTTGACGAGGCGTATTGAGTTCGTATGTCGGCGATCAGAGCCTTATAGGCGTCCTCGTACTGAGTTTGTGTGGGCGGGTTGATATTGCTGTAATCGTTGGTGCCCAAAAAGATAAAGACCGCGTCAGCTTGCCATGACGCGAAATTTACCGTGGGGGAAGCCGCGCCAGCGATGACCCGTTTCCAGAGCGATGGCATAGGGTAAGCGCTGACCTGAACGTCATTATAGTTGTGCACCATGCCGTGGCCTGAAATGGCAGTGCTGCGAACTTCAGCGCAGAAATTTCTGGCCGTGACCTGGCCATAGGCCAGATAGTTGTTGGTGAAAGTCTGCAGGGTGCCTGAGCAAGTCTGCGAGGGCGACTCATTGCCATAACCCACAGTGAACGAGTCGCCAATAAACTCAAATTTACGGGCGGGCGGCGCCGGCAGCGCGCTCAAAGCCGCGCCGTCATCCAGGACCAGGCCATGAAAAAGCGAGTACTCTGATCCGCTGGTGGGGCCATTGAAGCTCTCGGTACGACGCACCAATTTGAGGATGTGATTACCGGGGGCTAAACCCGTGATATTGTGTTGAACAATAGCTGAAGTGCTTGAAGTGATTCGGCGGGGGGCGTCAGCGTCAATGTAGGCGTTAAAATAATTAAAATAGCCGTTGTTCTGCTCAGAGAGACGTATGCCCACGCTGGTTCCACTGAAACTCGCCTCTATCGTCGTTCCCGGCCAGCCAAAGTGTGGGGCAGTGGGCGCGCTCATGTCAAAGCGACCGGTGTAGCGCAGCAAGGGATCATTGGCCGCGATATTGACTGCGGCCGAAGCCGCCACACTCAAACTAATGAGTGCCATGATTCGCGTAAAGACTTTGACTAGGTTTGCCATGTGAACTCCAGGTTCGTAAGACAAGACACTCTAGCCCAGCCTTTCTATCAAATATGTTCTTTTATTGTGTTATCAATGTTCTTTTTTTGCGATAGGCCGAAGGGCTTTGACCCTGGCTCAGCCTAAACAGCTTGCTGAAATGGGAGAAATTCTTGAAACCACAGTCAGCAGCAAGAGCCGCGATGCTCAAATCAGTTTCAACTAATAAGCGACAAGCGCGCTCGAGGCGTGCGGCTTGGCGAGCTTTGGCAAAGCCCAGACCGCTACTGGCTTTAAAAAGGCGTGAAAAGTGATGCAACGAAATACCGCTTTCGCTCGCTAGCGCTTGCAAGCTAGCCACCTCACCCGGATGCTCGCGCAAACGGCCCGCGGCCTGATTCAGGCGCTGGGCCAGTTCGCCGCCTGCAGGCTGACTCAGGCGTAGCAGCATTTCTTCGCACCAAGCCTGGTGCTTGCGAAGCAATTCACTGGCTGTAGCTGCTTCTATATATAGAGCGGCTTCTTGCGCCGCGCGATTCTGCGCCGCCCCGTCCCAGCCTTGTCGCCGGGACCAGAGTTGTATTAGGGGCAGCTGGGTCCAGCGCAATTGGGCTCCTAAGATATCGCGACGACCGCCCGATAAGCCTAGGGCCAGCTCGGCCAGCTCAACGCGGGCCAAGCGATAAGCTGACCAGCGGCCTTCGCTAGCCATGCGGGCTAGTTTTTCAGCCGAGGCATGCAAACGGTGCTCGCCTGCCATTGGCTCGGCATGGCCCACGAGCTTCGCCTGCACCAAGCTTTCACCTTGGGCTAGGGCAAGGCGCAGAGCTGCTTCAACATCACGTATCACAAATTCAAGTTCTTGCGGCTTCATGGGCTGGCTGCCCCAAGCCGTAACCAGATCAAAACCTAGCTTGCGACTCAGACTGGCTGCTGCCTCGCTGGCCAAGGCCCGTGTTGAGCTAGCCTGGCCTGCACAGAGAATCAGGGCACCTTCACCCTCTAAGCGACCTGCCACCAGGCCTTCATGCTGGCGACAATATTCAAAGCAGGCCCATTGCAAAGCCACGGCCCGCTGCAAAGCCTCGACCGGATCTATTGAGGCTTGCCGCGGCACCAAGGCCACAGCCGAATCAGGCCCGCGCTTGAGGCGAAATTCAACGGCATCCCAAGACGCTAAGTCGCTGCCCTGATAGGGTCCGCGGTGAAAACGATCGCGTCGGGCCGCAGCATAATGCCACATGCGCCAGGGTAGGCCTTGCCCTAGCAGCTCGCGCTTGGCTTTGGCCAGCGATTGTTCAGCCTGGGTAGCTGAGGCTCGCCCCAACAGAGCCTGACCAGCCTGCGTCAGGACTTTGCCCAAAACTTTCAAGCTGGCCTTGTCGAGCAAAGGCGTCTCAAGTTGGGCGAAGGCATAGAGCACAAAATCGCGCGCGTCATCAGGGCCAGGCGCACCACGCAGGCGACACCATTGCTGCCACAAGGTGCTGCGACTGGGTAACTGACTATGAAAGCCGCCCAGCACCACCCAAGCGTCGACATGGCGAGGTCCACGCAGGGGCACAAAAAGATCCTGCACGCCATTGCATTCATCAACAAAAGGGGTTTTCGCGCCACGGCGCGCCAGATTGCGGTGAAAATATTTAAGGCGCTTCTCATACTTGCCAAATTCAACTTCAAAATAAATGACGTGCGCGCCCTGCGGGATAGGGCCCAAGCCATAGTAGCGTTCGGGCTCATCGAGCGAAGTGAGTGAAGCATAAAGGGGCAAATAATCAGACAACAAATTGATAAGACTGTCGTGAAGACGCAGGAGGCCCGGCATGGTTAAACTTTTTTGTCAAAATTCATGTAAACTCCATTTTTTTTCATTCAGATGATTTTAGACGATGAGAAGTAAAAAGCCTCAGGCATAATTTACAAATGGACAAGAAAAGACAATCGTTGCGTCTGGCGAACCACAGCTATGCCGACGGAGGCGCATATTTCGTGACACTTTGCGCGCACAAAGGCCAAATACTATTCGGTGAAATTCTTCAACATTCTCTTAAGCACAATGCCTGGGGTGAAAGTATTACGCGTGAGTGGGTGTCATCTGCGATTATCAGGCCCGGGATACTTTTGGATGCCTATGTGGTCATGCCCAATCATTTTCACGGAATCGTCATCCTACCCGCCCATAGCCAAAACATTGTAGGGGCGCGCAGCAGCGCGCCCCTAACGCGGGCAGACAAATCCTTAGGGTCTTTTATTGGGGCTTTCAAAGGCGCTTCCACGAGATCCATTAGAAAAATAACGGGCAATCCGTTTGAAATCGTTTGGCAAAGAAACTATTACGAACATATTATCCGCAACGAAAATGACCTGTTCAAAATCCGTGAATATATAGCGTCAAATCCAGCTCGTTGGGCTGAAGATAGCGAGAATCCGGAACTGAAAAAAGGGCAGCTGATTTAAATGGGCGCGCTGCTGCGCGCCCCTACAATGATCTTATTGAATCTACTTTTTTAATTTCTTAACCGCCCTTTGCTTTTGGCGGGCTTTTTCTAATTCTTTCAAGGTGTCGGCATGGTTGGGGTTGATAACGAGAGCCTTCTTCCACAGATCCATGGCTTTTTCAGTCTTGCCCTCGGCTTCGGCATAGAGACCCTGCACATAAAATTCGTGAACTTGTTCTTTTTGTGCTGTAGTCAAAACTTTGGCGGGCGGCCCTTTTTTAACAGCCTTTTTGGGGACACAGGCGACCAGGGCTAAGGCCAGGCAAAAACTTATGAGCAATTTTTTCACGGTTTACTTTCAGTGAGCAGTTTCGCGCCCCCGGCAAAGTCAGGGGCCGAGGGCAGCAGGCGGGCTATCTTCATTGAGTCATAGACGCGTTGCAAATCGGTACCCATGGCACAAACCGCCAAATCACCACCCGCCAAACGCATGAGCTTGCGGCGGCCCAAAAAGACCGACCAACCTGAGCTAGCCACATATTCAGCTTTGCCCAAATCAACCACCACTCGGGCTGCCTTCTCATCCATGCTGATCTTCTCAAGTTGCTGTTTGACGCGGGGGAACGAGAACACGTCTATTTTGCCTACGGGCAGAAATCGCCAGACCCCCGTGGCAAGGTCCTTCTCGGCCTCAATCTGCAGGGCGGCACTATGGGGCAGGGTCTCGTTGCTCCGCACGGTAAGTGAAAACTCATTCATCGAGCCCGCGCGTTGGTACTGCAAGTCCTCACCCAGCTTGCCGACCATGTAAAGGCCCAGCTTGCGATCTTGATTTTCATTGGGCAGCATGGCGCTCTCGCCTCTAACGCGCTGAATGGGGTCAAAGGGCTGGCCGTCATCGCGCACTTTCAGATCAACTTGCCCCAAGCCCGTGCGCAACTCGACTTCAAGCCAGGTGGCCTGGGCATATTCCAAAATATTGCAGGCCAGTTCGTCGACCACCGTGACGATGCTATAGGCCAGGGGCCCATCCACACGCGATAGGCTCATGAATTTTGAGACATCGCCACGCAGGCGATCCACTTCTTCGGGCCCAAAACGGGCCTCAATGCGTAGAGTCTTTTTCAAGCTGTTCGCCTCACTGTAAGCAAAGTAATGTCGTCGGCCGCTGGCAGGCCTTGTGTGTGTTCGTCAACGCTGTCCACCACACGCGCAACGGTCTCGAGGGCTGTGGCTCGTGGCGACACGCAGGCTTTCAAGCGCTCAAGCCCAAACTGCTTTGAGGCCTGATCCATCGCTTCGGTCACGCCGTCGGTATAGATAAAGAAACGGTCTTCGATATCCAATTTAAGACTGCTCTCATGTGCTTCGCTGTCGTAGTCTTCGGCTTCGACCAAGCCCAGGGGCAGAGCGGTAGCCTCGAAGGCCACAATTTCACCGTTGGCTTTAACCCAGTATGCTGGATCATGCCCCGCATTGACCAAATTGATCTGGCCATTGGCAGGGTCGATAATGGCATAGATCATCGTCACAAAATTCTCGCCTTTCAAGTCGCTGAAAGCCAGAGCGTTCACTTTTTTAACCGCTGCCAATGGCGATGTTTCGTCTGCCGCCACCAGGCGAAAAACATTACGCAAATTGGCCATATGCAAAGCTGCCGGAACTCCCTTACCTGAGACATCGGCAATCAAAAATCCCCAGCTCAGGCCCTTGCCAATGGGAAAACAGTCGTAGAAATCACCGCCCAATTCTTTGGCTGGCTGGCAGCGAAAGGCTACATCTAAGCCTGCCACCCGAGGTGGGCGTTCTGGCAACAACGAAGCCTGAATTTGACGTGCCAAAGCCAGCTCGCTCTCAATACGTTGATGCTCGCCCCGGGCTTTCTCAGCCTGTTCAAGGCCTTCAACCATCTCATTAAAATTTGCGGCCAAGACACCCAACTCATCCTTGCCCTGAACCTTAACCCTTACTTCAAAGTCACCACGACCCACCTCATGCGCCGCCGACGACAATTCACGCAGGGGAGCCACTAGCAATTTCACCGCCGAGCCCACCAGCGCTACGCCCCCTAGCATCAAGAGCAGGCTGATCAGGGCTAGGCGCCATAGGCTTGATTTGACGGCGCGAGTCACGCTTTCAACCGCCATCCCCACGCTAATATTGCCGAGCACTTTGTTCGTGCCGATAAGGATCACCGGAACCCGTATGTCCCAGACTTCAATATCACCTGCCAAACCATCACGCACTTCGCCGCTTTTCAGGTTCGTCTTCAAAACTTTTCGTTCTTTAAAATCCAAGGGGCGGCCCAGGGCCTTGGGATTGGGATGGCCCACTACCCGACCTTTCTGATCTAAAATGGCGGCGTAAACCACGTCTTGATGGTCTTTGGTAGCATTCAGGGCCAGACTAATGAGCTGCAGGTCATTATGACGCAACAAAGCATCAGACGCCGGCGAGGCTAAATTCACCGCAATGCTTTGCCCTCTTAAGAGAGACTGCTGGGTCATCGAATGATACTGAAACCAAAGCGCAGCCGCTGTCACCGCTCCGGCCGCTACGAGTAAAATAGCGCTTAGCCAAAGGCTATATTTGAGAAAGATACTCAATGCGATCCGATCGAGAGTAAGACCCTAAAAACCCTGTAAATCTTATGGGATTTCTCAGAACCTTGCATTTCTAATATTTAACTAAATTTCTACAAAAATAGCAAAAATTTTCTAGAAATGGACGATGTAACACTTATCACTTCGCCCAATACCGGGGCAAAAACATGACAGGAGTAGAAAAACGCTGAAAAATAGGCCTTGTAACGATGCTCACGTGAGGCAAATCACAAGCAATCAGTAAGGCCGCTTACCGAAAAACGGTGTCAGAACACCTATAACGGAAGCAGGAGGAATAGGTCATGAAAACGCAAATGGTTCAAAGCAGCATTCAAGCCCGACCCAATTGGCTGCATCTTATCGACTATCAGCAGGCTGCCTTGCAGGCTCAACTGATGGGCCAAATTGTCGAACGCGATTCACTCAGCGATCTTTGCATGGGCGTATCTGAATATTTTGATGCCCGAGCCATGGGCCAGCCTAGCC
>CAZFUM010000111.1:0-7817 GCA_964521965.1 uncultured bacterium | reverse complement strand
ATCAAGAGCGATGGCTGGACCGGCACTCTGGTCGATATCGACAATGATGGCGACCTAGATTTTGCATCGGGCAGCGACGAAGAACCGCTGATGATCTGGGAAAACACGGGCAACGCTTCAACCTTCAAGCTCAGTCAGCCGCTCATTGAAAACGACGTCGATGGCGAGGAAGTCTTTGCTGACTATGATAGCGATGGCGATCTTGATTTTGTCGCGACCAATTTTCCTACCCTGCGTAATGACGCGGGCCAGATGAGAGATCTCTATTCTTTGGGTGGCGATCCCTTTAACGGTATTTCACCTATTTCGGGTGCCATTGCTGATTTTGACAATGATGGTGATAAAGACATGGCGGGCATAGGCGCTTACGGCAGCCCCTTTATTTTTGACAACAATGGCTCGAATAGTTTTTCGGCCCTGACAGGGCCCTATGATCCCTTTGGTGGCGCCAGCTCGTTTTATGCGCCAGGCTCAGCCCTTGCCTCTGATATCGACAAAGATGGCGACCTTGATTTGCTTTATCACAGCACTTATAGCGGCGGTAACATTTTCTACCGCAACACGGGCAACGCCAGCGCGCCCACCTTCAGCGCTGAATCAGGCTCAGGCACGCCCTTTGACAGCCTTTCGACCAGCAGTAACCGCAAGCCCTTTTTCATGGACTTGGACGCGGACGGCGATGAAGACCTGCTGCTGGTGAATGTGGTGAGCACCGCCACGCCCGAGGCCTATCGTAATGACAGCGGCATCTTCACCCTCATCCCGGGCGCCCAAAGCCCCTTCAATGGCGTGGTCATACCCTATTCTCAGGGCCCTTATAGCTCGGGCAGCCTGATCTATTGCGCTGACTTTGACGCTGATGGTGACAAAGACCTGTACTTATATGAAAGAGACAATGGCGGTCGGTGGTGGTACTTAATGAACAATTTGCCAAGCAACCCGCCTGGCGTGGACAATCTTGCTAAAGCCGAAGGCAAGATCTTGGCAGGTCCTGTGCCAGCCAAGCAGGGCGACCCCATCTGCCTTTATCTCGATCAGCCTTCGCCCAACGTCACGCTTGAAGTTTTTAATGCTATGGGCGAAAAAGTTGCCTCAGGCGTTAACGGCCTGAATGGCAATGGCAACCCCTGCATTCAAGCCACCATGGCGCCCGGCTTCTATTGGGCGATCATTAAAGACGGCGACCGTATCTTTAAGCAAAAGTTGATTGTCGAACCGCGCTAATGGGCGATGCCAGCCAAATATCTCAAGAACCGCCACCGCCTTTCACCACCACCTTTTCGCCCAATTTTCCCGAGCTGCTGTACAAGCTCAACGCCACCTTGGCCCTGACCACCTATCGGGCTGGGAAGCTGGTCTTTTTTAGCGCCACCAGCGAAGACGATCTGGTGCAGTTGCCGCGCAGCCTGGCTCGGCCCATGGGTATTGGGCTTGATGGCGACCGCATGGCAGTGGGAACCCAAAATCAAGTTTTGGTCTTTCGACATTCCAAAGAGCTGGCCAAAAATCAGCCTGGCAAAGAGGGCAAGTACGACACGCTTTATGTGCCCGTGGCCGGCTATGTCACGGGTGACTTGGCATTGCACGATTTAGGCTGGGACGCCCAAGGCCGCTTGGTCGCTGTCAATACAGCCTTCTCATGCCTTAGCTACATTGGCGACAAGCACCACTTTGAACCTTTTTGGCAGCCTAGTTTTATCAGTAAACTTGAGCCAGGTGATCGCTGCCATTTGAATGGCCTGGCCTGGGAAAAAGGCCGGCCCGCTTATGTGACTTGCCTCGATCGCTCAGATGAGACGGGTAGCTGGCGCAAAGATCGCGATAAAGCCAAGGGCCTTTTAATCGATGTGGCCAGTGGCGATGTGGTCCTAGAAAATTTGCATTTTCCCCACAGTCCTAGACTCTATGACGATGGCTTTTATATGCTGAGCTCAGGCAATGGCGAATTGCTCAAGGTCGACCTTAAGGCGCGTAAGGCTGTGACGGTTTGCCCGGTGCAAGGTTTTGCGCGAGGCCTAGCGCGTCACGGCAGCTTTCTTTTTGTGGGCTTGAGCAAAATTCGCCAGAAGAGCAGCACTTTTAAAGATTTGCCCATCGCCAAGCGTTCGCCCATGGCCGGGGTGCAGGTGATCGACTTGCGCAGTGGCACCGTGGTGGCCTGGCTTAAATATGAAACCGCCGTCGATGAAATTTATGATGTGCAGATTTTGCCGGGCCTGAAGCGGCCCGGAATATTGGGCCCTGGCGGCGACGAGGCCCAACGCGCCATGCTGGCTTCGCATGGTACTTATTGGGCTAAGCCTAAAGAAGGCGATGCGCCCCAGCCACCAAAGCCCTCATAAATAGCCTGTTCAAATTGCTTTCATAAATAGGTCTAGCAGACCTTGTTTTGGTCCTAGCCCGAATTTTGCTATCATCCTAGAATGTCCATCACGCTAAAGAAAAGACGCTCCCGTAGCTCAGGGGTTAGAGCAGGCGACTCATAATCGCTTGGTCGTAGGTTCAAATCCTACCGGGAGCAAGATTTTCGTCTTTGTCCCCTTGCCTTGGAAACCCACCATGCCCCTCGTCCTCTTGTGCGCCCTGCTTTTGCTGCCCCTTGAACTGCTGGCCCTGCCTTCGGGCGAGTCGGTTCTGCCCCCGGGCGGTGTCTTGGCCCTTGAGGTCTCGAACAACGTCAAGCTGGGCAAGGGCACGCCCAAAGAGGCCCAGCACCCTGAATTCAAGCAAAGCCTTGAGCTCGAGACCCTGGGCGTGGCGGACAATGTCTGGGATGTGCAGGCCGCCACCCGCAATGGCAGGGCCATTGCCAAGGACGACGTGCTCTTGGCCTCGTTCTGGGTTCGCGCCACGCAGAGCAAGCGCGAGAGCGGCGAAGCTGTGAGCATGCTGGTCTTTGAGCTGGCTCGCGATCCCTGGGAAAAAAGCCTTGAGCAACCTGTGCGCGCGGGCAGTGAATGGCGCCAGATTCACATGCCTTTCAAGGCCGCGCGCGACTATGCGGCGGGCGAGGCCCAGCTAATCTTTCGCATGGGCTACACGCCCCAGGCCTTTGAGGTGGGCGGCCTGACGCTGAGCAACTTTAAGAAGGCCGTTCGCATCGAAGACTTGCCTGTGACCAAGATTACCTATCAGGGCCGCGAGGCCGGGGCCAGCTGGCGGGCCTGGGCTGCTGATTCGATTCAGAAGCACCGCACGGGCGTCTTGAGCCTGCGCGTGCTCGACAAAAAGGGCCGGCCTGTGCAGGGCGTCAAGCTGCGCGTGACCCAGAAGCGCAACGCCTTTCATTTTGGCAGCACCATCTCGGGCGATTACCTCTACAACCGCCGCGGCATCGATGACAGCCGCTACATCAGCGAACTAACCAAGAATTTCAATACTGTCACCGAAGAGAACGCCTGGAAATGGCCGCCTCAGACCGGCGATTGGGGATCAGGCTTCAGCCGCGAGCTGGCCCAGCTCAGCCTGACTTTTGCGGCCGAGCACGGGCTCTTTTTTAGGGGCCACGTGCTTTTCTGGCCGTCCTGGCGCAATTCGCCAAAATCATTGCGCGCGCTTGAAAAAGACCCCAAGGCCCTGCGCCAGGCTGTGCTGAAGCATGTCGAAGAAACAGCCGCAGCCACGGGCGAGCTGGCCGGGCATTGGGACGTGATCAATGAGCCCTATGACAACCATGAGATCACCGATATTTTGGGCGAAGAGTTGTTGGTTGATGTCTTTAAGGCCGCGCGCAAGGGCAACCGCCACGCCAAGCTCTATATTAATGACTACAGCATCTTGGCGGGCGGGGGCGGCGACTCGGGCCATCGCCGACATTATGAGACCACCATCAAAAAGCTGCTTGCGGCCAAGGTGGATCTTCAGGGCATTGGCATGCAGGGCCATTTCGGCAGCAACCTGACGGGCATGGACGACGCCAAGGCCATCCTGGACCGCTTCGCGGCCCTGGGGCCCAAGATTGCCATCACCGAGTACGATGTCACCAAGGACGACCTAGTGCTGGCGGGCGACTACACGCGCGATATATTGACCCTCATTTATGCCCATCCATCGACCGAGGCCTTTGTGAGCTGGGGCTTCTGGGACGGCGCCCATTGGGAATCTAACTCGGCCTTTTTTCACAGTGACTGGACCCCCAAGCCCGCGCTCAAGGCTTGGCAAGACCTGGTACTGGGCGAATGGGCTCAAGGCGCCCAAGGCTTGAGCAGCGAGACGGGCAGCTTTGAGCCGCGCCTTCATCTTGGCGACTATGAAATTGAAGCCGAGCACCTTGGAAAAACCAAAAGCTTTGCGGCCAAGCTGGCATCGCCCAGCGGCGCCAAGCTTGACCTGACACTGCCTTGACTCGCATCGCGAAAGCA
Source organism: uncultured bacterium (assembly GCA_964521965.1). Lineage (GTDB taxonomy): Bacteria > Oederibacteriota > JAJYGY01 > JAJYGY01 > DAIDJD01 > CAZFUM01. The sequence goes on along the minus strand of CAZFUM010000111.1, from coordinate 3,456 downwards.
GGGGGTCTCGCGACCTTTCAGGTTAATATTCTATCGAGAGAAAATTTTATCATTTTGTTCAATAAATTCTTGGCTTAGCCCCAGCGAGTTAGCACCATGCTCATCATTAAGATAGTCACCAACTGATAGCCGCTCACAATAGCGAAGAATTTCATGGGGCGCGCTTTATAAGTCACCATGCCCCAGATCATGCCCAGGCAAGCTAGCAGCGCCCACAAATTTACATTGATTTCTTGCATCGGTGCCTCAAAGAAGAAAGCTTAGGCCTGCTTCTTTTTGGTGATCTCAATGGTTAACGCCTTGCCATCGCCTGTCTTAAGAAAGGGCCGTATGTCGTTTGGCGAATGATTTTGAGTATCGAGCCATTTCTTAATTTCGCTTTCATCAAGTATTACCGGTGATCGGCTGTGATGGGCTTTCACAAAATCCATGGGTTCAGCTGTGATGATCGAGCAAGACGTTAAGTTGTAACGTGAATTGTGTTCCCAAAGTGCGGCCAAGTAGATGGGCTTTGAGTCTGTGCGCAGCACTTGAAAATGGCTGCCTTGCAGCTCGCCCAGGTCGGCAATTTCAAGATAGGCGCTGACCGGAATGACGGCGCGTTTGCTTAATATTGCCTTGCGAAAGCTGGGCTTTTCAAAAATCGTTTCAGAGCGCGCGTTATAGCAATGGCGGCCAAAGGCCGGACCTTTGCGTTCGTCGTCGACCCAATCGGGCACCAAGCCAAATTGTCCTTCGATCAATTCGATTTCAGATTCAGCTTGGCGCATGAAGTACATTTTTTTCAGGGGATAGACCAGGCGTTCAAGCAGGTCGCCCTGAATCTTGACCATGATTTGAAAATCAAAAGGTCCTAGCTGTGATTTGAGGGCCTTATTTTGCAGGGCGGCGTAGCACATGCTTTGAGCCTAGCATTTTTGGCCTTTAAAATTGGCCTTAAAAACATGGAATAAAGGCTGGCCCTCAGCGAATAAAGGTCAGAGAGGGCAAAACGCCCTTCGACAACTTACCCGGAGGAACACCATGAAAAATCGCAGCCTGATCGCCCTCGTTGTTTTGAGCAGCCTGAGCTTGGCCAGCAGCAGTCTGAAAGCCGAGGACTGTTGCCCGGTCAACCCTTACGGCAGTCAGACCCCCATTTATGTGCCTTCCGATGAACCCAATGACGCGCCCGTGGTGCCGGGTGGTAGCGAAGTGCCAGTTTATGTACCCTCTGAAAATGGCAATCCCACTACGGCTTGCCGCGAAGATGAGAGCGATGGCGAAGATCGCGGCGAGATCATCATTCGCAAACCCAATTTTTGAACTAGTTGTTCAAGGCAATAGCCCGGAGCCCAAAAGCTCCGGGCTATTTTTGCCGTTATCACAAGTTCAACCCGTGCCATAATTTGTGAAGGCAGTCCTATTGAGAGGTGGCCTCTATTTCGGAGCTCTGAATGTCTGAATCGATTAGCATGAAAGATCGGCTAATAATCTTTCTCGCAATCTTTGGTTTAATTGGAATAGTCCTTGCCCTATTTTATTGGGACGGCGCCACCACAGCCCCCCAAGTCAAAGACCTCGAAGGCTATGTCTTTTTTGTCGATAACCGTGGCGGACCTGCCACGTTGCTTGAGGCAGGCGATTGGCGTTTGGACGTTCCGGCTGACAAGGCGCTAGCCTATAAGACCATGCCTATACCCAGCGGCATGGCTGGCACCAAGGTGACCCTAGATGGCGATCACATTGGTACGGTTCGAAGCCTGGCTGAAGTCGATGACGCTGCTACAAAGGGTCAAACCCTGGATATGTACCGCTGCATGGTGGTCGATACCTCGGGCAAACGCTGCTACACCGCCCGCAATATTCGCTATGAAGCAGAAAAGCCCGTGGGCTTTATGCAGTCCAGCATTCCCGACATGAATCTCGAAGGCCAGCGCCTTTATTTTGTGCCTGATATTACTGATTTCATGAAAGATCCGCCCAAAGAAATCAAAGTCAGGGTGGGCATTACGACTTATCGTTATGCCGTGCTTGAATCGAGCTGCCCACCGCCACCCACGGCTTGGGACAATCTCAATGCTGTGGCTAAAGCCATGATGGAGGATCGTTCTTGGGATCGCCCCTTACGTGGCGCTAGGCAAGTGCCTTCCGTGCCTAAGCCGAGGACTAAGAACTAAATACTCAAATGAACTCAGCGGGCGTAGAGTGTTGGCATGAGTATCTTGACGCGCCCCACCAAAATTATTTGCCCGATCTGTAAAATTACGATTTACACCGCTAGTTTAGCCACGCGCGAGCTGCTGCTCTGCGAGGAATGCAAGGGCAGCGCCTGGCCGCGTGAAACCATGATGAAGACTACGGTTGATGACGCTGCTTTGCCCGCGCAGCGAAGCGCCGAAGGTCAGGCCCACAAGACCCCACCCTATTTCACCCCGCGCCAGAAACCGCCCTTCTTGCTTTGTCCCTATTGCGGTAAACGCATGAAAGAAGAAAAGCTGGCGGGCGGGCCCGTGGATATTTGTGAGAAGTGCCAATGTCTGTGGTTGGACGGCCCCAAGGCCGGCCGCTTTAAAGAAATTTTGGGACCTTATAAATGGAAGATGGCCAAGGGCCGCTCTTAGTTTAATGCTTTAAGCCTCACCCAATACCTGCCCTAAAACCAAAGTTTAATAACGCCTTAATGGCTTCTTAATCTCGGCTGATCGCAAGTCCCCTCAGAATAGGCATGTTTCCCGCGATATTGCGGGATCGCCAGCATGAGAGGTTTAGCGGTGAAGAAGCAGTGTCTTCTATATATATGTGCTCTGGTCTGGGGGCTGGGTTCGAGTGCCAGGCTGGGCGCCTGGACCAGCACCCGCGTCTATCCCTCAGGCAGCGGCTTGGCCTACACCGAGGACGCTGAGGGCACGCGCATCCCTGATTTTGGCCACGCGGGCTATCACGAAGGTTGCATGGACCCGCCCGTGGTGGCGGTGATCGCCACGCTCACGCCCGTGGCCGGTGACAATACCGCCAATATCAATAACGCCATCAGCGCACTGGCCAGCGCGCCCATGCAGGCCAACGGCTATCGCGGCGCGCTTTTGCTCAGGCCCGGCACCTATAACGTCTCAGGTCTTATCTTAGTCAATGTCGAGGGCGTGGTCTTGCGCGGCTCAGGCGACGGCACAGACCCCGCCACTAACACCATCATCTTCTCGACCAACACCAGTTTTGACGCGGCCTCGAACCGGGGCGAGTACTCGGTCATCAGGGTCGGGCACAGCGGCTACGCCAACAATGGCTTCAGGACCACGGGCACGTCAGTTCAGATCACCAGCAATTGGGTCAAAGTCGGCCAGGCCAGCTTTACTGTCAGTGATGTCACGCCCTTTGCTGTGGGCGATGAGGTGGTCATCACCCACCCATTTACCGCCGCCTTCTTAAGCAGCATTGACAATGGCGGCACAGAAACCGCGGCGCCATGGTCCACGA
>CAZFUM010000110.1:0-7944 GCA_964521965.1 uncultured bacterium | reverse complement strand
GGTTCTAAGCAAATTGTCGATGTGAACGGTGCAGGCGACAGCGTCGCTGCCACCATGGCCTTAGGCCTGGCCGCAGGCGCAACGCCAGCCACAGCCATGGCTTTGGCCAACGCGGCTGGCGGCGTGGCGGTGATGCAGGCCGGGCCTGCCAGTGTCACGCGCGAAGAAATCTGGGCTTTGATCAAGAAAAGTATCCGTTCATAAATCAGGAGACCGCATGGCGAACTACCAATTTAAACCCAGCAATCGGGCCGACACCTACAAGATGCACCCCCAAGCCATCGACACGGTGGTCAATCCCATGCGCGACTTAGGCCAAACCGGCTTGAAAGTAGGTCGCGTGGGCTTGGGCACCCTGGCTCTTGGCCGCCTGGGACTATTTCGCCTGCCTGATGACGAAGCTCAATTCATTGTGGCTACGGCCGTGGATCAAGAGGCCAACTTGATCGATTGCTCGCCCGAGTATGGCGATGGCCGGGCCGAGCGCATGGTGGGCAAAGCGATTAAAGGCCGTCGCTTGCATGTGGTGCTGGTCAGCAAGGCTGGCCGCCATTCAGATGGCCGCTTTGACTATGACGAAAAGCCCATGCGCGCTTCGCTTGATGCTAGCCTGCGCCGCCTCGATTGCGGCGTGCTTGATGTTTTGATGATCGACCGCCCGAGCGATGCGATGTTGGCTGAAAGCCCGGTCTGGGCCTTGGGCCAAACGCTGAAGAAAGAAGGCAAGATTCGCGCACTGGGCGTGGCCTTGGCGCGCGGATCGCAAACTCTGGCCGCGACAAAGAACGCAGCCATCGAAGTCATCGAAGCGCCGTTTAATATTTGGGAGCAAGAAGCCGAGGCAGCATTCAGCGCGATTCAAGAAAAGCGCTTGGGCTTCATCGCCGCTCGGCCCATGGCGCGCGGCTTTACCACAGGGCGTTATGGCCGCTTGGCATTCTTTATGGATGAGCGCTCGGTATTGAGTCGTAAACAGATATGGCGTCGCGCGCGCCTGGCGCGCATGAGCGAAGGCTTGATGGCCACGGGCCTCAACGAAGGCCAGTCGGCATTAGCTTTCACCCTGGCGCACGATGCTGTGACTTGCGCCATACCCGGGTCTTCATCGTGGCATCATGTTGTGCAGAATGTGGCCGTGGGCCAATTTCCACTGGATGCGCGCGCCGTGGCAGAAGCCAAAGCTCTCTATGAACGCGAGCTCAAGCGCGAACCCTTAGAGGCCTGAACGTGAAGCCCAAGAAATTCATAAGTCGGGCTAAGTTGGCAAAGCTGCTGGCGGGCCTTAAGCGCCGCGGCAAAAAAATTGTTTTTGCCAACGGCTGCTTTGATTTGCTTCACGTGGGGCATCTTCGCTACCTCGAAGGCGCCAAGAAGCACGGTGATGTGCTTGTGGTGGGTCTGAATAGCGATGCCAGCGTGCGCAAGCTCAAAGGCGCCGGACGGCCGCTGACACCCCTACGCGAGCGGGCTGAAATTATTGCTGGCCTGGGCTGCGTAGACTATGTCATCGAGTTTGGCGAACCCTCAGCTGAAAAGACCCTGCGTTTGCTTAAACCCCATATCCAGGCCAAGGGTACTGATTACACGGCTGAGTCGGTTCCTGAAGCAAAGGTGATGAAAGAGCTAGGCGGGCGCGTGGTTATCAGCGGTGATGCTAAGAATCACAGCAGCACAGCCCTCCTGCGAAAGGCCAAGGGTGCTAAGCGCACCTAAGCGCATACTTATTGTGCGCAATGACAAGTTGGGTGATACGCTTCTGGCCCTGCCCGTCTTGCGCGCTCTGCGCCAGGCCCTGCCCAAGGCGCATATCGCTTGGTGGGCCTCAAACTACGCGGCGCCCTTGCTTGAGAAAGACTCTCAGCTGGATGAAGTCTTGGTCGAGCCAAGCGTCGAGCGATTGCGGCAAGGCAGCTATGACACGGCCCTCTTGCTTTTTGCCCGGGCCAGCAGCGCCTTGAAATTATGGCGCGCAGGCATCGCCCGGCGCTTAGGCGCCAACGGCAGGCCCTATTCGTTGCTCTTGAACCAGCGCCTGAACTTACGGCGTTCGCAAGGCCAGCGTCATGAGAGCGAGTTCAATTTAGATTTCGTACGGGCTCTGGGTCTTGAAGTGGGTGAAGTCGACCATCGTTGGTTCGCGCCGCTCGAAGACCAAAAGGCTGCCAAGGCTTGGCTTAAGAAAGCCAAACTGCCCACAAGTCGTAAAGGCTTGCTGGTCTTGCATCCGGGCATGGGCGGTTCGGCTTTTAATTGGCCGAAGGAACATTACGTGGCTTTGGCCAAGGCCATGGTTAAGCTCAAGGGCAAGAAGCTCTTGGTTACGGCAGGCTCAGGTCTTGAACGTGAGGCGGCCCGAGCTATCGCCAAGCAGGCCGCGGGCGCAAAGCTGCTTGAGGCTGATCTTTCGTTAAGGGTTTTTGGCGCTTTGTTGGGTGAGGCCGAAGCGGTGGTGGCGCCCAGCACGGGTCCTTTGCATTTGGCGAGCAGTCAGGGTGTGGCGACCTTAAGTTTTTACCCGGCAGCGCAGGCCATGAGTGCTTTGCGTTGGGCGCCGCGAGGCGGCCCGCGAGTGGTGCTGAGTCCGCCGGGTTTGGGATTTAAAGCAGGGGTCAGTGGCATGGAAATGATTAGTGTTCAGGCAGCCTTGGACGGCTTGACCACCTTGTTGGCGAAAGGGAATTAGATGGCCTTAAGGTCTATGACGGGTTTTGGACGCGGCGAAGCCCAGGCAAATGGCTACAAAGTTTCGGTGCAGCTTAAGACCGTGAACAATCGTTTTGTTGAAGGCGGAGTCAAGTTGCCCTCGGCGCTCTGGGCCTTTGAAGCAGAGGCGCGCGCTCTCTTAGCCAAGGCTGTGTCTCGTGGCAAGGTCGATGCTCAATTTCATGAAGAGCGCCTGGACCAAGCTGGGCCTGAAGTGAGGGCCGACCTCACTTTGGGTCATGCTTACCGAAAGGCGCTTGAAGATTTGGCCCAGGGTCTCGGCGTTAGCGCCGACATACGCTTAGACCAGATTGCGCGCTTTCCGGGCGTGATCTCAGGTGCCGAAGAGGCCAGCAGTGATCCCGAGGCTGCGGCCAAGCGTTTTGAGAGTCATCGCCAGGCTCTGCAGGCTGCGCTACTGCAGTTGGCAGCCTCGCGTGAGCGCGAAGGGGCGGCGCTTGAAACCGAGCTCAGACGCCTGCTGACCTTAAGCTTAGAGAAAGTGGCCCGCATTGAGGCTCGCGCCAATGAGCTGGCACCGCTCTTTATCGATAAGCTCAAGAAGCGCATGCAAGTCGTACTTGAAAAGCTGCCCGACGAAAGTCGTCTTATTCAAGAAGCTGCTTTGCAGGCCGATAAGGCTGATATTCGCGAAGAGCTGGTGCGCTTTAGGGCGCATGTGGATGAGTTTCGCCGCTTGCTCGACGAGGGTGGCGTTGCGGGCAAGCGTTTAGATTTTCTCTCGCAAGAATTGCTGCGTGAGGCTAACACCATGGGCTCGAAGAGTCCTGACGCCAGTCTTTCGCATGAGGTGGTCGCTCTCAAGACCGAGGTCGAGAAAATTAAGGAGCAGATTCAAAACATCGAATGAAAAACTTTGCCCAAACATTGCGTCGGGCCAGCAAACCCCGCGCTTTTTTACTGGTGCTTTCCGCGCCGTCAGGCGGTGGCAAGACCACGGTCTGCGATTTGGCCCTGCGCAAGCTGCCTTGGCTGAAGCGCTGCGTCACGGCCACCACGCGGGCGCCCCGTAAAGGCGAGCGCCATGGCCGCGACTATTGGTTCTTGAGCCACGCGGAGTTTCATAAGCGCATTAAGGCAGGTGGCTTCTATGAGTGGGCCGAAGTTCACGGAAATCTTTATGGCACTCCCAAGGCCGAAGTGTTGCGTGCCCTCAAGGCCGGCCATTCGCTGGTGCTGGTGATTGACGTTCAGGGAGCGGCCTCGGTGGCGCGCAAGGCCAAAGATGCCGTGAGCGTGTTCTTACTGCCGCCGTCCCTGCACACGTTGGCAGAGCGTCTGGTGCTCCGTGGCGCTCATGACGCCCGTGACCTCAAGCGCCGTTTGCGCGAGGCCCGCCACGAGATCGCCCAAGCCCCGCTTTACGACTACGTGGTGGTCAACGACCAGCTGCATAAGACGGTTGAACACGTGACGGACATTGCACGCGCTGAGCGCTGGCGATTTTAATTTTTTTGTTTTTCCCCAAGGAGGCACCATGAAAGCTCAAGCAGATATGAACAAGTATGAAAGAGTCATGATCGCGGCCCTGCGCGCGCGAGAGTTAGCTGAAGGCATTGGCCTGACGCCTGAGAACGAAGGCCGCAAGATCACCACGGTGGCGGTTGAAGACATGGAAGGCGACAAAGTGAAATACACAGAAAGTGAAATTGTCATCCGCTAAATCGATGGCGCGGCCGGCCGCCACCCCTGAAATCATTGTGGGGGTGGGTGCCAGCATTGCGGCCTACAAAGCTGCCGATGTCGTCTCGGGCTTGAAAAAGAAGGGGGCCGGGGTGACGGTCTTGCTCACCCCGCGCGCGGTCAACTTTGTCGCGCCCCTGACTTTAAAGGTGCTCTCGGGTCGCCCTGTGGGGTTGGATCTCTTTGATGAGCCGGCCGAGTGGGGCGTGGGCCATGTCACTTTGGCTAAACGCGCCGCGGTCTTTGTCATCGTGGGCGCTACGGCTGATTTGCTGGCTCGACTTGATTTGGGGCTGGCCGATGACTTTGTCACTACCTGCGCATTGGCTTATGCCGGTCCTTTGGTGATTGCCCCAGCCATGAACACGGTGATGTGGGCTCACCCGGCTACGCGCGCTCATGTGCGCGCGCTCAAAGCCCGGGGTGCCCGCTTTATAGAACCGGTCGAAGGCTTGTTGGCTTGCGGTGATATAGGCGCAGGTAAGCTGGCTGATCCGGCTGATATTGTTGAGATGGCATGGTCTGCGGCACAAGGTCGCTCGGCAGGTGAAACCTTACGCGGCCCGCTGGTCGGCAAGCGCATACTCGTCACCGCCGGACCCACGCGCGAAGCGCTCGACCCCGTGCGTTATTTAAGCAATCCCAGCAGTGGCAAAATGGGCTTTGCAGTGGCTGAGGCCTGCCGTGACCTGGGGGCTCAAGTGACTTTGGTGAGCGGACCTGTGGGTCTTGTTGACCCTGCAGGCATCGAGGTGCTGCGCGTAGAAAATGCCCGTCAGATGCTGAGCGCATGCGTCAAAGTCTGGCCCAAGTGCCAAGCCCTGGTTGCAGCGGCAGCGGTCTCAGATTTTAGACCTGAAAAATTTCTGGCTCAAAAGAAGAAGAAAGGCGGCCAAGCCGAGACCTTGCGGCTGGCGCCCAACCCAGATATTTTGGCTAGCCTGGCTAAGAGCAAAGGCAAGCGGGTGCTGGTGGGCTTTGCTGCCGAGACCGAAAACTTGTTGGCCTATGCGCGCCAGAAATTGACGGCTAAAAAATTAGACCTGGTGGTTGCCAACCTGGTAGGCCAAGAAGGCAGTGGTTTTGCCAGTGATGACAATCAAGCCAGTTTTGTAACGCCCGATGGCCAGGTGCAAGCTCTCGAAAAAATGTCTAAGCAGTTACTGGGCCGTCGGGTGGCTGAATTTCTTGCAGAAAAATTGACTTGATGCGCCTGATCGTCCTAGCAATCTCCCTTTGCTTCAGCACGGCACTTGCGGCCTTGAGTCCCCAGCCCTTTCCCACACCCAACGCGGGTGACTATCTTATTATTTATCAGCAAGGTTTAGATCGCGCCACGCTCAGCGCCGAAGCTATTCGCCTGGGCGCGAAGGGCAGTAGTTTGCCCGAGCTGCGTGAAGCCTTGCGCCAAAGCGCGGGCGCCTTCTTGACCCGAGATTTAGCAATGATTGATGTTGAACAAGTTCAAGTTCATGACAACAGTGGCCTCGTGCTGCTCAGGCAAAGCCCCCTGGTTAAAGTTGTTGAGCCGCATGCTCGGGCGCGAAAAGCTTCGCCCAATGACACGCTCTATGGGGCTGGTTTGCTGCCCTGGTATGACAATATTGGTGCGACTCAGGCCTTCAATGCTTGGGTTGCGGGACAGATCACCCTCACGAGCCAGGTCAAGGTGGCTGTGATTGATACCGGTGTTGATGCTCATGCTGAACTGATTGCTTCGGGCCAATTGCTGAGTGGCCAAGGTTTTGTGGTGAGCGAACCCGGCACCGATGACATGGAAGGCCACGGCACCTGGGTGGCGGGTATCATCGCAGCTGCGACGAGCAATAGCGCAGGCACGGCTGGTGTTTTCTTTGCGTCGAATCTCATCCGCATTGTGCCGGTCAAAGTTTTAGATGCCACAGGCAGCGGGGGCATCAGTGATATTGCCGCAGGCATACTTTGGGCAGCTGACCAAAACATTCCTGTCATCAATTTGAGCCTTGAGTCGAGCGTTGGCAGTGATGCCCTCGAGCGCGCGGTGGGCTATGCCCGCAACAAGGGCAGCCTGGTGGTGGCAGCCGCTGGCAACGAAGACTCAGGCACGGGTTTTCCGGCGGCCTATGGCAATGTTATGGCTGTGGGGTCCTTGAGTTTTACGGGTTACCGGGCCGACTATTCTAATTATGGCCGCCTCGACATCGCCGCACCGGGCGGCGATAGCGTGGGTACTTGCGCATGTGTCGGCGATGGCGTGGCCACGGGCTGTGTGGCTGAGATCTGGGGCCTTTGCCATGACGCGCCCTACAATCAATATCAAGCAGCAGCGGGTACGAGTTTTAGTTCGCCCATGGTGGCGGCAGCCGCTGCCTTGCTAAAATCGCAAGATGCCAGCCGTGGGCCCGAAGACCTTTACCGTTTGTTGGTGGTCAATACCGACGTCACTGTTTATGGCAGTGGCTGGCATCCTGAGGTGGGCTGGGGCCGCCTCAATATTTACAAGGCCTTGACCTATGCCGGCGGGCCTGCGGCTAAGTCGAGCGGCGCGCTGAAGGTCTATAATTGGCCCAATCCTTTTCACCCCGACAAGCAGGGCACGACCAATATTCATTTTGAGCTGCCGAGTGCTCAAAAAACCCATCTCAGTGTGCGTGACATGGCGGGTGATTTGGTTTGGGAAAAAGAGTTGAGCGCCAGCCAAACTCAGGCCGGCGTCAACCTGCAGCGTTGGGATGGCCGCGATGGCCGCGGCCGTGGTGTCGCCCATGGGGTTTATTTGATTCGCGTTGAGACCAGCAGCCAGACGGGCCGCTGCCAGGCTTTGGTGCTGCAATGAAGCGGTGGGTCTTGGTATTGGCCTTGGGTGCTTTGCTCTTGGCCAGCCGACTGCAAGCTGCCGGCGACGGTGGGCAGGCGGTGGCTTTTTTAAAGCTGCCTTTGGACGCGCGTTTGGCAGCTCTGGGCAATGCTGGTGCAGCTTTGCTAGGTGAAGCGGCCAGTGTTTGGCCCAACCCGGGCCTTTTGGCACTTTTGCCTTCGCCGCGCATCGAAGCCTCAGGCGGTTTGCTTGAGTCTGGCCGTTATCTGCACGCGATTCATATGGGTAGGCCTGGGCAAATTCTCGAACAGCATTTTGGCTACGGCTTGAGCCTGGCCTATTTGAGTTTGGCAGAAGCGCTTGAGTTGCGGGTGAGTGATACCCCCACGCCCGACCGTCTTGCGCAAGACCTTGAGTACGCAGCTCAAGCCAGCATGGCCGGCCTCTTTGGCGATGGGTTTAGCTGGGGTATCAATGCGCGTTACTTGGGTCAAAATGTGGCCGAAGCGCAAGCCTCGGGCTTTACCGTTGATCTGGGCTTTACCTGGGTGCCTAGTTCCGGTTGGTTATTGGGCTTGAGTGGCCGAGACCTTTTGAGCCGTCACCAATGGAGCACGGGGTCGGCTGATCCGCTTTCATCGTCAGGTCGTTTTGGCGTGAGTCGTTCATGGCAAGAAGGCCGCTGGCTGGCTTTGGCAGAGTTGGCTTTTTCAGGCAGCCAAGATGCCTTTGCGCGCTGG
>CAZFUM010000109.1:2751-7971 GCA_964521965.1 uncultured bacterium | reverse complement strand
CTGCTAGCCAGTCAGATCTTGAAACCCAAGTCAGCTGAGACTCGGCCCCAGGTCCATGAATCTAGGGCCTTGCGCCACCCACTGCCTGGGGCATGGCTCAAGCGCTGGCATGCTGCCTGGCAGGCCCGCCATGCTGGCCAGGCTCTGCGCGAAGGCTTACCCAGCACCTTGGATTTACTAGCTTCGGCCCTGCGAGCAGGGCAGAGTCTCGAACAAGCTTTAGGGTCTGCAGGCCGCGAGGCGAGCCCTAGCAGCCGCCCCCTTTTTAGCCGTGTCAGTAGCCGCATAAGCCTAGGTGAACGGCCTGAGGCAGCCTTGCGCTTAGAATGTGACGCATGGTCATGGCCTGAGCTGCGCTCTGACTTGGGCCTGCTCTGCACCGTGGTTTCGGTTGCCCGAGCCACCGGCGCCAATCTTGCTGAGCTGCTCGATCAATGCAGTGGGACTTTGCGCGAACGCGAGCGCCTGCGGGCCGAGGCTCGGGCCTTGACCGCCCAGGGCCGGCTCTCGGGCCTGATCGTGGCACTCTTGCCCTTGGCCTTATTGCTAGCTATGACCGTGATTGATCCCGAGCTCACCCGGCCTATGTTTACCACGCCCTTGGGCCTGGGTCTCTTGGCGCTGGGTGCCAGCCTTGATGCCTGCGGCTTTTGGCTCATGCGCCGCATCACGCAGGTTGAATCATGATGGCCGCCTCGCTTTTATCTTTACTGATGGGCGCTTCGGCCTTTGGCCTCACCTGGCTTGCCATAGACTGGCTGGCCCAGGCGCGTGCCCGGCAATTAGCTTTGGGCAGCTTGCCTAGCCTCAGCCGTGCAGGCGCTTTCCAAGGCTCGCTGCTGCTCTGGGGTCGTCGTTTTGAAGCCAAGCTGCCGCAAGCTTGGTCTGCGTCGCTGAAGCAGTTGCGATTAGAAGCGGGTCTAGCAGCCCCCGGCATGGAATGGCCGCGAGCCTGGGGTTTGGGCGCCGCCCTGCTCTTGTTGGCGGGCCTCAGTGCTAGCATCTTCATGGCGCTCGTGAGCCTTGTCTTAAGTTTGGGCTTTCCTTGGCTGGCTCTGCGCGATCTAGCGCGTAAGCGTCGGGCGCGTTTGGCGGCTGACCTTGCCGATGCCGCAGACCTGCTCACGGCTTGCTTAGAAGCAGGCTTGGGCTTTGAGCCCGCGCTCGCGCGCTTGAGCGAAGGCTTTCGGCCTGGCCCCTTGCGTGAAGAGCTCTTGGGTCTGCTGGGCCGCCTGCGTTTGGGCGAATCACGCCGCCAAGCCCTCATTGAATTTGAACGACGTTGTGCTTCACCCGAGGTGGCTCAAGCTTGCGCAGCGATACATCAAGCCGACCGTCGGGGTGCTCCCTTGGGCCCGGCATTGCGCGCCTATTCGAGCCAGTACCGCGCCTTGCGGGCGAGCCGCGCGCGCGAAGAAGCGGCTAAGGCGCCCATCAAGATGCTCTTGCCTTTGATGGTTTTTATCTTGCCCGTGGTCTTTATCATGCTTTTTGGGCCTGTGATCTTGCGCTTCAAAGATGGAGGCTTTTAGTGAAAGCCGTGCGTATTTTGCGTGAAACCGGGCAGAACGTGGCCAGTCTTGCATGGGCCACTGAGCACGCCCGTGAGCGCGTGCATGGTTGGCTAGGCAAAGGTGCTGCGGCACAGGGTGAAGGCCTCTTGATCTCGCCTTGCGCTGCCGTGCATTCGCTGGGTATGCGCTTTGCGCTCGACGTCGTTTATTTGAATCGCGTTGGCAAGATCGTCAAGCTAGGCGGCACGCTCAAACCTGGGCGCATAAGCTTTGGCCCATTTTGGCGGGTGCTCTTGCCCTGGACCTGCATGGTCTTAGAGTTGCCCCAAGGGACTTGCGCCGAGCTGGGCCTGCGCAAGGGAGAACGGCTTTTGATGGAGGAACGCACGTGAAGAGTCTCGTTGTCAGCTTGGGCATCTTTCTTTCGATGAGTTCTGGCTTGAGTGCCAGCGTCACAGACATGGCTGAGCGCCGTTATCAAAAGGGACTCAAACTCATCGAGGCAGGCCGCCAGAGCGATGCGCTGCGCGAGCTCGAGGCTGCCTTGCGCCTTGATCCTGAGCGCGAAGATCTGCGACAAGCTTTGGCTCGCGTCCAAGGTGTTGAAGCTGTCCCGCCCGAAGCGCCAAGTCTTGATGCCTTGACCGAAGGGGCGCCCCTGAATCGCGTGGAAAGCTCCCTGGTCGAAGCAAAAGCGGCTTATGTCCGCGACGACAGTGACGCTGCTGCCGATGCCTGGCGCCGCGCCCTCAACCTTGATGCCAGTAACGCCGCTGCCCAAGGCGGCCTCGCACGCCTTGAAGCCGAGCGTTATCAGTTTGAAAAAGACCAGCCCTTTGATTCAGCGGTGGCCGAGCTCTATCATACCGCCTTGCGTGAGGCGCGCCGCGGCCGCTATGTCGAGGCCAAAGTCAAACTCGATGAAGCCCTGAGCCTTAATCCGGGCCAAGCCAATGTGAAGAGTTTGTTGGCCGCGCTCGAAGATCAGTCACGCCAGCAAAGCGAGGTTCGCGCGGCTGAGGCGGCTTTGCGCGATGCAGCCAAGGCTTTAGAACGTGGTGAGAACTTGCGTTGCCGTGCTTTAATTGAAGAGGCAAGAAGTTTAAAGGCGGGCGCTCTCGACCTCAGCCGTTTAGAGAGGGCCTTGCGCCAGGCTTCATCGGGCGAAGTCGAGAGCCTAGTGCTCAAAGCTCAAAAGCAGAAAAAAGCCGGCCAGCCTTTACTAGCCTTGCTTAGCGCACGACGGGCCTTGGCTTTGGCGCCTGATAACGAGACAGCCCGTAAGCTTGAAAAAAGCCTTGCGGCTCGAAGCCAGGCAGATGAGGATGAGGTTCGTATCAAGGCCCAGGCTGATTTGGCGTTTAATCAGGGCGTCAAAGCCTGGTCTGCGGGCGACCTAGCTGCTGCTGCTGCGGGCTTTCGCCGCGCTCTCGAGATCAAGCCAGGGGATGCTGAAGCGGCTAAAGCTTTAGAAAAAGTGCGTTTGCGCCTCGACCGGCAAATCTCTGATTCACAAAGCGAAGCCCAAGGCTTGTTGGCCAAGGGCCGCGAGCTTGAAGCTCAGGGGCGTTTAGAGCAGGCCCGCCAGGCTTATGCCAAAGCCGCTGAACGTGACCCCAGCCTCTTTCAAGCTAAAACCGAAGCCCAACGTCTGACGAGCGAGATGGCGGGCTCAAAGGACTAACCTTGCCCCCCCCCGATGAGGCTGCTGCCCTCGAGTTAGTGGCCAGCAACCGCAAAGCCTTTCACGATTATCACATCCTCGAAAAAGTTGAGGCTGGCTTGGTGCTCAAGGGCACCGAGGTTAAGAGCCTGCGCGCAGGTCGCTGCCAATTGAAAGATTCTTACGCCCGAGTCACACCCGAAGGCCAAATGGACTTGCTCAATTTCCACATTTCGCCTTATGAGCAGGGCAATCGCTACAACTCAGATCCCACGCGCAGTCGCCGTTTGCTCTTGCAAAAAAAAGAAATCGACAAATTGGGCGCCAAGATTCGTGAAAAGGGCCTGACCCTGGTGCCCCTGCGCGTCTATTTTCGTGGCTCGTGGGCCAAAATTGAATTGGGCTTAGGCAAGGGCAAGGCCGAATATGACAAGCGCGAAACCATCAAGAAGCGTGAACAGACTCGTGAAGCCTCGGCGGCCATGCGGCGGGGGCAAAAGCGCTAGCCTTGCCCCCTCTGTCAGCGCTTCGCGCTGACATCTCCCCCGCGAAGCCTGGCCTGAGCGATGTCGAAGGCCGGGGGAGGCCCTTTGAAGGTTCATTCCACAAGGAACCTGTAACTTAGCTAACTTGCAGAATGGATACTGGCGTGAGCGCCCCCCGCGAAGCGGGGGGCAGGTCGGCGAAGCCGACCGGGGGGTGGGTATTGCCAGCGTCGGAGCCAAAGCTGAATAAGAAAGCCTGGTGGGTTTATGTCGTGGTCTGCGAAGGTGGGGCGCTCTATACCGGCATTTCGCCAGATCCTGAAAAGCGCTTCAAGGCACATCAGAGCGGGCGGGGCGCCGCCTTTATGCGGCTGCGAAAGCCGCTCGCGATAGTCAGCATTGAGTTTGCCGGGGCCCAGGGCCAGGCCCTTCGGCGTGAGGCTCAAATCAAAGGTTTAAGTTCGCTTAAGAAGAAAATTTATATTGAAAAATCCTGGGAGCTGCCATGGCCTGACGCCAAAGCTCCGATTATCAACACTCAAAATTATCAACGAAAGAAGAGGCGGCGGGCAGCTAAGAGGCGAGTTCGGCGATCTGCTCAGATTCAAAAATCCGCCGGCCCGGCTGCAGCTGCTGGGCAGCCTTGACCATGGCGCGGCCCACGATGCGCGCTTCAATGCCGCGATAGCGCTTTAGGCTACCAAACAAAATAGGGCGTAAGAAGGTCGCCAGCCCAATGCCGATTTTTTCGCCTAAGCGGAATTCTTTGCGCTTGCCAATGAGCAGCGAGGGCCTGAAGGCGCAAACGCTTCGAAAGCTCAAAGCCATCAGATCGCGTTCTAACTCGCCCTTGATTCGGTTGTAAAAGAGGCCGCTCTTTGCATTGGCGCCTAATGCCGAAATGATCATCAATTGCTGGGCGCCTTTTTTGAGGGTTAGGCGGGCTAGATTCATGGGGTAATCGTAATCGACCAAACTAAAGGCTTGTTCATTGCCGGCCTTGCGTCGCGTGGTGCCTAGGCAGCAAAAAATATCGTCAGCTTTGAGGGCCGCGCCGACTTTGTCGAGCTGCTCATAATTGACTTTGATCTGCTTTAGGTTGGGATGCTGAATGGCGAGGGGCTTGCGCACAAGGGCTGTGACTTGGGTATAGGCCCCGCTGGCCAGCAGGGAACCCAAGGCATATTGGCCTACCAGGCCCGAAGCACCTGCCATGAGGGCAGTTCGGCCTTTGCGGCGGGGGGCAGAAGCTTTCTTAGGGGCTGGCTTTTTAGACATGCGAGCATTATCACTACTTGGCCCTGGTCTGTAAAGGTGGCCCCTGTGGTAAACTAGGCTTAATTCTTTCCTCAAACTCAAAGCTAAGCGTGAATCCCTGGCATGACATAGATCTGGGCGAAGAAGCACCCGAGGTGGTGCCTGCGGTGGTCGAAGTGCCCCGCGGCTGTAAAGTTAAGTATGAGCTCGACAAGGCCAGCGGCTTAATTCGCGTCGACCGGGTGCTCTTTTCGAGCGTCGTTTACCCTGCCAATTATGGCTTTATCCCCCAGACCTACTG
>CAZFUM010000109.1:0-2651 GCA_964521965.1 uncultured bacterium | reverse complement strand
GTGGTCGAAAGCTTTTTAGATTCGCGTGATGCCAAGATCGTGGTTGAGTCTGCGATGCGGCTTTATCAAACTGAAATCGCTGAAACCTAAGACGTTTGAGGCATATTCAGGCCCGCCTTTTTGGGCCGGGCTTCGTATATAATAACGGTGTAAGAAAGTTCGTGGGCGACTGGCCCGTTCGACGGCGCTGCGCGCCGCTCAGGGCAGTCTTTCATAAGTAAGTGACACTATGGGGGCGACTGGTTTCGACGGAGATGGTGAATTTAAAGGAGCATGCCGGGGTGGTCCCGTACCTCGTTAAAAAATGTGGCAAAGATTAACTGCTGACGATCAGTTAGCACTCGCAGCCTAAGGGCTGTGACCGTCTGGGTACCTCGGCCCGTGGGTGTCCGAGACGGCAGCAACGGGCTGGCTTTAGCGCCGGACGACTTGGCGACGAAGTGAGACAACAGGTCGTTGGCTGATCCCTGATTCCGTCGTGAGAAGCTGGGTGACGCGAGATTCAAATTCACGAACAAGCATGTAGTAGCCGTTAGAGAATCTGTTTTCGGACGTGGGTTCGATTCCCACCGCCTCCAAATATTCCAGTGCAGCGCCGTCCAGCTAAGACCGGGCGGCGCTGTTTCTGTTTACAGGCCAATGATTTGTCGGCATGGTGAAGGGCCTGTATATCATCGAGATGTTCGTTGCCATTCAAATGAGGATCAAAAATGGTTGAAAAGAAGCCTGAAGAAAAGAAAAGCAGTTGGCTGATCATCTTGGCCGTGATCGTGGCCATCTTGTTCATTGGCTATATCTTAAAGAGATCGAGTTCAGGCGCGCACTCTCATGGCGGCGGAGAGACGCATTCTCACTGAGCTAGCCCGGCTCGATTTATGAAAATCCAATAATCTAAGGAGAGCAGAATGCCCAAAATAATTATTTTAGGGCTGATCATGCTTGGCTTGTCTTCGTGGGCAGCGGCCCACGGCATTTCAGCGGCTGACCAGCAGCGCATGTTAGAAGGTGGCTATACCCAGTATATGAGCTTGGGCGCTAGGCACATGCTGACAGGCTATGACCATCTCTTGTTCTTGTTTGGGGTCATCTTCTTTTTAACGCAATTCCGTGACATTTTGAAATTCATCACGGCCTTCACTTTGGGCCATAGCGTGACCTTGATTGTCGCTACGTTCATGGGTGTTAAAGCCAATTACTATTTGATTGATGCTGTTATTGCTTTGACGGTGATTTATAAGGGCTTTGACAATCTTGACGGATTTAAGAAATATTTCGGTACGAAATCGCCAGATTTGCTGATGCTAGTGTTTTCGTTTGGGCTAATTCATGGTTTTGGGCTCTCAGCCCGGCTTCAGCAACTGCCCTTAGGCAATGATGGTCTCTTGCTGAAGATTATTTCGTTTAATGTCGGTGTTGAGCTGGGGCAGGTCGCGGCGTTGACCGTGATGCTGGTGGCCTTGTCGGCTTGGCGCGTACGGCCCTCGTTTAAGGCGTTTAGCTCAGCTTGTAATGTCGGGCTTATGGTAGCCGGGTTTTTTCTTTTTTTAATGCAGATGCACGGCTACACGCATGAGATTTTTGCGGATGATTTGGCTTTTAATAAAGATGCCCATGCCCATCTTCACAGCGAGATGAATTCTAGCGAGGCGGTCGCGCCTGAGCCGACGCCGCTTTCAAGCCCTAAAGCCTCGACCCACAGCCATGGCGAGGGTCATCCGCACACGCATTGAAGTGGTGAAGGCCTTTTTGCGACGAAGATCACCCAGATTCCATTTGAGGCATAGTCGCCTTAGGCATTACATGTCCAGGTCTTCTACTTAAGGATCCCCTATGAAAAAGTTCCTATTCATTGTTCTTACAATAGGCCTGCTCAGCAGCGCTGCTTTTGCAGCCGAGGCGAGCAAAGCCAAGGCAAAGCCCAAAGCGCCCAAACCCCCCACCGCCGCCCAAATCGCCAAGGCTAAGAAAGCCTATCTTGAGAATCTTAAGAAAGGCCTTAGCCTCAAAGAATTCAAGCTCTTTGCAGGCAAGAGCTCGGTGACGGGTGTGATTCGCTTTCCCAAACCTGTGCCCGCGGGCAATTTAGTGCATATCAATATTCAAGGAAAATATCCTGGCAAGGGTGGCAACTATATGGCGATGGTGGCTTATACGGATGGCAGCAACAGTGTGAAATTCAAATTGATTGATCTGGCAGAGGGCGAATATCACCTTGAGGCCAAGGTCGACGCCAATGGCGATCAGAAATATACAGATGATGATCCGCAGGGCTATTACAACGATGGCAAGCCTGAACCTTTTTATCCCATTCTTGAAAAGCCCTTTGAACAGCCCATTGTCAAAGTCGGTGCTAAACCCGTGACC
This sequence comes from uncultured bacterium, assembly GCA_964521965.1. Taxonomy (GTDB): domain Bacteria; phylum Oederibacteriota; class JAJYGY01; order JAJYGY01; family DAIDJD01; genus CAZFUM01. Next base: position 287 of record CAZFUM010000109.1, on the reverse strand, counting down.
GGAATTCTGATTGTCTTGGGCATCAAACCACCCAGGGCTGCGGTCGCGCCTACAGCTGTGCCAACGCCCGCGCAAGCCCCTACGGCTGAACCCACGGCTGTGCCGGCTCCTGAGGCGGTTGCGACAGAGGTTCCCAAGGCCGAGGCTCCCGCCATGGCGCCCGAGGCTCAAGCTACTGCGGTGCCTTAAGCATCTAAAACAAGTACAAGAACAAGAAAACGCCAAGCCGCAAGGCTTGGCGTTTTGTTTTATAAGGACAATCGATTAATTTTCAAAAAATAGTCCAT
>CAZFUM010000108.1:0-8044 GCA_964521965.1 uncultured bacterium | reverse complement strand
TGTTATCGGGGCGGCTGGCCCAGCCCTGGCCCTTGATCCCTTGCCGACGGTCTATAAAGGTCCGGGTTATATCACTTGGATGATCAACGAAGACGCTCGCCTCTGGAATATGGAAAAACTGCTCGAGGCCCTGCGTCAGAAAGATAGGGGCGAAAAGCAGAAAACCATGAGTGCCATTGGTTTTGAAAAGCTGCGCGTGGGCCGCAACTTGGTCTTGCCTGAGATCGAGCAGCCTATTCGTGTTGAGACCAAATGGCTGGGCTTTGAGCGCCGTAAGCACAGCATCATGACCCTGCCGATACGAGGGAAGCACCTTTGGGCCATGGTCGTCTTTCGCCAAGATAGCAACGATGAGTTCTACTGGCGCCCCATGCAATTTTTTATTTTTGATGCTGATCCTGTGGATGGCATCAAGGTTGGTTTTCCCGATATTCTCGGCGAGCAGATCTACCTCATGCAAGTCAAGCATCTGGTCAAAGACGACGCCATGGGCTGGCGGCGTGTTGATTCTATTTTTAAGTTTGATGAAAAACGTTTGCGTCTCACCTATCAAGAGACCGAGGGCTTCTATCGCAGGGGCAAATTTCAGGGTGATCCCCAGCGGATGAAGATTGATTTGGCCTTTAAAGGCGACTTGCGTATCACGCGCAAGGCAGTGGTATCGACTTGGCATTACATGCCGCGCGAAGAACTAGACGCTTATACGAATGTCGAGGATAAGCCTTACAAAGTTGAGAACTATGTCGAGAAGTTCTCGTGGAACCCTCAGAATTTTAGCTTTTACTATGACCGCGACGAACTTGAGAAGCTGGTTAAGCACAAGTCGCCCTATGTGCGCCGCGACGCAGCTCGTCGTTTAGGCGAAATTATGCGTAGCACGCATCCGCAGCTCGAGCAGGCTATGCTCAAAGACAAAGACGCTTACGTGCGCGCCCAGGCCGCTTTCGCTTTGGCGAATATCGGCGATGCTGCGGCGCTGCCCTCGGTAGAAAAAGCGTTGATCGACTATGACCAGCCTGAGAACGTGCAAGAAGCGTTAGAGAAAGCCCAGCTTGCCTTGAGCGCAGCCAAAGTCGCAGCCGATGCTGAAGCCGCGACCAAAGCTGATGCGGGGCTAGAAAAGGTCGCTCCCGAAAGCGCCAAGCAGCTGCCTGCCATTCGGGCTGAAGGCCCTCAAATGAGCGAAAAGAAATAGGCGGCCCAGCCGTAAATTATGCCCCCTATCAAAATTGGTATGGTCAGTCTCGGCTGCCCAAAAAATCTTGTTGATTCTGAAGTGATGCTGGGGACGCTCGCCCGGGATCAATATTTGATTACGCCTCGTGCAGACGAAGCCGATGTGCTGATCGTCAATACCTGTGGATTCATAGACAAAGCCAAGCAAGAAAGTGTCGATACGATTCTTGAGATGGCGCGTTACAAGGCTAGCGGCAGCTGTAAACGTTTGGTGGTGACGGGCTGTCTGGTGCAGGGCTATGTGGACGAGCTTAAAAAAGACCTGCCCGAGGTTGATGCGTTTTTGGGCTCGGCCGACTATGGCGCTATCAGCGAGATCGTGGGCGAATTGCTGGCCAAAGATGGTCGCAAGGCCATGGTGGCGGTGGGTAACCCCGTAGCTCTTTACGACGAGCATGCCCCTCGCCTGCTTAGCACCCCGCCTTGGACTGCCTATCTCAAAATGGCCGAAGGCTGCGACCACGCCTGTGCTTTTTGTGATATTCCGCGCCTGCGCGGAAAAATGCGCAGCCGCACGATTGAGTCTGTGGCTGCCGAGGCTCGCCAGTTGGTAGAACGCGGGGTCAAAGAAATTAATCTGATCTCTCAAGATTCGTCTGAGTATGGCCGTGACATCTATGGCAAGCCTCGCTTAGCCGAATTGATGGAGGCCGTAGCAGCGGTCGAGGGTCTGGCTTGGGCTCGAGTGCATTATCTTTACCCTGCGTTTCTCGATGATAAGCTTATGGATGTCATGGCGAGTAAGGCCAATTTGGTAAAATACGTAGACCTGCCTTTGCAGCATGCTGATGATGCGATGCTAAGATCGATGCGCCGACCCGGCTCTTATGAGAACAACCTCAACTTGCTGCGCCGTTTTCGCGAGCGGGTGCCCGGCGTCACGTTGCGTTCAAGTTTTATTGTCGGATTCCCGGGCGAGACCGATGAGCAGTTCGAGACCTTGTTGCGCTTTCTCAATGAAGCCCAGCTCGATCGGGCCGGCTTTTTCACCTATTCACAAGAAGCTGCCACGGCCTCGGGCAGCATGCCGGGCCAATTGCCTGAAAAGATTAAGCGCGAGCGTCAACGCCAGGCTCTTAATTTGGCTGCAGAAATTTCGACTCAGCGTTTGAAGCAAAAAGTGGGCGAGATCATTGAGGTACTTCTTGAGCGTGAGCCGGGCGGCGCTGAGTTAAAGGGCCTTGATAGTGTCGAACATGGCGTGGCGCGGTCGCGAGATGAGAAGGCGCCAGCTCGTTCGATTTTTCCGCTTTCTGCTGATTCGGCCTATTCGGGTCGCTCGCGTGGCGATGCGCCCGACATTGATGGGCGCGTCATTTTTACCGCCCCCAAAGACGCTGGCCTCAAGCCCGGCGATTTGGTGCGGGTCAAAATAGAATCTTCGGATGCTTATGATTTGCGTGGGGTGCTGGCGTGAAGGGCCGCAAGCGCAAGCCGCGCTTGGCCAAACTGCCGGGACTCGGCCAAGCCCGCCTGCCTTTCCCTTTTTTTCGCTGGGGTAAGGTCAACCTGCCCAATCAATTGACCTTGATGCGCATGCTGGGCTTGCCTATTTTCATTGTGCTTTTTCTTTCTGACAATGTGGCGGCTCAATGGGGCGGTCTGGTCTTTTTTGGTTTGTTGGCTTTCACCGACTGGTTAGATGGCTACATGGCGCGTAGCCGCGGCCTAATCACTAATTTCGGCAAGATCATGGATCCTTTGGCAGACAAATTGCTGATGCTGACGGCCATGATCTGTCTGGTTCAGGTGGGCGCGGTGCCAGGTTTCATGATTGTATTGATTTGGTGGCGCGAGCTGGCCGTGACGGGCTTGCGCACCTTGGTGGCCATGAAAGCTAAAGCTTTGGCGGCTGATACCTGGGGCAAGGTCAAGACGGTGATTCAGGTGGTGGCGGTGGTGGGGGGCATGCTCTCGTACACTCTGCAGAATACTCTGAATTTTGTGGCGGATGATTGGCGGCCCAAGCTTGAGGGGGCGGGCTGGGGGGGCGAGCTGCTGGCTAGGGCGCTCGACACTAATGCGGTGGCCTATTGGTTTATGTTTGCTGCCGCCATCATTTCGATTTGGTCGGGCATTCGTTACTTTAGGAAGAATTGGGAGTTGGTTTGCGAAGAACTGGAAGACGCCGAACGCGTCGAGAATTGAGCCCGGCTGCGCGGCCCAAGGCCCCGTTTTGGGCCTGGACCCTCGCTTCGTGGTTTGGCTCAGGGTTTTCACCTTTTGCGCCCGGCACGGCCGGCACGGCAGCCAGTTTGCCTTTGGCATGGGCCTTAGGCGCCTATGGCTCGACGTGGATGGGTTGGAACCCCTGGTTGTTCATCGTTGGCCTTTTACTTTTTTATCCCGGTGTTATTGCAGCCACACGTGTCGAAGCGGCTTTGGGCAAGCATGATCCGGGCGTTGTGGTGGTTGATGAGACCGTAGGCACGCTCTGGACCCTAGCCTTCTTGCCGGCCAGCGCCTTGGAAAATTGGCGCGCCTATGTCGCTGCGTTTTTTGTTTTTAGAATTTTGGATGTGTGGAAGCCGGGCTTGATTCGTGATTCGCAGGCCCTGCCAAGAGGCTGGGGCGTCATGATCGACGATGCATTGGCTGGGCTTCTGGGCGGTGTCTTGCTCGCTCTTGCCTGGCGCTGGTTAATGTGAAATTCGGCACCTGGGTTTGGAGGGCTGCTGTTTTGGGCCTGGGCCTATTGGCCCTGGCCCTTTATTTTTGGCCGCTTTGGACAGGCCAGCGCATTTGGTACAGTCTCGATTTTTCCCCCCAGGTTATTCCGGGCTTTCGTTGGATGCATGAGATTTATGCTTCGGGCCAGGTGCCCTTCTGGTGCCCAGATATTTTCTTGGGGCATCCGATGGTTGATGAAAGCCTGAGTGGCGCATTTTATCCTCCCCAGCGTTTGCTGCTAACTTTCTTGCCAGGCGAATTAGCTTTGCTTTGGCTTTATGTTTTCGAAGTATTGCTTGCCGGTTTAGGCGGCTATTTTCTGGCCAGGGCTCTGAATCTGGGCAAGGCGCCCGCGTTGCTGCTTGCGGTAAGCTTGAGCTTGGGCGGGGGCATGACCTATTCACTGCATCACCCCGCGAATGTAGCCAGCTTGGCATGGCTGCCTTGGCAAGCTCTGGGCCTGGAGTATTGCCTGCGTCTAGGCAAGCGATTCAAGGGCGCCCTGCTCTTGGGCTGCGCGGCAGCTATGGCTGTGACCGGCGGGCATCTGGTCATCTCGATCTATGGTTTTCTTGCCTTGGGACTTAGGCTGCTTTGGCAAATTGTCCCGAGCGGGGCCAAGGGCCGCGCTCGTACAGGCTTGGCACTGGCGGGGGCAATCTTGCTCGCTCTGTTCTTGGCGGGTGGGCAAATGGCCCTGACCCAGCGCTATGTTAAGCAATCCCTGCGCGCTGAGTCATTCAATGCGACAGATGCAGCGCAGAATCATCTGACCCCGGCTTCGTTGATTCATGAACTAGCGCCCTTTGCCTGGGGTGATCTCAATGACAATAGTTTCTTGGGCACAGGCTGGCCCCTGGGCACGGCCTATCATCAAGGCTTGCTGGTCTACCCAGGCTTGCTGATTTTCTTTTTGGCCCTGCTTGGCGTGAAGCGCGAGAAGAGTGCACGACCTTGGTTTGTGGCTTGGGTATTGCTCATGCTCTACGCCTTGGGGCCATACACACCGATGCACAAGCTGGCCTTTCACCTGCCCTTCTTTTCGCATTTTCGTGGGCCCATGAAAGCTGCTTCTCTCACGCCCCTGCTCTTAGGCCTGCCAGCCGCCTTTGGCTTGCGCTCACTCTTAGATCGCGCAGACCTACAAAGCTGGGCCCGTCGCCTTAGCTTTTTAGCCCTGGGCGGGCTGCTGCTGGCCGGGGGCCTGAACTTGGCCAAGCCGATTCTCGAGCAGCGCGGTCGCAGCTATCTTGAGCAGCGCTGGCAGCCGGGTCCCGCCCAGCGTTTTGATCGCACTTATTATCTCGACAAGTGGTCGCGTTATGTGACCCGCTTGGGCAAGCACGCTACGACTCAGGCAGCGCTGCTGGCGCTGGCTGCGGCTGCGCTTTGGGCTGGCGCAGCCCTGGCTCGCCGTAAGCGCGAAGACTGGGCAGGCCTGGCCTTGGCCAGCGCTCTAGGCGTCGACTTACTGACGCAAGCTTGGGGCTATTATCCCACGGTGGATCGCGCGCTCTATGATCAAGCACCGGCTACCGCGGCTTTTATTCGCTCACGCCCCGATGCCAGTCTGGGTAGGGTCTATGGCTGGGGCTGGTCCGTGCGATTAGGGCAGGTCTATACCCAGGGCGAGGCTGCCTCAGACGCAGCCCGCGAATTGCGCCTGGCCGACATGCTAAGTGACAATGCTATTCTCGGTACGGGCTTAAGCAGTGCTCGGGGTTATACCCCCATTGAGCTCAGTCGTTATCGCTTGCTCTTTCCCATTGTGGATGACTTTATGCCAGGGCCTGGTCTGGAGGAGCGCAGCGCATTTTTGCGCTCGCGCAAGCGGGCCTTTGACTTGGCCTCGGTGAACTATTTGGTGGCGCCGGATGGCGTTGATTTGGGCTATGGCAAGGCCATCTGGAAGGGCGATGGCATGAAGGTCTATGCCAACCCCTCGGCCCGCCCTTTTGCTTGGTTGGCGAGCAGCGCTCAAGCCAAAGCAAGCCCTCAGCAAGCTTTGGATGCGGCTCTGAAAGAAAAGGGAAACCTAGTCTTTAGCGAGCCAGGTGGGCCTGAAGGAATTTTCGGACAGGGTCAAATTTCGGCTGTAAAACGCGGTTCGCGCAGCTGGATCGTGAGTGTGCAAGGGCTCAAGAGCGAGGGTTTCTTGGTGCTCTCGAGCTTGTATTATGAGGGCCTGTGGAAGGCATGGGTCGATAACAAACCCGCCCGCATTTGGCCCGTGAATGGAGCGTTGAGCGGAGTGGTATTGCCGCCCGGCAGCCAGGAAATCGACTTTTGGGTGGATGACTCGCTTTATTCTTGGGCGATGGTCCTGCACCTGGCAGGCTGGGCACTCTTGGGCCTCGGTTTAGTAAGTTTGTGGAGGAAAAAGCGTGGCGCTTAAGAAAGCAAGCAGCCGCATGGCTGAGTGGAGAAAGACGCAGTCGGCTTGGGATGACAGCGAATTCTTAGCCCATGAAGCGAATGCCTTTATGAAAGCACGTTGGAAGCGCTTGAATATGCGTTGTGCGGCCGAGGCCGCTGAACTGGCTCTGGCATTGGATCAGAGTATTGATTTATTAGACATCGGCTGCGGGCATGGCGATTTCTACGCTTATTGCGGCCCATGGCTGCGCAGCTATGTGGGCATTGAACCTTCGAGATCACAGCTGCCGCGCGCCCGGGCCAAGGGCAAGGGCTTGAAAAATTTCAAGGTCGTGGCTGGCCAGGCTGAAAAACTACCGCTCAAGGCGGCCAGCGTCGACTTTGCGCTTATCAAGGAAGTGCTCGACCATTGTTATGATCCGTTGAAAGTTCTCAAAGAGGCTCGTCGCGTGCTCAGGCCCCAAGGCTTGGTGCTCATCACCCTGACCAATGATCAAGCTTGGTATAAGCGTTTGATGCCGGGCTTGGCAGGCCGTATCAAAGCAGCACAGCACGATCATCTCTATTATTTTGACCCTGCGTGGGTGCAGCGCCTAGCTCGAGAAGCAGGCTTCAAGAATATTGAGGCGCGCGATTCACATTATTTGCGTCTGCCCGGCAAGCTCGAGAGTCTCTTAGGCGGTTTGCCTCAAGGACTAAGCCACGCGATGATCGCGGCCAGCGATGCCTGTGGCACATTATTAGCACCGTCGGCTGGCGGCAGCTTTTGGGTTTTGGCTCGGGCATGAGTTTAAAGGTGGGCATCGATGGTCGCGTGCTGGGTGAGCGGGGCGTGGGCCGCTATCTCAGCAGCCTCTTGGCTGCTTTGGCTCGAGTGGCCCCAGCCGATGCGCGCTTTATCATTTTTATGGGCAGCAAATCTGATTCTGAATTGATTCCGAACGATGCGCGTTTTACATCCTTTCCCCTGGGCAAGGCGCATCCGGCCTATGCCGAACAAATTCTCATTCCGCGCTTGGCCAAACGCCAGGGGCTTTCGCTCATTCATTACCCTGATAACAGTGGCGCCCTGCGGCCTGTTTTGCCCATGCTCTTGACGATGCATGATTCCATGTGGGCCCGGCCTCTGGGTCAGGCTTTGGCGCGCCCGACTTTGCGCCAGCGCCTGCAAGACCGTTACCGCAAATGGGTTTGCCCCCGAGCTGCTCGGGCTGCTCGCTTGGTGCTGACGGTCTCGAAATTTTCTGAGATTGAACTGCTCCAGCGCTTGCCGAGCTTGCAGGGCAAGTTGCGCGTGGTGAGCAATGGCATAAGCCCTGACTTGCTGCAGCGTTTGCCCGAGGCCGAAGTGTCTCAGCGTTTGGCGGTTTTGGGCTTGGCGCCTGGCTATGTGCTTTGCTCGGGCGCGGCCGATACGCGCAAGAATATTGTGGGCTTGATGCGATCCTTGGTCTTGGCCCAGGGGCATTCAGCTCGTTTAGATGCTGCGCCCCTGGTGGTGACATCCTTGCGGCCTGGCGAGCTGGCCACCACTCACTATGAGGCTGAGGCACTGCGCTTGGGCCTGGCTTCGCGCGCCCATTTTATGAATTTCTGCAACCAAGCTGATTTAAAGGCGCTTTATCAAGGCGCTTTGCTCTATGCATTTCCCTCGCTGTGGGAAGGCTTTGGGCTGCCTATCCTTGAGGCGTTTGCCCTGGGCGTGCCCGTGGTTTGCTCTGATGCTGGGGCCTTGCCTGAAGTAGCGGGTGGGGGGGCGCGT
>CAZFUM010000107.1:0-8253 GCA_964521965.1 uncultured bacterium | reverse complement strand
GGGTGCTCGCATTCAAGGGCCCCAAGATACGAGTCTGGCTACCCTCCGAGTGGTGGTGGGTCGGCAAAGCGTTACGATGGCTTGAGGAGGCAGCATGCCCCGCAAGAAAAAAACTAGTCACGACGAAGATGCTGACGAGTCTGCTTTTGAGGACGAGGCAGAAAAAGATGAAGACGAAGAGATGGATGAGGCTGGTTTTCATGTAGCCGAAGAAGAAGAAGATGAAAAAGAAGGGGCAGTTAAGAAACCCCTTACCATAGAAGAAGATGAGGATTATGAAAGTGGGTCCCGACGCAAGCGGGCCAAGCAGCCCAAACGAGGATTAGGTCTTTTGGACGACCTCAAAGAGGCTGAAAGAGAAACCGTCAAAGAGTTTGCAGAAGACGATGAAGAAGACGATAAAGATAAAGAAAAAGGTGAGTCAGATGACGAAGATGCAGATGACGATGATGAAGACGATGAACATGAAAGCGGCTCTTATGACGACGAAGATGAAGATGATGATAAATAAGTTGTGATGCGGAGGGGGCTTTGAAAAAGAAAGAGATGGGTCCTTATAAAAAGATGCTGCTCGAGCTCAAGGATGAGCTCTATAAAGAAGTACGCATTAACCAAGAGGCTGGCAAAGAAGCCCAGGGTGAGGATGTGCAAGATTTGGCAGATCAAGCTAGTGAAAGCTATGATCGCGAGTTGGCTAGCTCGCTTTCAGAAGCTGAGCGCGCACGCCTTGAGTCTGTTGAAAAGGCGTTGGGTCGTGTTGAAGAAGGCAGCTATGGCGTTTGCGAGACTTGCGAGAAGGATATTCCTTTGCCCCGTCTCAAGGTCTTACCTTTCGCCTGCCTTTGCGTGAGTTGCCAAGAAAAAGAAGAAAAGGCCGCGCGCTGAGCTGAGCTGAGTTTATCATGAAATAAAAAAAGCCCTGGTCACAGACCAGGGCTTTTTTTATTTTGCTTTGCCTTGCGCCGCCACCGCGGCGGCGGCGGCTTTGATTTTCTCTTCGTCGCCCAAATAGCGCGAAGAGATGGGCTTGAGCTTGGCGTCGAGTTCATACAGCAGGGGAATGCCGGTTGGGATGTTCATTTCGACGATATCTTTGTCAGAGACCCCATCTAGGTATTTCACAAGAGCCCGCAAGCTATTGCCGTGGGCCGCAATAATCACTCGTTTGCCGGCTTTGATCTCGGGGACGATGGTCTCTTCCCAGTAGGGGACCACCCGCGCCACCGTATCTTTGAGGCATTCGGTGAGGGGCAGTTCTTCGGGCCTAAGTGTTTTGTAGCGGCGGTCATGGCCGGGCCAGCGTTCGTCGCTCTTATCGAGGGCGGGTGGCGATACGTCGTAGCTACGGCGCCACACCTTAACTTGCTCCTCGCTGTGCTTGGCCGCAGTCTCGGCCTTGTTGAGACCTTGCAGGGCGCCATAATGGCGCTCGTTGAGGCGCCAGTTTTTGACGACCGGAATCCAAAGTTGATCTGATTCTTCTAAAATCAAATTAAGTGTGCGGTTGGCCCGCTTAAGCATCGAAGTGAAAGCTAGGTCAAATTCGTAGCCTTCGGCCTTGAGCAAACGGCCAGCCTCGCGGGCTTCTTCTTCGCCCTTGGGGGCCAAGTCTACGTCGTACCAGCCCGTGAAGCGGTTTTCTTGGTTCCACAGGCTCTCGCCGTGGCGGGCTAGGATCAGCTTGTACATGCTTGCCTCTTTGAATGGGTAAGGGGGCCATTCTACAAAGGCCTAGCCCTAGGACAAGCTTGTTTTTAAACGTGTTTTTCGCCATGGCTAGGGCTGCCTTGGCTTGACACCGATGCCAGCCCTATGTGAGACTTTTCGCTCATTTTTAAAGCTTTTCGCTTTCGACATCGCAGGAGGTTTTATGGCCGTCAAGGTCGCTATTAATGGTTTTGGCCGCATCGGCCGCTTGGTTTTCAGAGCCCTCTATGAACAGGGTCTTTTTGGAAAAGAGCTCGATGTGGTGGCAGTAGGCGATATCGTGCCTGCTGATAACTTGGCCTATTTGCTGAAGTATGATTCGACGCAAGGCGCCTTTAAAGGCAGCGTCAGTTCAAAGAAGTCGGCCGCAGACAAGGCCGATGACGACGTGCTGGTTATTGATGGCAAGGAAGTTAAGGTGGTCAGCGCCAAGACTCCGGCCGAGCTGCCCTGGAAAGAGCTGGGCGTCGACCTGGTCATTGAGTCCACGGGCCTCTTTACCGATGCCGAAAAGGCCAAAGGCCATCTCGACGCGGGCGCCAAAAAAGTTATTATCTCAGCACCCGCCAAGGGCGAAGACATCACGGTGGTCATGGGTGTGAACGACGACAAACTCACAGCCGAACACAAGATCATAAGCAATGCCAGCTGCACCACGAATTGCTTGGCTCCGATCGTGCATGTGCTGCTCAAAGAAGGCCTAGGACTAGCAGAAGGCATCATGACCACAGTGCACAGCTACACAGCTACCCAGAAGACCGTGGACGGTCCTTCTAAGAAAGATTGGAAAGGTGGTCGTAGTGCAGCCATTAATATCATTCCTAGCACCACCGGCGCAGCGAAGGCCGTGGCTTTGGTCTTGCCCGAAGTCAAAGGCAAGCTCACGGGCATGTCCTTTCGTGTGCCGACCCCTACGGTGAGTGTGGTCGATCTTACTTTTAAGACATCCAAAGAGACCAGCTTGACTGAGATTAAGGCTTTGATGAAGAAAGCCAGTGAGACTTACTTAAAGGGCATTTTGGCTTACACCGAAGACGAGGTAGTTTCGAGCGACTTCATTCACGATCAACGTTCTTCGATCTTTGATGCCGGATCTTCCATCGAGCTAAACAAAACCTTCTTTAAGTTGATCAGTTGGTATGACAATGAATGGGGTTATAGCAATCGTGTTGTCGATTTAGCCAAGCTGGTCGTCAAGAAGGGCCTCTAAGCATGGCTAAGCTATTTGTTGAGGATCTTAAGGTCCAGGGTAAGCGCGTGCTCGTGCGTGTCGACTTTAATGTGCCCATAAAAGATGGCAAGGTCGAAGACGACAAGCGTGTGGTGGCAGCCCTGCCCACGCTTAAGTATCTGCTGGATCAAGGTGCCAGCCTAGTGGTGATGAGCCATTTAGGCAGGCCCGATGGGCAGCGCAAGATTGAATTTTCGCTGAAGCCTTTGGCTGAATGCTTGTCAGGATTGCTCGGCAAGCCGGTCAAGTTTTTAGACGACTGCGTAGGGCCTGACATTGAGAAGGCCTGCCTTGCGCTTAAGCCCGGTGAAGTGGCATTGCTTGAGAACTTGCGCTTTCACATTGAAGAAGAAGGCAAAGTAAAATTAGAGGACGGCTCTAAGCTGCAGGCTGATAAGGCCAAAGTTGTAGAGTTTCGGGCTGCGCTTTCGCGTCTTGGCGACGTTTATGTCAACGACGCCTTTGGCACGGCCCACCGCGATCATTCTTCGGTGGCTGGGGTGACCCTGGCGCAACGGGCGAGCGGTTACTTAATGAAAAAAGAGCTCGATTTCTTGGGCTCGGCTATTGAAAATCCAAAACGCCCTTTTGTTGCCATTATTGGCGGGGCCAAGGTCAGTGGTAAGATCGATGTTATTTATCAGATGCTGCCTAAGGTCGACAAATTGATTATCGGTGGCGGTATGGCATACACCTTTGCCAAGGCCCGAGGCCTCGAAATAGGCAAGAGTCTCGTTGAACTGGACCGCGTGCCCATGGCTAAAGAGCTATTAGAGAAGTTCGGCGATAAACTTATGTTGCCAAGTGACTGCCTGATTACAGATTCATTTGATTTTAAGAATAGGACTTTGGGCCAGACCAAAACCTGTGAGATGTCAGCTATTCCGTCTGATTGGGAAGCGGTCGATATTGGCCCCCAGAGTGCTGAGACGTTCTCAAACGTGGTGCGTGGCGCTAAAACCGTGCTCTGGAATGGCCCCATGGGCGTCTTTGAGATTGAAGCCTCGTCCAAGGGGACTTTTGCCGTCGCGCAAGCTCTGGCCGATGCGACAGCAGGTGGCGCCACCACGGTGGTGGGCGGCGGCGATTCAGCCTCGGCCATCAAGAAAGCGGGTCTTGCGAAGCAAGTGACCCATGTCTCTACCGGCGGCGGAGCTAGCCTTGAATATCTCGAAGGCAAACCCCTACCCGGTGTCCTCGCTTTGACGGATAAATAATGTCGCGCCCTAAGCTGATCGTGGGTAACTGGAAAATGTATAAAACCGTGGCCGAAGCCGTTGCGCTTGCTAAGGAATTGAAGGCAAAGGTGGGGAACAGTAGCCATCCCATGGTGGGTATTGCCCCGGTTGCGCTGGCTTTGTATGCTGTGGCGCAAGAACTAAAAGGTAGTAAAATCGATGTCGGTGGTCAAAATTGTCATTGGGAAAAAGAAGGCGCGTTTACAGGTGAGTGGAGCGCTCCCATGTTAAAAGAAGCTGGCGCTGGCTTTGTTATTATTGCCCATAGCGAGCGGCGTCAGTTCTTTGGCGAGACCAATGACAGCGCCAATAAAAAAGTTAAAGCTGCTTTGGCTGCGGGTTTGGGCGCCATACTTTGCGTTGGCGAGAAGCTCGAAGAGCGCGAATCCGGCAAGACTTTTGACGTCGTCAAGGACCACACTTTGGGTGGCCTAAAAGATCTCACGGCTGAGCAGCTCAAGACGGTGGTCATCGCCTATGAACCGGTTTGGGCGATTGGTACGGGCAAGACCGCCACACCAGCCCAGGCGCAAGAAGTGCATGTTTATATTCGCGGTTTGATTCAAGAGGCTTGGGGTCAGGCCGCGGCAGATACGATGCTTATTCAATATGGTGGATCCGTGAAGCCCGACAATGTCAAAGAATTGATGTCTCAGCCAGACATTGATGGCGCTTTGGTGGGCGGTGCTAGTCTCAAGGTCGAGTCCTTTGAACAGCTTGTGAATTTCCAGTCATAAAAGGGGTTAACTATGATTTCGTTCTTATATGCACTTTTCGCTATCGTCAGCTTATTGCTGATTATTTTGGTTTTGATTCAACAAGGTAAGGGTGCAGGCGCAGGCTTGAGCATTGGTGGCGGCGCAAGCCAGGCCATGTTTGGCGGCTCAGGTGGGCGCAGCTTTTTTATTAAGCTGACGGCCGGCCTCGCCACGGTATTCTTGGTCTTGGCTGTAGTCTTGGCGCGCATGGCCACGATGCAGCAAGGCCAGTACCAGGGTGCCTTAGCAGGTGTTGAAGCACAGCCGCAGGCTCAGGCCCCTATCGGTGCTGCTCCTCAAGGTGCCGCACCCCAGGGCGCAGCGCCCGTGGTTCCGGCCCCGGCGCAGAGGCCGCAGGTTCCCGCATCTAAGTAAGGTCCACCTCAACTCGGTGACAAGGCCGGCCCTGACTCGTTGGCTCGAGCGGCCGGCCCTTTTTTATGTCTGAATATCAAACCCCATTTTCTAAATACGAGGGCGACCGTCACGCTCAGGCTGACGCTAAAGAAGCCTATGTACGTGAGATGTTTGATGCCATCTCGCCCACTTACGATTTCGCCAACAAACTCATGTCCTTTGGTCTCGATAAACATTGGCGCCGGCGCCTCGTGCGCGAGGCTGCTTTGCCCCAACAAGGCGCAGTACTTGATCTCTGTACCGGTACGGGTGACATACTTCTTGAATTCAAAGCAGCCCGCCCCGACACGCAGGGCACCGGCTTGGACTTTTCTGAAGGCATGTTGGCCCAAGCGCGCCTGAAAGATATCAAACAGAATTTGACCTGGGTGGCAGGTTCGGCCATTCACTTGCCTTTTGGTGCAGAAGCTTTTGATGCTGTTAGTATGGCTTATGGCCTGCGCAGCATTACCGATGTTCCACTTTGCTTTCGTGAACAAGCGCGCATACTTAAACCAGGGGGCCGGGCTCTATGCTTAGAGCTAAGCCGCCCCCAAGGATTATTGCAAAAGGCAGCCTACTGGCCGGTGTTGAATATTTATTTGCCATTGGTGGGGCGACTGGTATCGGGCCACCGCGACGGATATGCCTATCTGCGCGACACGATTAAAGGCTTTTATAAGCCGGGCCAAGTATTGGAATTCATGAGTCAAGCTGGTCTAAAGAACGTACGCGCACTGCCTTTGACTTTGGGTGCGGCCACGCTTTATGTGGGGGAAAAGTGATGCACAAGATCTTGAGGGTTGTGGCTTTCATGATGCTTCTTTTTATCATGGCCTGCAGTAAAGGTCCTAAGCACAATTATGACGAGATTGTAGATGCCGATAAAGTGGTTGATGGGGGTGTATTGATCGAGGCTACTGCGGGTGATGCTAGCAAGTTGAATCCCGTGGTGCATGGCGACTCGGTGTCGGGCAGTCTTTGCGACTTAATTTTTAGCAGCTTAGTGCGTTATAGCCCCAAGCTTGTGTTAGAAGGCGAACTGGCCGAGAGTTGGAAATTTAGCGATGGCGGTAAGACCCTGACTTTTAAGATAAAAAAGGGGGTGCTTTGGCAGGACGGCCAGCCACTGACTTCGGCCGATGTAGCTTTTACCTGGAAGTCCATCATGGACCCCAAGGTAGCGAGCCCGCGCAAGGGCGACTTTTCATTGGTTACGTCAGTCGAGACGCCTGACCCGCTTACGGTGGTGGTTCGCTACAGCAAGGCCTATGCACCCGCTCTCGAATCTTGGGGCCAAAAACTCATTCCTAAACACTTGCTTGAAGGCCAGAATCTGAACGAGGCCCCCTTTAATCGCAAACCGGTGGGTTCGGGTGCTTATCGATTTGTCGAATGGAAAGACAAACAATTCGTGTCCTTAGAGGCTAACCCCACTTATTTCGAGGGCAAGCCCCATATCAGTCGCTATGTGCTGCGATTTGTGCCCAATGCCTCGACCAAGCTCTTTGAACTCAAGTCTGAGGGCATTGATCAGACCGATCTTAGTCCTGATCAATTTTCACGCGAGACTGACGATAAGCGGTTTAAGTCAGTCGCTCGTAAGTTTCAATATCCTGGTCTGAGCAACTATTCTTATATGGGCTTCAATTTGGCGAGGCCGCCCTTTAATGATAAGCGCGTACGCAAAGCGCTTAGCATGGCAATTGACCGTCAGTCTCTTATCGACGGTGTGCTGCAAGGCCTGGGCCGCCCCTGTACAGGACCTTATTCACCCCTCATGGAAGCCTATGATCCCGCGGTCAAGCCAGTAGCCTTTGATCTCATAAAGGCGGGTCGACTTTTAGATCAGGCAGGTTACAAATTGGCTAAGTCGGGACTGCGCGAAAAAGACGGTAAGCCGCTTAAATTTAAGCTGATTACAAATGAAGGTAACGAGACGCGCAAGAAGATTGTGGTTATCTTGCAGCAACAGTTCGCCAAGCTGGGGGTGCAGGCTGAAGTGCAGACCTTTGAATGGTCTACTTTTATGAGCAATTACATCGACAAAAAAGATTTTGATGTCTGTGTCTTGGGTTGGCAGCTTTCGCTAGACCCAGATCAGTTCACCATTTGGCATTCGTCACAGACTTCGCCGGGTCAGTTTAATTTCTTAGACTACAAGAGCCCTCAAGCCGATGCTTTACTTGAGAAAGGCCGCATCACCATGGACTGGGCTGAGCGCGTCAAGATCTACCGTGCCTTCCACCGTTTGCTGGCAGAAGATGAACCTGTGGCCTTTTTGTATTCGCCCGACTCACTTTCAGCGCTAAATCGAAAAGTGCAAGGGTTGATGCTAACGGACAGCGGCTATGCATGGTATTGGACCCAACGCTGGTACATTCCTGCTTCACTGCAGAATTAAGCCTTAGTGATGTTAGGTCGCTATTTTCTCAAGCGCCTCTTGCTCACCCTGCCGCTCTTGCTGGGCATCAGCCTTGTCATTTTTGGCGTCATTCATTTGGCGCCTGGCAATCCGGTACAGGCTGAGTCGGCCATGAATTCAAAGATGTCTATCGACAGCATTAAGGCCTTGCGCGAGCTCTATGGCATGGATCAGCCCCTACCCACTCAATATTGGAACTGGCTCAAACGGCTAGCTAGCTTAGACTTGGGTCGCAGCTTTCGCGACCAACGTCCTGTTATCGATAAAATCATTGAAGCCTTGCCTGCCACGTTGCTTTTGAATGCGGGCGCAATTATCTTGATGCTTGGTCTGGGAATTCCTCTGGGAATTTTTGGCGCTGCCCGCCAGGGTAGTCGTTTAGAGAAAAGCGTTGCTATGTTTTCATTCGTCGCCTGGTCTTTACCTGCCTTTGTGATTGCCATACTGGCGCAATGGCTGCTGGGCTTGGGGGTGTAGGCGTTTACCGCCGCCGTCGCA
>CAZFUM010000106.1:0-8354 GCA_964521965.1 uncultured bacterium | reverse complement strand
CTATAACGTATGGATACAGGCTGCGGTGCCGCCTTGGGGCGCGCGTTATGGCGCGGCTGCCACGGCCCACAATGGCCGAATCTATTTGAGTGGCGGCAATAACTCCGGTTCTTCTTACACCAATGATATTTACGCGACCAGTGATGGATCGACATGGAGCACGGTGTTGGCTGACGGCCATACCCAGTGGTTGGTGCGCAGTCAGCATGGCATGGCCAGCTTCAATGGCTTGCTTTGGGTGGTGGGCGGTACCAAGAACGGGGGCCAGCCTGGAGATGCGCTCTATTCAGCCGATAATGGCTTGAATTGGACAGCCAGCACCCCGGCCACGGGCATGCTGCCTCGCTTTGCGTTTGGCATCGCTGTGCTGAACAATAAGCTGTGGATCAGCGGTGGCGACACAGGTGGGGCTAGCAATGAGGTCTTCTGCCATACCGGCGTATCGTGGACTGCTGTGACGCAAGCGACGCCCTTTACAGCCCGCTCGATGCACAAGATGGTGGCGCACAACGGCTATCTTTTTGTTCTTGCGGGCTATGCGGGTGCCGATAACAACGATGTCTGGCGCAGTAGTGACGGGTCCAATTGGACCCAGGTCGCCACCACCAAGTTCACCATTCGCGAAGATCCGGCAGCTTGGTCCTATGGCGGCAAGCTTTATGTTGCGGGCGGCTATGGCAGCGGGGCCTATCTCAATGACGTGTGGGAATCTAGCGACAATGGCGTGACCTGGATCTCGCTCGGGGTCGCCACCTGGACCATTCGCTATCGCCCGGCCTTTGCGAATCATGACAACCGCATGTGGATCTTGAGCGGCTATGGCAATGGTGCCACGGGCGGCTATGTGAACGAAGTCTGGTATTGCCCCAGCGCGCCCAGCCCCACGCCTAGCCCAAGCCCAAGTATTTCAGCGACACCCACCCAGTCGCCGGTTTATAGCTTTAGCGTGACCCCCAGCATTTCGCCGACGTCGAGTTCGTCTTATACGCGCACCGTCACGCCGAGCGTGACGCCGTCTGCGTCGCCTACGGCGACTTCGACCGGCTCGCCTACGGCATCGCCGAGCGTGACGCCTAGCATTTCACCGACTTCGAGTTCATCGGCCACGCGTACGGTGACGCCTTCAGTGACGCCAAGCACGTCACCGATCTGGACTTTCTCAGTGACCCCGAGTGTCACACCGTCTGCGTCGCCTACGGCGACTTCGACCGGCTCGCCTACGGCTTCGCCGAGCGTGACGCCTAGCATTTCACCGACTTCGAGTTCATCGGCCACGCGTACGGTGACGCCGTCTGCGTCGCCTACGGCGACTTCGACCGGCTCGCCTACGGCATCGCCGTCAGTCACGCCAAGCACGTCGCCAACGGCGACGGCTTCGGCTTCACCGACTATGACGGCGTCACCGACACAGTCGGCGACGCCTAGCGCAACCACCGCCTCGACGTCGTCGGTGACACCATCAGCTACGCTGACGGTGACGCCGTCGCAGTCACCGATTTGGACTTTCTCAGTGACCCGTACCGTGACGCCTAGCTCGTCGCCGACATCCACGGGCACTCTGACCGCGACGCTCTTTGCCAGTGCGAGCAACACAGCCTCACCCACAGCGAGCGCCACTCGTAGCGCTACGCCAACTTGGTCTGCCTCGCCCACTCAGACCATTTTTATTTCGCCCACAATTTCACCAACGCAGGGCGCAGTTCAAGTCACGCTCAAGGTTTATGATGCCCTGGGTCGGTTGCTCTACGATGCTTCGGCGGGTAGCGCTGGCCAGCTCATTGGTGAATTTAGTTTGGGCAGTGAAGCGTGGGACGCTGAAGCGGGACCCTTGCAGCTACTGGCTTTAGGTTTCAGCGCAACTTATCTCGGCCTCGATAGCAGCGGGCATGAATTGCCCAGTGGTGTTTATCTCTTGGTCTTAGAAAGCAAGCAGGGTGCTAATGTTCAAGAGGCTCAAAAGACCGTAGTTTTGTTGCGTCAAAGCGGCGCTTCGTTGAGTGTCTTGGTGGTGCCCAACCCCGTGCCCAAAGGCACCGGTAGCGTCGATCTTTACTACGCGCCTGTCGGGGTTATTTGGGCCGAAGTTTATAATTTGGCCGGCGAGCGCCTCTTAGATCTCGGGCGCCATGAACAGGGCCGCGTAAGTTGGGATCTCAAGACCCGTCAAGGCCAGAGCGTTGCTACGGGCATTTATTTCATTACCTTGCGGCGTGATGGCGATCGTAAACCTTATGTGGCCCGCATGGCCGTGCTGCGTTAAGCCTTTCGTCACCCCTTCAATTCGGTTAAACTAGCGCCTTCATGACTCCTAAAGACCTCAAAAAGACTCCCTCTCAGCTGCTGCAGCGCCTCGAGACCTATTATTGGGTGCACGACATATTGCGCGTCAATGTGGGCGTGCCGGTCTGGCTCATCCTTTGGGATGGCAAGAAGAGTCTTGAGTGGCGCGACTTGAGCCAGGTCTTGCCGCCGTTGATGCCATATCACTTTGAATTGCGCTTTGAGCGTGAGTCTGAGCGTGACGCTTATTATCTACGTATGCTCAAGAAGGCGGCTACGGCGGCACGCCCTCAGTTTGGTAGCCTCTTTGGTTTTGACGACCTCTTTGCGCCGGTAGCGCCCTTGGCAGATGGTGGTTGGGCCTTTGTCTATGTCGGTCAATTTATGCGTCAAGAGCCCAATTATGAAAGCTTAGCGCGCAGCTGGCGCGAGGTCTCGGGCCGCGAGAGCGCCAATCAAGATCCCGACTTTCAACGTTTTGTTGAAGTCAGCCTCTCGCTGAAAGTTATCGAAGAGGTGCCCTCACAGGCTCTCATTCAATTAGCTGAGGCCATGGCCGCGCATCTACGCGGTGACGCGCCCGCGCCTGAGGGCTTAGTCCGCCTGGATCGCCTGCGGCGTGAAGTGCTCTCGCCTCATCTGGGGCACCCCATCTTTGCCCAACAGGCCATTGGCAATGACGCGCTGCGCCCAACCCCTTGGCACGGCATTCGTGAGATGGCCCAGTGGATGCAAGAAGAGACGGGTTTGAGTCGCCTGCCCACCACGGTCATTGCCATGTGCGCTCTCAACGACCGCTCAGCCCCCTTGCTCGACCCCGTGCGCCGTCGTTTGCGTGACTATCAGCTGCAGCGCTCATGCCTTAGGGTTTGCCGCGAAATGGATGAAGTCATGGCCGAGCCGCTTGAAACCGATGGCGTGCTTTTCTTGACCAGCCCCAAGCCTGGCGCTTCGGCTTCGGCCGCGCGTCAACAGCTTCGCGATAAAGTCGAAGCCTTGCGTGCTTTTGTGCGCCAGAGTTTTGGGCTGCGCAGCGCTTTTGGCGTTGGCATGCCAGTGCCCTCGGGCGAGCGCCTTAAGGACAGCTCCCGCCAAGCCGTCTCGAGCCTCTATTACGCTCTGCAAGTTGAAAAAGAGACGCTCTTTTTTGATGAGATGGAAAGCGCGCCCATCGCCTTTCGCTATGCCAGTCTGGCCGATGCCGCCTCTGAATTGGGCGCGGTTTTTGAAGAAGGCACCCCCGAAGTTCTGCGTCTGGCCATGGATGAATATGTGCGCCTGACTTTAGAATTTTCTAAGAACCGACTGGATGTCGCGCGCGGACAATTTTTAGGGATGCTCTATCAATTGCTTTCAGCCATGCGTCGTCGCTCGACCGTGCCAGAAAGTGACGCCCGCCGATTGGTCGGCGAGCTCTCGCTGCATCTTGAAGGCGCTAGCGCTCTTTATCCCTTGATTGAACGCTTTAAAGAATCGCTGCGTCGCATGGGCCACTTGGCGCGTGCGGGCCAAGAAGGCGCCAAGAGCCTACGCATGCAGAGTACCCTGGCTTGGTTGCGCGAGAATTACAGTCGCGGCATTTCGCTCACCCAAGCTGCAAAGCACGCGGGCCTCTCGGTGCCGGGCTTTACGCGCAGCTTTCGCCAGGTCACGGGCATGGCCTTTTTACCTTATTTAAGAAATTTGCGGGTCGAGCAGGCCAAACGCCTGCTACGCAACACCACCTATTCGGTGCTCGAAATCGCCCAACTTTGCGGCTTTTCTTCATCGCACCATTTCATTCGCGCCTTTAAGCAAGTGAGCAAAGACACCCCCCAGAATTACCGCCGAAAAATCGCCGGTGCCCATAAAGCCATTTAATTCAGCCTTTTCCTGTACAACCCACGATTAAAATTACAGCTCCGTTAATGCATTCAAGGGTAGCGGCCTGCTATAATTTCGACCTCATCTAGTCCCGGAGGTCCCCCATGCGTTTATCTCATATAATTTTGGCCGCGCTTTTTGCTGTCTCAGCCAGCCTGAGCGCTGCGCCTAGCCAGGCACCCAAGGTTCAGCCTGCAACGGCCGAGGCCGAGGCCACAGCCCGGGTCACGGCCCTGAGCGGTAAAGTTGAATGGTCAAACGATGGCAAGGCTTGGTCCAAGGTCAAAATAGGCCAGGGCCTGATAGCTGGCGCCCGCCTTCGTTCAAAGCAAGGAAACCTCACCTTGCTGCTCACCGATGGTTCGACGGTCAAAATGACGCCCAATACTGAGATGGCCATCAAAGCCCACAATCCTAAAGATGAAAAGGGCGGCACGCTCCTGCGCCTTAGCAAAGGCTTTATTCGTTTCTTGGTGGCTAAGGTCAGGCCTGGCCATTATTTTAAGGTCGAGACCCCCAACGCGGTCGCTGCGGTCAAAGGAACTTTTGCCGGTACAGGTTACGAAGGCGATGAAAATGGCAATGGCAAGACCGATGTCGATGTTTATGAGCATGATGGCAAGGGCAAGATGGAAGTCGAAGACCCCGACACGGGCAAGAAGGAAGATGTGGGCGAGGGCGAAAGCCTTGAGTTTGACGGCGAAGAGTTCAAAGAAGAAAAGTTGGATGATCAGGATAAAGAAGACGCCAAGAATGACATGCAGGACCTAAATCAGGGCCAAGGTGAGCAGGGAAACAACGAGCAGGGTGAGCAGGGCCAAGGTAAGCAAGGTCAAGGCGAACAGGGCCAGGGTGAGCAAGGTCAGGGCGAGCAAGGTCAGCAAGATCAAGGTGAGCAGGGTTCGGGTGATGGCACTGATGGTCAAGGCGACGAAGCCGATGAGTTTGCAGCCGATCTTGGCGGAGATATGATCGATGAGCTCAACCAAGATGCCGAGCAAGATGGCAACAATCTTAAGAATGACATCGAAAATTCTCGTCTAGTTTATGACCGTAAGGGCTTCCCAGCTTATGTCACTAACAAAGTCAACCGTCCCGCGGCTGATACGCTGGTCAAAGTGATCGAAGTGAACCGCGATTTTGGTCCTGACGCCGGCATCACTCAGGCTCAAGAAACCGTCAGCTATAATCAAGCGCTTCCATATTTATGGATGGACGTGGTCAGCAAGCCTGTGACGGACTCTTCTAATTTGAATCAAGATGGTTATCCCATTTACTGGCGCACCTATTCTGACTTCTGGGCCAGCAACCCCGGTGGCGAGACGTTTTGGGCGATCACCTATTGGGACAGCCCCTATTTCACCAACTCGGGCACTCCGGATACGGGCACCATCGCGCAGGGCTTCGAGCAGAGCTTCTATATTAATTACTCATTGATCGGGGCGGTGGGGCAGCATGTGGACCCCTATTGGGAAACATTGGGCGGCAATTATCCCACTAATCAATATGGCCTCTACAATTGCTATTCGTGCGGCTATGACTGGAGCGTCAACACCTCGGTGGTCAACAATAGCGCCGTCTATAAGCATGTAGATAATTACAATTCGACCACCTATTTCACGATTGGCATGACGCTCTTGAATGACGATGGTGTCTCGTATGATCCGCTCGCCTATATCCATGACGACTTAGGAAATCCGTTAGGCAGCCCCAGCGCTCCCCATCCCAATTTCAATCAATTGGGCTACACGGGTCTGAATTTAGAAATGAGCATTACGGCTTCGGGCATGAGCAATGAAATCAGCCTCATCTTGCTGCCGGGTATGTTTGACCTCTTAGACGCCATCTTGGTGCCAGCGGGTTATAGCGTCTGCAATATTTGCTAATTCTCAATTAACGGACACGGAGGAAACAGTTTTGAAACGCTTTTTGACCTGCACCATTTTAGCCCTGGCCTCGGCGTCAGCGGCCTATGCACTCGAAATTAAGCCTAAGATTGATTTTGAATTCGGCGGCGAGTACTCAGATCTCAAGGCCCAAGACACGCTGAAAGTCTCGCCCAATTGGATCGGCAAGCTGCTTTTTGTGCCGGTGATGAAGTTGGGCGAAAACGACCTGCTGGCACCGGCCTTTTTCAGCGATTACACCCATCGCGAGCGCGTTATGGAAGAAGAGGGCGTGCTCATGGTCGACCGCCTTACCGTCATGGCTAAGCCAGCTTGGAAACATAAGTTTGATGGCTTTAGCGCCACTTTGGCGGGCGTGGCCAAGCGCGTTACGAATAAAGAGCGTGATGAGCAGGCTTGGTCCACAGCTCGTTATGATTATGAAGAGTATGGCGCATCGTTAAAGGCCGCTATTCAGGCTCTCGACCTTGAAGCTGAGCTGGGCTGGGGCAGCCGCACTTATCCTAACCATCATGAGGCGTCGGCTACTTTGGCGTCGGGCAAAGGCATTAATTACTACACCAAGAATCAAGGCGTTAGCCGCCTGGGCCTAGATTGGAAGCCCAAGCCCCAGGGCAGCTTATCACTCGGCGCGGGTTATGACCTGACCCTGCGTGATTATATCGATGCCTATGTTTTTTCAGCCGATGGCACGGTCGATACCAAGCAGCGCCGCTTTGATACTTTACACAGCCTGCAAGCCCGCCTAACTTTGGGCTTGAACCCTCACTGGGTGGCCAACGCGGGCCTGCAATCGAGTCTCAACAACAGCAACAAGAATGAATTTAATATGCGTCTCTACGGCAATACTTTTTCATATCATGCCGAAGAGCTGAGCTTAGGCCTGCTCTGGTTGGCTCAGGCTAAGTCTGACGGTCACCGTGTCAGCTTGAACAGCCGCGCCATGAACCGTTCGTATGACAGCAAGCCCATACGCAGCGCAAACGGAACTTATCAAGCAGGCGCCCAGGCTGATTTCGAAACCGGCCTGACCCTGCGTGGCGACTATGAGCTGCCCCACGGTCTTTCACTATGGCTGCAGGGTCGCGGCGAGTGGGTGCGCAGCAACCAGGCTTTTGAGCCGGGCGTGCGCTATACCTATGAGTGGTATTCGGTGGGTGGGGGCTTGGGTTATCGATTGTAAAAAAAATATTCAAAATAAAAATTTTTTAAGGGCGGCCCTGAGGGCCGCCTTTTTTTATTGAACTTGGGGCGCTTCCATTAAATTCTTTGGCATTTTGGCATGAGTGGCCGCCACGTCATAGCTGATCAGCCCTTTTTGGTAGAGGTCTTTGAGGCTGTGATCCATCGTTTGCATGCCTAGAGCGCGACCGCTCTGCAAGACATTGTAGATGCTGCTGGTCTTGCCTTCGCGAATGGTATTTTTGATTGCATCCGTGCTGATGAGAATTTCGCTGGCTAGCACCTGGCCCTTCTTGTCTAGGCGCGGCAGCAAGCGTTGCGAGATGATTCCTTGAATGCTATTCGAGAGCTGGGCTCGCACCTGAGCCTGCTGCAAGGCGGGGAAGGCGTCTATAATTCGGTCTACAGTCTGCGAGCTGTCCTGGGTGTGCAAGGTGGCGATAACTAGGTGGCCCGTCTCGGCCGCGGTCAGGGCCGTGGCGATGGTGTCTTTGTCGCGCATCTCACCCACGCAAATTACGTCAGGGTCCAAGCGAAGTATATGGCGTAGGGCCGAGGCAAAGCTGTTGACGTCGCGCCGAAGCTCTTGCTGCACCACAATGCTACGCTTGTTGCTGTGCACGTATTCGATGGGGTCTTCGACCATCACGATCTTGGCGCGACGCTCGCGGTTGATGAGGTCGACCATGGCCGTGAGGGTGGTGGTCTTGCCGTCGCCTGTGGCGCCGGTGATGAGAATAAGCCCTTGGGGGCGACGGGTGAGCTCTTCGGCCACGGGCGGCAGCCCCAAGGCCTCGATGGCTGTTATTTCGAGGCCACGAATGCGAATGGCGGCCTCGACTCGGCCGCGGCTGCGATAGGCGCTGACGCGGTAAAAGGCCACACCAGAGTCTTCATACGAAAGGCCAGCTTGGTGCTCTTTGTCAAAGGCTGCGCGCTGCTCTTCGTTGAGCAGGCCTAGCACCATGGTTTGGGCCTGCTCAGCGGTGAGAGGCTCTTCGTTTAAAAATTGAATCTCGCCGTGCACCCTGACCGAAGGCGGTATGCCCACCACCAAATGCAAGTCGCTAGCGCCCATGGCCAGCGCCTTTTTGAGCAGTTCTTTGACATTGCTTTGACCTG
>CAZFUM010000105.1:0-8358 GCA_964521965.1 uncultured bacterium | reverse complement strand
CGGCAACTGAGTCGTCTACGGTGACGTCGACTGAAACGCCTACTGAAACCGCGACTGAGACTGCGACTGACACGGCTACGGAAACTGCGACTGAGACAGCCACCGAGACTGCGACTCAGACAGCAACAGAGACCGCCACAGAATCGTCCACGGTGACGTCTACAGAGACGCCTACTGAAACTGCGACTGAGACTGCGACTGACACGGCCACGGAAACGGCCACTGAAACCGCGACCGAGACTGCGACTCAGACAGCAACAGAGACCGCCACAGAATCGTCCACCGTGACGCCCACTGAGACGCCGACTGAGACTGCCACGGAAACTGCGACTGAAACCGCCACCGAGACAGCCACGGATACGCCTAGCGAGACCGCCACTGAGACCGCGACTGAAACTGCAACCGAGTCGTCCACGGTGACGTCTACAGAGACGCCTACTGAAACTGCGACTGAGACTGCGACTGACACGGCCACGGAAACGGCCACTGAAACCGCGACCGAAACCGCCACTGAAACCGCGACGGAAACTGCCACGGAATCGTCTACGGTGACTTCGACTGAGACGCCGACAGAGTCAGCTACCGAGTCGCCTACTCAGACTGCGACCGAGACCGCCACGGATACGCCCACCGAGACAGCTACCGAGACTGCCAGCGAGACAGCCACCGAATCGCCGACGGTAACTTTGACCAATACGCCCACGGAGACAGCCACAGCCACGGCCACCGAAACAGCGACTGAAACAGCCACCGAGACAGCGACCTCGAGCGCCACAGAAACGGCTACGGATACCGCCACTGAGACCGCCACGGCTACGGATACCGAAACCGCCACCGAGACGCCTACAGAGACTGCGACCGATACGCCGGCCGAATCGCCTACAGCTACGGCCACTGAGACGGCAACGGCTTCGCCGACGCAGACCGCCACTGAGACCGCCACCGGCACGCCCACCGAAACGGCCTCAGAAACTGTGACCGAAACACCAACCGAGTCGCCTACAGCCACAGACAGCCCCAGCGCGACCGCCACGGATACCTCGACCGAAACCCCCACCGAGTCGGCCACGGTGACTGAAACTGAGACTTATAGCGTCACCGAGACCTCGACCGAAACCGCTACTGAGACTGCCACCGAGACGCCTTCGGCTACGCCCAGCGATAGCGCCACCGAGACCGCTACGGCTACTACGAGTGATACGCCCAGCGTGACGCAAACCTATACCAACTCGCCTATCTCGAGCCCCACGTTTACGGCGACGCGCACGGCTACTGGCACGCGTACGCCCACGCGCACCGTGACGCCGTCGCGCACCATAAGCAATACGCGCACCATCAGCCCCACCCGCACTGAGACTCCGACGCGCACGTCGACACGTACGATTACTGATACGCGCACCGTCACCCAAACGCGCACGTCCAGCCCGACCCAGACTCCGTCCTTCTCGGTTTCGCCGACACGCAGCGTCAGCGATACGCGCACCTCGAGTCCGACCCAGACTCCGTCGCGGACCCATTCGCCCACGCGAACATACAGCCCCACGCGTACCCCCACGCGCTCGCCAAGCGACACCCGCACGGCCACGGGCACGCGCACAGCCACTTCGACCGAGTCGCCCACCAGCAGCGTGACGCCAAGCTCAACTGAGACCGCGACCAACTCGCCGGTTTACAGCCCGACGGCCACGCCCACTGAGTCGCCAACCTTTAGCGCGACTGAGACAGCCACTGAGACCGCGACTGAGACCGCCACCGAGACCGCCACGGCCACGCCGACCGATTCGGCCACGTCTTCGGCCACGGCCAGCGAAACACCCTCAGCCACCCTGACCTTGAGTGAGAGCCCCAGCCATACCTACAGCGCTACGCCTAGCCTGAGCGCCACGCCTAGCAATACTTCGGCGGCCTCTTTCACGGCGACTCCGACTTCGACGCAAACAGCTTCGGCCACCGGCACGCGCACAGGCACAAGCACGCAAACCGCTACCAGCACTCAGACGGCCACGCCCACGGCTAGCCCCAGCATTTCGCCCACGGCGACGGTCACCGCTACCTCGAGTGGTACGCCTACGGTCACGCCTACGGCCACAGCTTCAGGTACGGGTACCGTGACCGTGACGCCTTCTATCACGCCTAACCCGAACTTCTTCTACACCATCACCCTCTATAACTCGGCGGGTGAGCAGGTGAAGACCATTGCTTCGGGTCTCGAGGCTGTGAACGACCCTATGAGCACCTTCGATGTGCAGACACCCGTCTTTGCGCCCAAGAATGGTCAGAAGGCTGTCATCGTCGCAGCGGGCCAGACCTTCTTCTGGGAGGGTGACACTGATGGAGCCCAGAAGGTGCAAAACGGTACCTACACCGTGAAGATGGAAGTCACCGACATCTTTGGCAACACCCAGGTCCAAACCACCGCTATTACAGTGCTGTCTGAAGGCCATTTCTACACCGTGCGCATCTTCAATTCAGCTGGCGAACAAGTGGCTCTCTTGACCCTGCCCCTCGAGCAATATCCTGACGGGGCAGCGCCTTCGCACATCGAGCCCAGTGAAAAGACCTTGGCTTTGGGCGGTAGCGCCCCAGCACAGCCCATCACCTTTGATTTGGGCAATGGCATCAAAGTGGTCTGGGACGGCAACAACAGCCAAGGTAAGCGGGTAGCCAGCGGTTCTTATGTGGCCCAGTTGATGGTCACTCACGATGGCGCGGCCAAAGCCGTGGCATCTGTAGGCATCAGTGTCCTCAACGCGGCCGACTCGATCTTGGCCGGCACCTTCATTGCACCCAATCCGCTTAAGCTCAGCGGTTCGGGTGGCTCGAATATGGGCGCAGGCGGCAGTAGTGGTGACCTCTTGGCCGTACTTAGGCTGAACAATATTCCAGGCCAGCAAGTTATGGGCCGCCTCTATAACGTGGCGGGTGAACTCATCCTCACCACGGTCAACAATCCTGACCCCAACGCTCTCTACATTGCCTTGAATGGTCGCACCGCCAGCTCAGGCATCTACGTGTTGGCAGTTACGGCCGTGGCGCCGTGGGGCAGTACCGAGCGCAGAGTTTACAAGTTGGTGATCGTGCGTTAATTAAGGCCAGAGTTGGGCCCGCCCCCAAAAAGGGCGGGCTTTTTTTATGGGCCTCAGGCCTTAGGCAGCTTAGACTGTTGCCTTACTCGGAGCAGAGCTTGGATTTGTCAGAACACGTCTTGGTAAGCGCCGCCGGTGCCGGCGCCCTAGCTCTGGCGGGCGAATGGCAGGGAGCTGCTTTATTTTTCGGCTGTGGCGTTTTGGTAGATTTGGATCATTTGAATGACTATTGGCGTGAGACAGGATGGAATACTAATTGGCGGCGTTTTTTAGGATATTTTGACGGCCGTAAGCCTCGGCACTTGGTGTTATTTTTTCATGGCTGGGAATGGGCCTTGCTTGCCCTCTATTTAGCATGGCAATGGCAGGATGCTGCCTGGGCCTGGGCCGGCGCAGGCTGGCTCACGCATTTGATGCTCGACCAGCGCTTCAACCGTCTGCATCCCCTGGCCTATTTCTTTTTCTATCGCGCCATCCACAAATTTCGCGCTGAGCCGCTTTATGAAATTGAATCTGACTGAACGCAAGAAACGGGCTCGCCTTGGCTTGAAGGCCCTGGCTAAGGCATATCCTGATGCCCGCTGCGAACTTGCCTATGCCGACCCTTTTCAACTCTTGGTGGCCACGATCTTGTCTGCTCAATGCACAGACAAGGCTGTGAACCAAGCGACGCCCGGACTATTTAAGAAATATCCCAATGCTAAAAGCTTGGCCAAAGCCAAGCCCTTGGATCTAGAGAAGTTGATTCGTAGCATTGGTCTTTATCGCACCAAGGCTAAGAATTTAGTGAGTTGCGCTAAAACATTGCTTGAGAAATACGCGGGCCAAGTGCCGCGCGAACGAGAGGCCCTCATTGAATTGGCGGGCGTGGGCCGTAAGACTGCCAACGTTGTGCTCTTTAATGCTTTTGGATTGCCAGGTCTGGCGGTCGACACCCATGTTTTACGGCTTAGCCAGCGTCTGGGCTGGGTAGATAGTCATGAGCCCCCTGCCGTCGAAAAGGAACTTTGTGAGCTTTTGCCATCGGCCCAGTGGGGATTTTGCTCGCATTACTTGATTTGGCACGGTCGCAGAATATGCGCTGCTCGAAAGCCGCTTTGTGGTGCTTGCGTGCTGGGGCCTATTTGCCCTTCTTTCAAACTTGGTTGAATTTTACCATTTGAAACAAATTCTTTAGTGCTGCGGCATTGCTGCCAGGCTTGATCTATATATAATAGAGGCTCATTTCAGGATTCTCGAAAACTTTTCCACAGGGGGTGGAATGGTCGACGCCGCGCAATCAGATTTTTTGGCTGAAGTTCGCAAGCTACGCAAAGTGCTGCAAGGCGTCGACTTCTTTAGTCGGCTTCGCCTCGAAGAGCTCGAGCTCTTGGTGGAGCATCTCAAGAAACGCACCGTGCCTCGTGGGCATGTGCTCATCAATCAAGGCGATAAGAGCGCCGATGCGTTTTACATGATTGCTTCAGGTCGTTGCACGGTCTGGGTCAAGAAGGGTGGGGCCATGGTCAAGGTGGCTGACCTAGGACCTGAAATGTATTTTGGCGAGAAAGCTTTGGTGACCTCTGAGCCGCGCGCAGCAACGGTTCGGGCTGAGTTGCCTTCTGAAATTTATGTGCTCTACAAAGATGATTTCAATAATATTTTGATGAAAAATCCCAGCATTGCCCAAGAAATTAAGTTTCACATTGCTCAGTACAGCATGAATAAAAAGTGAGTAGGCGCGCTTGAGTCCCCTGGTTTCTATGCTTCCAAACCCGTCGAGGCCCTGGTATGAGGGCCTCGATTCGATTGAGGCTGAGCTGTGTGCAGTCTTTGAGGGATCGATACTTGAAGAGCTCACTCTCGACTCTGAAGCTAGCATCGTGCGCTTGCGACTGCGCATGGCCCTGGTGCCAGAATCTTCGGCGCCCTTTGAGGCTCTGCTTGAGAAGCTGCGCGTGGATGGCACCCGTGCCCTGATGGAAGTCCACTACCCTGACGGAGCTTTGACGGCAGCTGAGTATTTGGCCCTGCATTTCTCTAGTCTGCGCAGTTGGCTCGAGCATGAATTTGGGTCAGATGTCGAGGCGGGCTTGGACTATGAGGCCGAAGAAGGCGCAAGTCAGACTTTGGTACGATTGCGTTGCGCATCGCATTTGGCGGTTGAGCGCCTCAAGCGTTCCAGGCTCGATGAACGAGTCAGCCTATGGCTACGTTCGGCCTGTGGTGAGGATGCCCTCGTCGAGATCAGTGTAGGTGCTGAATGGAACATGGGTGTCGAGAGCCCGCTCATCGTGAGCATTCCAGCGCCGGCCCCTGGGCCCGTCGCGCCCCCACCTAGCGCCAAACCTAAAGCAGCAGCGCCAGCCGAGAAAGTCTTGTGGGGCCGTCCCATCCCGTCCGATGCTGTCAAGCGCATGGCTGAGCTTACCAAGCCGGCTGAGAATGTCGCTATTGAAGGGCGTATCTTTGAATTCAGAGCTGATATTCGTGGTCGTCAAGGTAAGACGCTAGTCAAAATGTCAGTTACCGACGGCACTGATTCGTTAACGGTCACCACTTGGCTCGAAGCGGATAAGCCGGTCCCCCGCGAACTTGAAAAAGGGAACTACTGTCGCGTGCGCGGCCGCCTTGAGATTAATAAATGGGAAGGCGATCAATTGGTGCTCACGGCTGACCATGTCATGAGCGTGCCCCGCAAGCTCAAGCGCCTCGATAACGCGCCGGTCAAGCGGGTCGAGCTGCACGCCCATACGAAGATGTCGGCCTCAGATGGCTTGACTAATATTGACGAATATATTCAGAGGGCCCTTGATTGGGGACATACGGCTGTAGGCATTAGCGACCACGGGGTGGTTCATGCCTTTCCCGAAGCCTGGAAAGTGGCCGTGGGCAAGCCGATTAAGCTGCTCTTGGGCATGGAAGCTTATTTAGTAGAAGACGCAAGCTTCATAAAGAAGCTGCGCGAAGCCCGCGAGAGCAAGCGCTCTGATCTCATGCCTGAGGTTCCTAGCTTATGGCACTGCATGATTTATGTACGCAGCGAGGCTGGGCGGCGTCACCTTTATGAGCTGGTGAGCCATAGCCACACCAAGACTTTTTATAAGAAGCCCATTATCGACCGCAGCTTACTCGTGTCAAAACGTGAAGGTTTGATCATCGGTAGCGCCTGTGAGGCAGGCGAGCTTTACCAAGCCGTTGCCCGTGGCGCCTCAGACGCCGATCTTGAGAAGATCGCTTCATTTTATGACTATCTTGAGGTGCAGCCGCCGGCCAATAACGCATTTATGGTCCGCTCGGGCGCGGCCAGCGAAGAAAGTTTGCGAGAGAATGTTCGCCGCATTTTGAACCTTGGCCTCAAGCTAGAAAAGCCGGTCGTGGCCACATCGGACATGCATTTTCTCGATCCTGAGGACGAGGTCTATCGCCGCATCTTGCAGGCGGGTCAGGGTTTTGACGACGCCGATCAGCAAGCCCCTCTTTATTTTCATAGCACCGACGAAATGCTGAGTGAGATGGCATTCTTAGGACCTGAGCTGGCCTATAAAGTTACGGTGGAAGACCCCAATAAAGTGGCGGCGCTTTGCGAGGTCGTGCCGCCCGTACCCAAGGGGCGCTTTTTCCCAGAGATGCCAGGCGCTGACGAGAGCATACGCGACCGCTCTTATGCCCGAGCTAAGCAGCTCTATGGTGAGCCACTGCCAGAGCTCGTTGAGGCTCGCCTGAAGCGCGAGCTTGATGCAGTCATCAGCAATAAATTCGGTGTTTTGTATGAGATTGCCCGGCTCCTGGTGGCCAAGAGCAATGAAAAGGGATATTCCGTTGGTTCTCGAGGCTCAGTGGGCTCGAGCTTTGCGGCTTTTTGCCTGCACATCACCGAAGTCAATCCCTTGCCAGCCCATGAGCGCTGTCCTCAATGTCGTTGGGTTGAATTTCAGCCCATGCAGCGCTTGGCGGGTGTCGACCTGCCGGCGCGGCCTTGCCCCAAGTGCCAGCAGCCTCTTATTCGTGATGGCTACGACATTCCCTTTGAGTCCTTTGTAGGCTTTAAAGGCGACAAGGTGCCTGATATTGATCTTAATTTTGCGCCTGAAGTTCAGACTGAAGTACAAAAATATGCCGAGACGCTTTTTGGCAAGGGCCTGGCCTACAAGGCCGGCACCATTTCGACCATCGCAGACAAACAGGCTTTTGGCTTTGTCATGAAATATTTTGACGCCAAGGGCGGGCATCCCCGCAAGGCTGAGATCGAGCGCTTAAAGGCAGGTCTCGAGGGCGTTAAGCGTACCAGCGGCCAGCATCCTGGGGGCGTGGTGCTGGTGCGGGCCGACAAAGATATCAATGATGTTACGCCTGTGCAATTTTCGGGCGATCTCAATGAAATGGGCGGCTCTGAGAAGGCGAATGACGAGACGCTGATGACAACCCATTTTGACTATCACGCTTATGATGAAACCTTGGTCAAGCTTGACATCTTGGGCAAAGACGATGGCTCGGCATTTCGCCACCTGCAAGAGATCTGCGGGGTGCTTGAAACGAGCGTGCCTCTCGATGACCCTGAGGCTCTTTCGCTTTTTTCGTCGCTCAAGGCCTTGGGCATCAGTAAGCTTAGCGCCGAAGAAAAAGATTGGTTGGGCGATACCGGCGCGGTGGCTCTGCCTGAGTTTGGTACCGCCAATACGCGGCGCATGCTTGAGCTGACTCGGCCAAAGAATTTTACCGAGCTGATTTATATTTCGGGCCTTAGCCACGGCACCGGCGTTTGGGCGAATAATGCCGAAAAGCTTATTCAAGACAAGGTGGCCACCCTCGAGAGTGTGATTTCGACTCGTGACGATATTATGACCCGCTTAATTCGGCAGGGTCTCGATGCAGCCCTGGCATTTGACATCACCGAGGCTATTCGTAAAGGCAAGGTAGCCAAAGACGGCTTCAAGCCCGAGCACGAGGCTGCCCTCAAGGCAGCCAAGCTTCCTGCCTGGTGGGTCGAAAGTTGCCGCAAGATTCAATATATGTTTCCCAAGGCCCATGCCACGGCTTATTGCTTCACGGCCGCTCGCTTGGCCTGGTTCAAGGTTCACCAGCCTGCCGCGTTCTATTCGGCTTGGCTAACCCTACACGCCGAGAGTGTCGACGCTGAGGTTTTGGCCTCGGGCAAGGCGGGTATCTTGGGCCGTCTGCGTCAGCTTAAAGAGAGGCGTGAAGCCAAGGGTGATGAGAGTCTGCCCAAATGGACCGCCAAGATGACAGGAGGATGGATGCTTTGGTGGTTGCCCTCGAAGCCGCCGAGCGC
>CAZFUM010000104.1:0-8418 GCA_964521965.1 uncultured bacterium | reverse complement strand
ATTTTTTTAATGCCCTGAACAGGGTAAAATGAACCATGCCGTTTATTTTAACTCTCGACGAAAATAATGCCCTCTATTCCCCGTTGCTTGAAGCCATGGGCAATCAGCTTGCTAAAAAAAATAAGCGGCCCGATCTTGTCTTTGACTCAGCTGGTTGGAGTGTAGATTATTCGGGTCGACTGCCCGCAGGGCTCTCGGCCGAACTCGAACGTCGCAAGCTCGGCCTGGATTCATTTCGCGCCAAACGCTTAGACGCCCAACTTATGGGCCAAGCCAATCTTGTGCTTTGCGATTCTGAAACCATCTGTGAGCGCGCCCGGGCTGCTTTTCCGCTTAAGGTGTTTAAAATCATGACTCTGAAAGACCTGGGTGCGATACAGCAGGATCTTCCCCCCAAGACTGGGGTCGATGAAAAGGCCTGGCAGGCTTGCGCCGAGGCAGCTTGGCTTGCCTTGAGCGCAGCTTGGCCCCGTATCGTTTCTCTTGCTGAGGCAGCATGAAAAAACTTATTCGAGGCATTCTTGAATTTAGGCGCACCCGCCGTGATGCGGTTAAAGATACTTTTGCTCAATTGGCTCTCGGCCAAAGTCCCGATACATTTTTTATAGCCTGCAGTGACAGCCGCATGGCTGTGAATATTTTTGCCTCGACCGATCCGGGCGATCTTTTTGTACACCGCAATGTGGGTAATCTCATTCCGCCTGAAGAAGGCGAGGGCGCCGAGGCTAGCCTGGCCTCACTTGAATTTGCTTTGAGTAAGCTCAATGTCAGCCATCTGGTTGTCTGCGGCCATAGTGATTGTGGCGCCATGCGAGCCTTGGTGGAGGGACGCGATAAAGTGGTCGAGCCTCATCTGCGTCAATGGCTGCGCCATGGCGAAGCCGCGCTTGAGAAGTCTCGTCTTGGGCGTGACGATCAACATTGGGGCGAACACGACGCAGTCTCGCGGGCCAATGTGGTGCTTCAAATGGAACACCTGGCTAGCCATCATTTAGTCGCTGAGCGCCTTAAAGCCGGCCAGCTAGTTATCCATGGCATATGGTTCGACATACACCAGGCTGATATTTATTATTATGAGACCGAACTTAGCGCTTTTGTACTCTTGGACGGTGAAGAGGGCGAGCGCGTGCTGCGCCGCCTCGGGGATTGAGTTAAATTCATGAGCATCGATACCCTACTTCTTCCGCCTGACCCGCCTATTTTATTAGGGCGTGATGCTGACTTGCAGCCCATTAAAGAATGGGTACGCAACAGGCAAGATCGCGCCCACACGGTTTTTGGTTCGCATGGCAGCGGCATCACTAGTCTGCTGCGCCGAGCAGCTCATCAGTTGACCCGTGATTTTCCTGACGGCATCTATTTTTGCGAGCCTGGCCTGGGTGGGTCTTTGCACGGCTTGGCCGACAGCCTGGCCGAGGCTCTAGGTCTTTGCCTGGATTCGCCGGAAGAAGCACTTGAGCAATGCGCCTATTTTCTGAAAACGAGACGTTGCCTCTTGGTGCTCGACATGGATGAGCGCTTGGATGGTCTGGGTTCGGGGCTCGCCAAACTCAT
Organism: uncultured bacterium; assembly: GCA_964521965.1. Lineage (GTDB taxonomy): Bacteria > Oederibacteriota > JAJYGY01 > JAJYGY01 > DAIDJD01 > CAZFUM01. The sequence goes on along the minus strand of CAZFUM010000104.1, from coordinate 6,864 downwards.
GGCTGGCGCTCCCATGGCTAAGGCCCTGGTGGGCTTTGATATGGAATTGGAGTTTGGAAGTTCGCAAGAGCTCAAGACCCTAGGGCCAGATCTTTCAGGCCAAGTTTTGGCTGAGTGGGGCAAAGTCTATAAATCCCCCCCTTTAAGTGCCGGGGATCATGAGGCCATGGCCATGCGCTGCAAGGGCCTGCCTTCGCTTTTGCGATTAGCCGCGGGCGCCTCGGACTCAAAAGTTTGGCTGGACGCCGAGGGCCAAGGCGCGCCCTGGGCACGCCAGGCTTTGAAAGCTGAGCTGGGCCAGGCTCATTTTCAAAATTTGGCCGACCTCTGCGCATTGCGCGGTGAGGCCCAGGCTAAGTTGGCTGAAGAGGTGGGTGCCTGCTCTTTAAGCGATCTCGAAGTATTGCGAGTTCGCGGCCTGCTTGAATTTGGCGAAAATACGGGCTATCGGGTTCCGCGTTGGATTAGTCGGGTGTTGGGAACGCCTGCAGAAGAGGCCTTAACCCAACATGCGCTGTCGTTTGCTGTTAAGGTCGAGCGCCTCGAGGCAGGCCTTAGGTCTGGCTTGCAGCGTCGCTCTGCCAACCAGATGTCGATGGCTGCACCCGACATTTTGGCGGCCTGGGTGCGTAGCTGTCGGCGCGCCGACACACAGCGTGTGCGCGAGATGGCTCCTGCACTTTCGGGCTGGCTTTCGTTGCGGGGCCGCCACCGGCAGGCTCAGAATGTTTTATCAGAAGCCGTTTCGTCGGCATGCGGCGAACGCGTACGCATGATGGCGCGTTGGATGCAGGCTTGGGCTGCCTTTCGCCACAGGCCGGGCCGCGAAGAGGCCCAGCGCCTGACCGAGGCTGCCCGTGAGGCTGAGCAAGAAGGCGGAGCCGAGCTTGCGCCTCAGGCGGCCCAGGCCCTGGCTGCGGCATATTGCGCGCTAGGCGAATTGGGGGCGGCTCGTGAAGCAGCCCTGCGCGCCCAAGATGCCTTTAGACGCCAGAACGATGAAATTGGCCAAGCTTGGTGCAATTACCGCTTGGGGGCCATCGAGGCAGCGGGCCAGCGAAACGCAGACGCAGCTGGCCAGTGGCGCATGGCCTTAGAGGCGTTTCAAAATCTGAGTTGCGACGATGGTCAGGCCTGGACTCAGGCCCGTTTGGGCGCGCTCTATGAAAACCAGGGGCTCTTGCGCGAGGCGCGCCTCCACCTCGAGGCTGCGGTCGCGTTCTTTGAGAAATTTGGCCGCAAATACTATGCCGCCCGCTCTTTGGCCCGTCTCATCCATGTCTTGCGCGCACAAAATGAAGAAGAGAGTTCGCAAGAGGCTTGCCGAAAAGGTTTGACGCTGCTGCGTGACGCGCGTTGGGACGAAGGCGAAGGCTGGATGCGTTTTTACCTTGCCGATGTCGCGGCTACGCGCCATCAAGATGTCGAAGCCAAGGAGCAGGCCAAAGAGGCTCTGCGACTTTTTAAAAAATCCAATCAGCGTGATGGCGTGGCATGGGCCTTTGTGATCTTGACCATGCTGGCTGCTCGCGCGGGCGATGGCGTGGAGTGTGGCCGCATGGCGCGCGAGGGCGAGGCTACCTTTGTGGCATTGGGCGGTGTCGAAGGCCAAGCCGCTTGTCTGCGCTGGTTGGGCCTGGCCTCAGAAAAGGCCGGCAAGCTTGAGCAAGCGGCCCAGCACTGGCGCCGCGCTGCTGACCTGGCCATGCAATCAAAAGTACGCTGGCGTTTTATAGAATTGGCAGGTGAGCTAGCCCGTATTGCCGAAGCCGCCAAGCAATGGGAACGCGCAGCCCAACTCTATGGTCTGGCAGCCTTTGACAGTGCAAGCCCGCGCGATGCAAAAGCCATGGCTGGAGAGGGCCTGAATCGGATGCGGAAATCTTGGGACAGCGAAAAGGTGCATGAGGCTAGCCGCAGCCTTTTGAAACAGCCTTTAGAGCAGGTCTTGGCCAGCTTTAGCTGAGCTGGGTCATAAGGCTCTCGCCAGCTCTCTGGCATGATCTTCTCATCCCCTTATGAGGAGCCCTTCATGTCAGAGACCCTGCACTGCTCGCTTTGCGACACCCCCGAGACTGACCGACCCCTGATTCAAACCCGTTTTGAGGGCGAACTTGCCTATTTTTGTCCGCCCTGCATGCCCCAGTTGATTCACGCCATGCCCAAAGAAGAAATCACGCGTCGGGTAAGGGAAAATCGCCAAGTTCGATAGCTTTAAAAAATGCGTCCCTGGCCCTATGATGGCTAGGGAGGAATGTTTTGCCTGAATTTTGGCTGCTAACACTATTTGTGCTTTTGGGCCTGCTGGTTTCGGGTCTCTTATTTGGGTTTATTCAAATTTTTAATCAATTGGCCGCCAACCGTGACCAGGTAGCCAAAGCCTTTGCTGATATCGATGTGCTGCTTAAGCAGCGACGCGCAGAGCTGCCGGCATTAAAAAGCGTTCTCGACGCGTGGACTCAGCACGAGGGAACTATTCAAGAAAGTTTGGCGCATTGGCGCGAGCGGGCCCAAGACAGTTCGGGTTTGCTTGAACGGCTTTTGCTTGAGAACGAATTGAGCTTTTTGCTCTGGGGTTTTTTGGGTCGCCGTGAGGCGAACCCCGAGTTGGCGGCCACGCCTCAATTTGCCAATCTGCAAACTCGCATCAGTGATCTTGAGAGCGCTATCAACGCTCGGCGCGAAAACTTCAATGCCCAAGTCGCGGGCCACAATATTTTGCTTGAGCAAATTCCCGTTCGTTGGGTGGCCCCCTGGCTCGGTCATCGCGTTCTGCCCTATTTGAAAGATGCGCGCGCGTGAGAGCAGCCCTATTTGCGTTAACGATATTTTTCGGGCTTAGTTCGCCGCTGGCTGCAGTTCGCCCCGGTGATGCTTGGTCTGATCGTTGGTGGGCCTTAACTCGGGGCATAAGATCTTTGCCCGAACCCACCGACTCGAACCTAAAAGTCATTTTGGATCGCGCGGCGCTTTCGACCAAAAAATCTGTGCGCGAGGCGGGCCGAGCCACTTTATTGGAACTTGGGCAAAAGGCAGCGCCCTATTTGATTTCGCAAATTAGCTTATCGACGCGCCCGCTTAACGTGACCTTTGAGTGGCTTTGGCATCGCCGTATCATTGAAGCCATTGAGGTCTTGGGTTTGATTCGCTCGCAAGAAGCCGTGCCACGACTCATTGAAGTGGTGAGCGATTGGACACGCCATGACATGGCCTCTTGCCTGCGGGTGGAATACGCCTGCCGTGCCCTGGGCGCCATGCAGGCGGTTCAAGCGCGTAGCGCCCTTGAGGCTTTGGCGGCTGGCAGTGTCAATATAGCAGACCCTAGCTGCGCAGGTTTGTCGGCAGCGGCCACTCAAGCGCTTAGCCAGCTGGGGCCTCAAGCTGACTGGCTTTGGGATGCGGCTCTGGCCGATGACAAGAGCCCGCTTCAGTTAGAGCAGGCTCTGCATGAATTTATCAAGAGCGAGGCGCTGCCCCCAGGCCTGGTGAGCCGGGTGCTTGATTTAACTCGCCACCCTGAGCCTAAAGTGCGTTGGGTGGCGCGCGCAGCCTTGCGCTTTGGCGGCGCCCCTGCGCGCCGAGCTATCTTGGCAGCGCTTGAGCGCGAGCCGGTGTCGATGAATCGATCGTTTTTGTTTCATCACACGATTATTTTGGAACCCCTCTTAGACCCTGATTTAGTGCCTTGGCTCGAGCGTGCATTAGATGATCCTGACTTACGTTGGGGCGCGGCCACGTCCCTGGGTAAGCTAGCTACGCCTGAAGCCATGGACGCCCTGCGAAAGGCCTGGCCCCGCTTTGCCGAAGACGATGACGCCTGGCAGGATCTCTTTTACGCATTTCGCAATGCCGGCGGGACACCCCTCGAGATGCTACGGCCTATGATTCACCAAGGTTCGCCCAAGACCCGTGGCCGGGCCTTGCAATTGGCCGCCGAGTTGGGCCAGCCAGGCTTGGCACGAGAAGCTGAGCGCTTGGCCGAAGATCCTCAGTTGTCTGCTGAGTTGCGCCAAGAGGCGCGAAGGGCCCTGCCCGAGTTGCGCGGGGCTGACCTGCGCGAATGGGTGGTGATCATGCTGCCTGAGCGCATGCGCAAGATGGCGCGTAGTGCCGGCAAAGAGCTTGGCCAAGCGCTGCGCGATATGGGTTACAACAAAGTCTTTGCGCCCGTCTGGGTGGCTTGGGCCATTTTGGGCGCATTCTTAGGGCTGGGCCTTTTGACCGGCTGGTTTAAGGTCATCGATGCCAGCTTGGCACTGCCAGCCTTGGGTTTGAACCTGATGCTAGGCGTGCTGGGCGATCTCTTTATGTTTGGCGGCACAGGCTGGGCCTTTGGCTTTCTATCAGGCTGCCGCTTGTTGACCTTGTTGGGGTGGCTGGCGGCGCGCGAAGAAAGTCAGCCACGTAGCGGTGGCGATGCCCTGGGTCGCTTGGGCGCATGGCCCTGGCTGCTCAGCATGCCAGCCTTTTTCTTTTTGGCAGGGCCGCTCTGGGGCGAGGCGGCGGGGCGCTTCGGGTCTGAAGCAGGCCCGGCCTACTTTGCGCTTTTTCTGACTTTGGGCATGCTAGGTCTCGTGCTCGAGCGTCTGCTCTTGCGCGCCTGGCTCAGTCGAAAGCTAGCACTGCTGGCCCACTATGTAGCTGAGTTGACGCCTGTCTTGGGCGGTCTTTTTTATGCTTGGGTGCTTTCGCTGGCCCTGAGCGCTAAGTTTCTAGAACGCGACATGCAGGCACTAGGGGTCTTGCTGCTGCTTTGCCTGCCCCTCGCGGGTTTGCTAGCGTTGCGGCTGCTGGCTTTGCTGCCTCAGATCGAGGCTCCGCAGTCCTTGCCCCAAGCCCTGCGCTCGCCTAAAAAAATCAGGGTTCGGCCTGAGCTGGGCGGGTTTCGCGTTTTGGGTCCTTGGCGGCCGCAATGGATCTGGGTCTTGCCCAGCGTGATCTTTGCGCCCTGGATTTTTGCTGGCGGAGCCCTGGGGGCTATGGGCGGCGGCGACTTGGCTTCGGCCCGCATCGGGGAAATAGTTTTTATCAGCGCGGTGACTCTGGGTACTAGCATTTTGGGAGCCTTTGGTTTTTGGATCTTGCTGGCCGGACTTTTAGGGCGTGACCAACTGCGCGTAGTACGCGGCCAAGTTTTGTGGGGCCGCGCGTTTGGCGGTGTGATTTTGGCTGCCCCGTGGCGGGGTCGCCTGTTGGCGCCTGCGCTTTTTAGCTCATCTCTCAGCGAGCCCGAGGCGCGCTATGTGAGCACGTTGCTGCGCTACAGCCGCCGCGACCCCGTGTCTGAAGCTGAGCCAGCCTGGCGGGAGCTGGTCCGCGTCGAGAACTCTGAATTTAAGCCTTCGGCCCAGGGTCGGGCCTGGGTGAGCTTTGACTTAGCCAATGGCGCGCCTCAGGCCGTGAGCCCTGAATCGCTCGACGCCAGCGCATCTGATTCATGGCTTTGGGCGCATTGGCCCGGCGGGCAGGCTCCGCTTTGGTTTGAGCCAGCTCAGCGCAGTCAGGCGGTGCAAAGTGGCGCGCGCCAGCGTCTGGATGCTTATGTCGAGCTGCCCCAGGGGGTTGAGCTGCAGCAACTAAAGCTTGGCCTTTTTCAAGTCGAGCCTAACGCATGAAGCCCGCCCGCCTAGCCGCCCTGCTCGTAGCTTTTCCGCTGGCTCTGGCCGCGGCCACACGACCCTTTGGCTACGCTTCGGGTACGAGGGTGGATGGCATCGAAAGCGCCTTGCTGGCTTTGGAGAGTGGTCAGAGCGACGGTCTAGAAAAACTGGCCCATGCTATCACCGCCGACAATGTGCGTGCAGCTCTGGACCTATTGCCCCAATGGTGGCCCCTGATTCCAGCTCAAAAAAAATCTGAGCTGCTCGAAGCCGTAGATCGCGCGGTCTCAGGCCGCGATCCTCAGCCTTTGGTCTGGGTGGCACAAAATGAAATCGGGCCCCTGGGCCAAGAAGCTGCGCGCCGACTCAAGAATCGCCTCTGGCGCTGCACGCCAGCGCAATGGGATAGCCTTTGGCGTCAAGGCCAGGCTTCGCTGGATGATATTTTAGATTCAATGAAGAGCGGCTTGGCCTGGCAAGAGCGCGAAAAGCCGGGTTCGCTGGGCGAGGCAGGCCTGTCATTGCTTGAACGAGGTCTCGTCTCGGCTGACATTTCGACCCGCGCCAAAGCCGCTCGCGCCCTGGCCGTGCATCCCGCAGAGGCTGCCGGGGAATTGCTGTGGGTAAAAACTCAATCGGTGAAGATGAAAGATGAGCCCGAACTGTGGTTGGCCATGGCCCGTCGCCGCGATGAGAGGGCTTGGCACTCAGGGCTTGAGCAGGCCCTGGCTATTGATTTCACAATGAGTCGTCGAGCAAGTGACAGCATGGCCTATGCCTGGGGGGCAGCCTACGGTTCGGCCATGAACCGTCTCGCTTGGGATTTCTTTTTGGCGCGGCGCGAGCAGCCTGAATTGGCAGGGCTTAAGGACTATTTTGATGGCGCAGGCTGGCAAGCCGATGAAGCTTTGACAAGTCAATGGGGCGAGGCGCGCCACGATCAGCATTTGCTGACGCGAGTCCTGGCGCGTCAGGCTTGGCTTGAAACGCGGCGCCACGCATCGTACGCCTTTGATAAGGCTATGGACCGACTGATTGACAGCGGCCTCTTGCTGCTCTTTTGCCTTTTCGCGACGCTGAGCGGTCTCTTGGTTTTTGCCATGGCCTTTAGGCTTTGGCGTTTGAAAGCGGCCTTGCAAAGCCTGGGCATCACGTCCAGTCAGGGCTTGGCTCAAGGGCTCACGAGGGTGCGTGGCCGCGCCGTGCCTGCAGGCGGTCAGGGCTTCAAGCCCGAGGGCGGCGAGCGCATGGTTTGGGCCCCGGG
>CAZFUM010000103.1:0-8424 GCA_964521965.1 uncultured bacterium | reverse complement strand
CACTTGCCCTTGTTTGTAAAAACTGTCGGCCACCCAAATGCGCGTGCTGTGCCAAGAGAAGTAGAGCAGACCCACACCGCATGCAGCAGCCAACGCAATCCGCAAGAAAGGCGCTGTCTTAGATGGCTCATCGCTTACCAAGACCGTCGTAAGTACCGCCAAACTTATTATGAAAAGAAAGACGCGAAATGACGCAGGCAGCGCGCCCATCTGAAGGCTCATGCGATCGCCGGCCAGCAGGCAGAGCAGTGCCACCAGCCCCAGCAAGCCCATACCCATACGCCAAGTATTAAGCCCCGAGACTTGGGGCGGCGTTGTGGCAGCTGCCCGCTCTAAAGGCATGGCAGCCGGCGGCTTAGCCGACCAAACCCTTGCCATCGCTGGCATGAAACCAAGCAATATCCAATAAAGCGAACCGTAACCCACCACCGTAAAACTAAAAAGATTCTGAGTCGCATAGCCAAGCACAGCGGCAAAGGCCCCGGCCAAAAGCATACGCCGCGAGGCGTTAGCCTGTTCGCGCAGATCGCGCAAAAAGCGCCAAAGCCAGGCGACGTTCAGCCAGAAGAAGGTCAGCAGACCAAAAAAGCCCATCGTAGCCGCAATTTGCATGATCATGTTGTGGGCTTTTTCCGGGGTACCGTTCCACTCTAAGATCCAATATAAAATTTCACGGTACTGAGGGAAGACGACCTGAAAGGTATCTAAGCCCCAACCAAAGAAAAAGTTATCCCGCATCATGGCCAGGGACGAGCGCCAGATAAAGAGGCGCTGGGTATACTTGTAATTCAGGGCCAAAGCTTCCTTAACGCGGCCGGCCAAGTGGGTGGTGGTATCCCAAACTTCAGGGATGAGCAGGGTGGCGCCTAGCCCTAAGACCAAGGCCAGTAGCCACCAGCGATTGCGCTTGAGCACTCCGCTCTGACGGCGCGATTCCCAAATAAAGAAGACAACAAAGAAGAGGCCCAAAACGCCTAAGGCCAATGCCCCGCCACGAGACTTGGTGAACAGCGTCGCGACGATCTGAAAGATCATCGAAACCAAGATGACCACGCGCAAGCGGCCAAAATAAAGCAAGATAGCGGCCGTCAAGGGAAAGACCAATAAAATCTTTTCTGTCCAAAATTTCTTGGTAGCGAAAACCTGTCCCATGGTTTCGACATTGAAATGGGCCGGGTCCAAACTAAAATAGTTAACACTGAAAAGCACGCAAAGACCCACGCTAACTAAAGCGCCCACAGCTACCAAAATTAAGCTGAGAAACTTGTTCGTGCGCACTTTGTCAGGCAAATCTAAGAAGACCACAAAGCAAATAGGCAGGGACATCACCACATAGGCTGCTAAAAAATTAGGGTTGCCCATGGTCGAGAACATGCGGTCAGCAGAATAGGTGGTGGGGTTCCAAGGCACAAAATCAATGTTGACGTTCTGCAAAATGCCGTAAAAACCCATAATGGTGCCGGCTAAAATCACCGTACCTAAGACCATCTTTATCTGACGTTCGCTGCGCACTTGTTGCAAAGGCCAATAGAGCAAAAAAGCATAATTCACTAAGGTCGTAATGCCTTCAAAATCTTCATAAACCCCGTGCAACGACAAACGCACATTAACAGTATGAAAAGTCGCGATGGCAGCTACCACCAGCCATGCCAGCAGGGGAAAATCGAGCGGCGAGCGGGCCAGTGTGACGGGCCGCACAAAGAGTAGCTTCACGATCATCAAAAACATCGCTAGAGCACTAAAATCGCGCATGGCCGTAATTTTATTGAACTCAAAAACGTCATGGCCACGGGTGTAGAAAATCAAGGGGGCGCCCAGCAGCACGCCCACCAAAAGAAGATCTAAAGTTTTATCAATGATTCGGGCGAAGCGCGAATCGGGCGAATAGGTCAAAAAAGCCTCTTATTTGTAGATCGGGAATTTTTTACAAAGCGCGGCCACTTCTTTTTTGACTTTCTTTTGTTCCGCCACGTTCTTGACATCTTTCAACACGCGACTCATCCAGCCCGCGATCACACGCATCTCTTTTTCTTTCATGCCGCGCGTGGTCACGCCGGCTGTGCCTAAACGAACACCACTGGTCACGGCCGGGGGGGCCGTGTCAAAAGGCACGCCATTCTTGTTCAAAATGAGCCCAGCGGCCTCAAGGGCATTGCCCGCATCCGCACCGCTCACGCCCTGGGGCCTAAGGTCCACCAGCATAAGGTGGTTGTCTGTACCGCCCGTGGTGAGAGCATAGCCGCGCTTGCCCAGCTCAGCGCCCAGGGCCTGGGCGTTCTTGATGATTTGCTTGGCATAGGCTTTAAAACTGGGTTTGAGAGCTTCGCCAAAGGCCACGGCCTTGGCGGCCACGGCGTGCATGAGCGGCCCGCCCTGAATGCCAGGAAAGACGCGCGAATCGATCTTCTTGGCATGCTCAGCCTTGCACATAATCAGGCCGCCACGCGGGCCACGCAGAGTCTTATGGGTGGTGCTCGTGACCACGTCAGCATGCGGAAAGGGCGAAGCGTGCTGTCCACCCGCGATAAGGCCGGCGATGTGGGCAATGTCGGCCATCAAATAGGCGCCCACTTTGTCGGCAATGGCCTTAAATTTGGCAAAATCAATGGCGCGCGGATAAGCCGAGCCGCCACAAATAATCATCTTGGGCTTGTTCTCAAGCGCGATTTTTTCGATTTGATCATAATCCAATCGAAAATCACTTTGTCTCACGGGATAACTGGCAATCTTGTAGTAAAGGCCCGAAAAATTTAGGCGCATACCATGGGTGAGATGGCCGCCACAGGCCAAATCCAGGCCCATGACCGTGTCGCCGGGGCTGAGCAGGGCGAAGTAGACCGCCATGTTGGCCTGCGAGCCTGAGCTGGGCTGCACATTGGCGTGCTCTGCGCCAAAGAGCTTTTTCACACGCTCGATGGCCAGGTTCTCGACTTCGTCGTAGAACTTCATGCCCTGATAGTAGCGCCGACCTGGATAACCCTCGGCATACTTGTTGGTCATGACCGAGCCCTGGGCTTCCATCACGGCGCGGCTGGCATAATTCTCAGATGCGATGAGCTGCAGCTCGCTTTCTTGGCGCTCAAGCTCAGCCTGCAAAATCTTGCCCACGACCGGGTCTTGCTTGCGCACGATGTCATATTTGATTTTCACAATGAGTCCTCAAGCTTCATGATTTTTTCAACGCGGGGCTGGTGGCGACCCCCACCAAAGGGTGTCTGAATAAAAAGCGTGGTGATCTCTTGCGCATAGGTCAGGGCTATCATGCGCGCCGGCAGCACCAGGACATTGGCATCGTTATGCTCGCGGCACATACGGCCCGTATAGAGGTCATGGCAAAGCGCAGCCCGCACGCCCTTGATTTTATTGGCAGCGATACTCATGCCGATACCGGTGCCGCAGACTAAAATGCCACGTTCAGCTTGGCCCGACACAACTGCATCACAAACTTTCTTGGCATAATCAGGATAATCGCAAGCGCTCTTATCAAAAGTGCCCACATCGAGAATCTCGTGGCCCAGGCCCTTAAGCCAAGTTGCCAACTCATTCTTAAAGTCAAAACCCGCGTGATCCGTGCCTAGGGTCAGCTTCATGCGCGTCTCAGAAACGGGTGGACCAGGCCAGGCGCGCGCCATCTTGCTCAGGCGCCAGGCTCAGGTGATGCTCTTGATTAAACTTGCGAGCCGAATGGCTGGCCAAGGCAATGTCGAACAGCCAAGAAAGGCCAAAGAATGCACCGCCGCCCGCCAAAAGGTAAATCGAGAAGTCCTTGTCTTGCTTACTCGCAGCCGGATCAATCTGACGTATAGCGCCAAAGCCGCCCACCAGCACGCCAAAGAGCTCAGCGCCTGCCAAGGCCATAAACATCTCGTTGTCACCTGCCGTCTTGTGGCCGTAGCCATGAATAAAAAAGCCGGGGAAAAAGGCTTTGCTCAATGCTTGGCTAGGAATTTTGGGTTGAATGTGGACCGTCACGGGCGCGGCATCGCGGCTGAGATATTGGCTAATCATAGCGGTGTCACCCGTAAAATCGCCAGGTTCGATTTGAGCGATCTCTTTCATGGGCACATCAACTTTGCTGCCATTGCCCAAAGTGAACTGCAAAAAGTAGGCGTCATAGCCAGCGACCTTACCCTCGGCGCTCTGCCCATCTTTGAGCGTAATGCGATCGTTGCCGGCCCAAGCTGCTAGCGGCCCCAAAGCCATGACAAGGGCCATGGCCCAAGCGGTGCTGCGTTTAATCATGCGTCCCCCTAAAGTCGGCTTCAAACTTTTTTCTGTGAATCGAGATAGGCCTGATAACCTTTGCTTTGCAAATCAGCATCTTTGCTTTCAACTTTAGCCGCCATGTCTTGCTTGTAAGCCTGCAACTTATCGCTGAGGCCCTTGTCGACCAGACCCAGCAATTGAGCAGCAAAGATGCCGGCATTGGCTGCGCCTGCCTTGCCAATGGCAAAGGTCGCCACGGGAATGCCGTGGGGCATCTGCACCATCGAATATAGCGAGTCAGCACCTGCCAGCGAAGGGCCCGCAATTGGCACGGCCAGCACTGGCAAGGTCGTCTGCGCGGCAGCAACCCCCGCTAAGTGGGCAGCGCCCCCCGCAGCGCAGATCAAGACCTTAAAGCCGCGCCCGGCCGCGCCCTTGACCAGCTTTTCTGTTTTCTCAGGCGTACGATGCGCTGACGAGACGTGAATCTCAAAACCAATGCCAAAGCGCTCGAGCTCTTTGCAGGTCTCAGCCATCACCCCAAGATCAGAGTCAGAGCCCATCAAGATCATCACTTGCGTCATATTTCCCTCTTCAGCGGTTCAAGGCGCGGCTGCCAATATCACGGCGGTAATGCGCCCCGTCAAAACTTATTTTTCCCACAGCCTCATAGGCGCGGGCCAGAGCTTGCTTAAAGCCTTGTCCTAAGGCCGTCACCCCCAGCACACGACCACCTGAGCTTTGCAGCTCAATGCCCTTGCGCTGGGTGCCGGCGTGAAAGATCAAAGCGCCTTCGACACCAGCCGCTGCATCGAGGCCACTCAGCACCTTGCCTTTTGCAAACTCGCCAGGATAGCCCCCCGAGGCCATGACCACACAGGCTGCAGCGTCGCTTTTCCATTTGAGCGGTAAGGCTGACTCGAGGCTACCTTGCGCGCATGCAAAAGCGACTTGAAGCAGGTCAAAATCCATGCGCGGCACCACCACTTGCGTCTCAGGGTCGCCAAAGCGAACATTATATTCGACGACTTTGGGGCCCTGGGCCGTAATCATGAGGCCGACATAGAGGCAGCCGCGGTAATCCATGCCTTCGGCCAAAAGGCCACGCAAGGTGGGCTCAAGCACGCGTTCACGAGTGGCTGCGGCCACGACCTCGTTATAGACCGGCGCTGGGCTATAAGCCCCCATGCCCCCAGTGTTGGGACCCTGATCTTGGTCAAAGACGCGTTTATGATCTTGGGCCGCCACCATGGGCTCGAGGCGCTGGCCATCGCAAAAGCAAAGCAGCGAAACCTCTTCGCCTATCATGAACTCTTCTACCAAAACCCGGGTACCCGCCTCGCCAAAAGTCTTCTTGACGAAGTACTCATCCAAAGCCGCTTCAAGTTGCTCGGGTGTCTCAGGAATGATGACACCCTTGCCTGCTGCCAAGCCATCGGCTTTGAGCACGACCGGCAAACTCAAGTGCCGGGCATAAGCTTGCGCCTCGCTGCGGCTGCCAAAGGCTTGTGCCCTGGCAGTGGCCACCCCATGCCTGAGCATGAAAGCCTTGCTGAACTCTTTGCTGGCTTCGAGCTGGGCGCCTTGGCGCCTGGGCCCAAAGCAAGGAATGCCCGCGGCTTGAGCCGCATCGGCCACCCCCGCAGCCAGGGGTGCTTCGGGGCCAACAAAAAGCAGCCCAATATTTTTTTCTTTGGCTGCGGCCACGACTGCGGCCGGGTCATGGATATCGAGTTTGAGCCGTTCGCCCAAGTCTTCCATGGCATCAGAACCTGGGGCCAAGTAGAGCTTTTCACAGAGCGGGCTTTGCTTTAGCTTCCAAGCCAAAGCATGTTCCCGCCCGCCAGATCCGAGCAGAAGAATCTTCACGAGTGCGCGAGCACCCCACCCAATGCGCTTGTGCCAATAATGAGAAGGGCCAAGCCCAAAAGAAAGAGCCAGTACCAGGGCCGAACTTTTTCAACAAAGCTGAGTAACCAAGCCAGCAAGAGGCCGATGGCCGTGCTGATGCCCATCTTCTCATGCAGCGACAAAACGTCCGTGAGGCGACCCTCTTCAAAAGGCTCTTCTTGGGCATGACCCGTGAAGTAAGCTGCCACCGATGCAATAAAGGCAAGGCCTAGGAGCATGCGGCCCATTTTCTTTTGCTCGTCATTGCGGTAGCCCAGCAGCATAAAAAAGACGCCCACCAGGCCTAAAGCAATGGGAAAGTGCACAATCTGGTTATGTCGATGCTTGGGCAGGCTTTCGCGGGCCAAAGCCTTAACGTCGGCCTTCACCATGGGCTGAGCCGTAGCGCTGACAGCGGCGCTATGCGTCTCGCCTTCATGAGCAGAAAGCGGGCTATGAAAGGCCCAAGCCAGCAGAGCCAAACTCAAGGCAGTAAAAATAACTTTTTTCATACGCGACTCCTGATTAGAAATTTCAGTGATAAAAGTGACGCATACCCGTAAAGACCATGGCCATACCGTGGGCATCGCAAGCTTTGATGGCGTCTTCGTCTTTGACCGAGCCACCGGGCTGAATAACCGCCTTAATGCCAGCTTTAGCTGCGGCTTCAATGCCATCTGGAAAGGGAAAGAAAGCATCCGATGCCATCACCGCGCCCTGAGCTTTGACGCCCGCACCCTCAGCAGCAATCTTGACCGAGCCCACGCGGTTGGTCTGGCCCGGGCCCACGCCCACGGTAGCGCCGTTCTTAGCGAACACGATGGCGTTGCTCTTCACATGGGCTACGACATGCCAAGCAAAGAGCAGGTCTTTCCACTCTTGCTCAGTGGGCGCACGCTGAGTCGCGACTTTGCAGTCAGCCTGACTCACGCGCTTGGTGTCGCGCTCTTGCAGCAGCAGGCCACCCACCACTTTCTTCATAGCCATATTTTCAAAGCCCATGCCGGGCAGAGCCTTGCTCTCACGCGCCTTAAAGTCGACTTCCATAAGTCTTAAGTTCTTTTTAGCCTTGAGTGCTTCGAGGGCGTCTGCCTCAAACGAAGGCGCGATCACGCACTCTAAGAATGTCGACCCAATATGCTCGACCATCTTGAGGTTAATGGGGCGATTTGCAGCCACAATGCCACCAAAGGCCGAGACCGAGTCTGACTCAAAGGCGGCCAGGTATGCCGCGTCAACGCTCTTTCCCACCGCTGCGCCGCAGGGATTGGCATGCTTGATGATGCTCACCGCAGGCTCGCTGAACTCTTTCACCACTTCAAGGGCTGCGTCTAAATCGGCGATGTTGTTATAGCTGAGCTCTTTACCCCAGAGCTGCTTGGCGCCCGCCACGCAGGGTTCGGCCAGATCGAGTTCGCGGTAAAAAGCCGCCTTCTGGTGCGGGTTCTCGCCATAACGTAGGTCCTGCATCTTTTCAAAACGCAGATTTAACGTCTTAGGATAGTCGCTAGGCTCGAGCTTGCTCTGCAGATAGGCGTGCACCGATCGGTCAAATTCAGCCGTATGGGCAAAGGCCTCCACCACCAAGCGCTCTAAAGTCTTGTCGGCCACCTGGCCGCTATGAGCCATCATCTCGTCGATGACGGGCTGATAGTCAGCCGGGTTTACCACCACGGCCACCGAATGAAAATTCTTAGAGCCTGATCGAATCATCGAGGGGCCGCCAATGTCGATATTCTCAATGGCTTCTTCAAAGGTGCAGCCTGGCTTGGCCACGGTCTTTTGAAAGGGGTAAAGGTTCACCACCACCATGTCGATGGGCTTGATGCCGTGCTTCTCAACCGTGGCCACATGCTCAGGGTTGGCCCGCAGGTGCAGTAGGCCGCCATGAATCACAGGGTGCAGGGTCTTGACTCGGCCATCCAGCATCTCAGGAAAGCCCGTCACCTCAGAAATGTCTTTGACCGGCAAGCCTGCTTCACGCAGCGATTTTGCAGTGCCGCCCGTTGAGATGAGCTCAACCCCCATATCAACTAAAGCTTTAGCAAAGCTTTGAATACCCGTTTTGTCAGAGACAGAAAGCAAGGCGCGCCGGACTTTAACCACCGAAAGGACTCCTCAACGTCGAAAATGCCTATATTTCATGGTGAAAGCAAAGATTATAGGCCCCTGAGGGGGCTTTGGCAAGGCGGGGTATCTAGGAAAATGCTTATATTATAGGGCTAAATCTTTTCGCACAGCATGCGCAAAGCCTGTGGATAAATAAGGTGTTCCTGTTCCAAAACCCGGGCTGCCAGGGTCTCAGGTGTATCGTTGGCAAGCACCCCC
>CAZFUM010000102.1:0-8539 GCA_964521965.1 uncultured bacterium | reverse complement strand
CACGGCCCGACCCAAGCTAAAGAGACAGTTGGCGTTTGCCGACATAAGAGCCGCTTGGGCACTGGCTGATTCTTCCCAACTTAGGCCTGTGACGGGATGGTTGGGGTCTTGCGGCCAAAGGCGCAGGGCCTTGGCAACCAAAGGTTCCCAATCGCGCGCCAAGCCTTGCATGTCGACATAGAGCGCTAGGCCGCGGGCAGCCTGGCCAATTTCACGAGCCCAGCCTTTATCGAGGGCCCGCTCAAAGGCTGCGTGCACATTGGCAAATTCGTCGCGTAGGTCGCGAAGGGTTCCTGATTGTTGATAGCCAGCCAGGCCTCGCTCACGCTCTTTGATGAAACGCAGATAGTGGCGGGCCCAAAAGTCGAGCACTTGCTCGCGTTTGGCGGGGCTGTCGCCGAGTCGGGCTTCGGCATAAAGGCGGCCGCCCTCAGGCAAGTAGTAGCGTCCGTTTTCAGTTTTTTCGATCCAGGCTTGGTCCATCAGGGCGGCCAAAACATCGGCGCGTAGTTGAAAGAGTTTTTGGGCCGTGCCCAAGTTGAAGCCGCCTTGAAAAGCCGCCAGATGGCTGAGGGTGCTGCGCTCGATCTCGGGCATATCGGCCCAGGCTGATTCATAAAGATTTTTGAGGGTGCGGTGCCAGGGCGGTAAGTCGTGGCGCGCGCCGCTCAAGGCACGCGGGTCTTTCTCGACTTTCTCAGCCAGCGAGGCCATGCTTTGGCCGCGTAAGTTTTCGGCCGCGAGTTCGAGCCCCAGCGGCATGCCGCGCAGGGCTTGGCAAATGCGCAAGAAGGCCTCGCGGTCGTCATCGCGAATGTTAAAGTTGGGCGTATGCCGTTGAGCTTCTTGAATAAAAATGCGGGCAGCGCCGCAAGATGAAAAGCCCTCAGTGATGGCTTGGTTGGGGTAATCCATACCTCGAATCTCAACCATGGCTTCGCCACGCAAATGCATGCGGCGGCGCGAGCAAACCACCACGCGCAGGCCAGGGCAGGTTTCGAGCAGGTCATAGATGAGGGTCACGCCCTCGGCCAAGCGGTCGCCAGGATCTAAAATCAGCAGCATATTTTTGTCGCTGACATAATCGAGTAGCTGTTGGCGGGCGGTTTTTTGCCGATAGAGCGTGAGCTTGAGTGAGCTAAGAATGAGCTCAGCCAATTGGTCGGGTGTGTCGAGCAGATTGAGGTCCACCCGGTTGACGCCATGTTGAAAGGCATCGAGATGCCCGCGTGCCGCATGAATGGCTAGGCGGGTCTTGCCCATTCCGCCACCGCCCAGCAGAGTGATGAGACGGCTGTGGGGGCCCTTGAGTAGTTCGCTGATCTTAGCGAGTTCGCGTTGGTGGCCGACAAAGGGCGAGACGCTCTGGGGCAGATTGTGGGGCTTGCTCGATAGTGATTTGAGGGCAGGAAATTCATTGAGTTTCAGGTCGGAATGCGTGACGGCAAAGACGCGTTGGGGTTCTGGCAGGTCCTTGACCTGGTGAAAGCCATGGTCCACCCAGACTGCGCCTTCGGGCACGACGGTGGCTTTGCGCAAATCTTCAGACACCAAAATTTGGCCGCCCCAGCCCAAGGCCATCAGGCGGGCGGTACGATTGGCGGTGGGGCCATAATAGTCGCCGGCCATTTCTTCGGCATGGCCGCTGTGCAGGGCCGTACGAACCCGTAGCTCTTGAATGACAGGCCAGTGCTCTTCTTGAAAGCCGCGCTGCATATCAATGGCCCAGCTCAAGCTGCGGCTGGGTTCGGTTCCACTTTCGTCAGGGAAGAGGGCAAAGATGCCGTCGCCGGTCTTCTTGATGATCTTGCCGCCCCAAGCTTCAACCGTGCGGTCTAAGATGGCGTAGTGCTTGGCAATCACCGTGCCCATGTCTTGAGGGTATTTCTCCCAGAGGCCGGTGGAACCTTCAATGTCGGTGAATGCGAAAATGGGCATGGGGCCAATGAGAAGGGTTAAGTCGGGCTATTTTGGCCTAAAATCGAGCCAGGTGGAAGTCTGAGCCCACTGCCAGCAACTCGAGCTGGGGGACTTTGGCCTTGCGTGGCTTGGGCTTTTGCTCTTTAATTCCTGCCAACAGTCAGCCGGGAGCCAAAACCTTGCGCCATTGGACTAAAGCTGCGGCCACCCTCGGCCTGGGGCTGGGGCTAGTCGCTCTCTTCTTTTATTCTTATTCAGCCCGACTGGTCTTTAATTATACCCTCGATGGCCTGGCCTATGCTTCGCATGTTGAAAAGACCAACCCTATGCCATGGGTTTATTTTCATCCCCACCACCTGCTTTATGGTCTTTTAGGTCGCATTTTTTACCTCGGGGGCCAGGAACTGGGCGCCCTTTGGGATGGCTTAGTGGCTCTGCAGTTCTTTGGCATCGTCACGGGCGCCCTGGGCGGCTTCATCCTCTTTCATATATTAGTGCGCGAGACCGGCAATCGCGTGGTGGCCTTTTGCGCGGGCGTCGGCCTGGCTAGCTCACACAGTTATTGGTATTTTTCGATCATACCTGGCGTGCGCATCTGGGCCATGGTCACGCCCTTGCTGGCTTGGTATGCCCTGACTTTTTTAAAAAGAAGGCCCCCGGCATTTGGGCTTTTGGCGGGTCTTGTTTTTGCCTGGGCCATCTTAGGCCATCAAACCAACGTGCTGCTCGTCCCCGCCATGCTGGGCGGCATCTTTATGTTGCGCGACCGCAGTTTGAGAGATCGTCTTAAGACCGCAGCCTATTATCTTTTTGCCGCAACGACAGCGACCTTAGCCATCTATTTGCTGGTGGGTAGCTTTGCCTATCACACCGATGATTTTAAATCTTGGATCGCTTGGGTCACTGAATATATGCATGCTAAGCAAAAGTGGGGCGGCTACTTAAAGGCCTCGGGCATTCAGCGTGGCGGCAGCGCCATGGTGCAAGCCTTTTTGCCCACGGCTGAGTCGGGGAACATGCTGGCGGGCCAGCTCAGCATTGGCGCTGCTAGGACCTTGCTCGTTTGGGGCCTCTATGTGCTGCTGGGTTCCTTGTTGCTAAACATCAAGCGCATTTGGGTGCAAAATCGCCAGGCGCTTTGGGTCGCCTTGGCTTGGCTGCTTGCCTTTGTGCCTTTCTTTGTTTGGTGGGAACCCTGGAACATTGAGTTTTGGGTGACTTCGACGGTGCCTTGTTGGGTCTTGCTCGGCTTGGCTGCCGATAAGCTAGAATGGCGTTGGAAAAATCCCGTGCTGCGTTTCTCGCAGGCCACGCTTATGCGCGCAGCCTTTGCTAGCCTGGTCTTAATTTTTTATCTCTACAACTTAGATGGCGGTAAAAATCGCCCCCCCACTCGACGCTATGAGTTCAAGACCCTGCTCTCGGCCTTAGATTTCAACATGAAGCCTGATGACTTGTTGCTTATTTCGGGCATCAACAATGTGCACTATTACATCGATCGCTTTGGCGCTCGGCGTTACATCAGCCTGACACGTTTCTTGCGCCGGGCCCTGCGTTCTGGCGGGGCCGTGGCAGCGTTTGCCAAATTAGACGAGGCCGTGCAGGCTGAATGGGCTGCGGGCCATCAAGTGTTTGTACTCACCGAAGCCATCGATAATTTTGCTGATGCGCGTGCTCAGACAGAAGGCATGCTAGGTCTAGCGCGTGGCAGTCTGAGCGAATATTTTAAGAAGTATAAGCGGCGCAAGGTCTCGTATATGGGACGGGCTTATTTTTATGAGTTGAGCAAGGCCGAGTCCCACCCGCCTAGGTCAGACCCATGAGCCAAGTGCGCAGCCTTTGTCTGGCTTTAGCGCTTGGCGCAGCCTTGGGGCTGAGGGCTGAAAATCTCGAAGACTGCCTGGCCAATCGGCCCTGGCTGACTGAGCTCTATGCCTGGCAAGAAACGCATGAGGCAGGCCGTGAAATCGAGGCCAAGAAAGCTGGTGCCTATAGCATTGGCAATGGTCGCAGCTTTGCCATGATTGGCCTTTATGATTCGTTGTGGACCTGGTCTAGCGTCTATGGCGCCTCTTACGTGGCGCCCGAGCTGGGCGGTTTGCGCATGCGCGTGCTGCGGCGCGGCACCGAGCTTAGCCTGGGTCGCCAGCAAATTGGCTGGGTACGGCGCTCGGGCGTGGTGCGGGTTAAGGCCGAGCTGCAGGGTTTGACAGTGGAAACCTATGACCTGGCGCCCGTGAACTCAGGTCAAGAAGCCTGGGACAATCCGCCTGCCTTGCTGCGCATCGTGCGCGTGGCCAACACGGGCGAGGTGGATCAGGGCGGCCTTGAGCTTGAGCTCAAGCTGCAGCCAGCCTGGGCCTTGAAACACACCCAAGGCATCGACAGCAACGATGTGCTGCTCGAGCAAGAACCGGGCAAAGGTAAGAAGCGTACCTTTTGGCGTCTCGGTGCTTTTGACAGCAGCGAGACTTCAGTCAGCCCGGGCCAGCTGCGCAGTCGCTTGCCCAAGTTGCAGCCGGGCGAAGAAGTTTGGGCTGCCTATTTCTTGGCCGCCTCAGAATCAGATGATGAGGCCCGGGCCTTGGTCGAGCGTTTGCGCAATCTTGGCCCCCTGCCTTGGCTTGATCAAACCCGCAAGTATTATCGCGATTGGTTTGATAGCGGCACTCAGTTCAGCGGTGATGGCAAGTTGCCTGATCTTTTTGAAGTCACGTCTTTGATTTTTAAGAGTCAGCAGGCGCATAGTGGCAGCTTCTCGCCCTTGATTGGCTATTCCTATGCCTGGATACGCGACAACAACGGACCCATACGTTGGTTTCTCAAAACCGGGCATTGGGCCGAAGCGCGCGGGCCTATGGATTTCTTTTACAAGCTGGCAGCCAGCAACGGCGCTTTGCCCAACAGCATTCGCGTCGACGTGCCTCTCAAGCCTAGGCGCCGTAACTTTTCAAAGATGCATGTTGAGCATTCTGAGACACCTGACTGGGTCGTCATGCAGCATTACTGGGACGCCCTCTCGACCGGTGAACTCGAATACCTGCGGCCGCGCTGGGATTATTTAAAGCGCTGTCTCTGGGGCCAATTGAATTTTGAAGATCTTTATTTCTTTCAGCGCGATGAGACTTATCTTTGGTGCCTCGAAGGCCGCATTTTTAATCAGTGCCCCTATCCCAATTATTTCTTGTCGACCTTTGCTTATTCGACCGACTCGTCGTTTGAGCTGGTGGCTGCAGCTGAACAGCTAGCTAGGCTGGGCAAGGCCCTGGGCCAAACACGCGATGCTGCAGATTTGAGCCGCTTGGCTGATCGAGTGCGCGCCAAAGCCGTGCAAGCTTATTGGGATGAAAGCCAAGGTTTCTGGCTACCCGGCCGATCACTGCTGGGGCCGTCTTACAACGCGCCCTTTGCCAATATCTTGCTGAATCCCTTTTGGTGCGGCTTTGCTCGTAACGATCTCGATCCCTTGGGGCCCACACCTAACGATGCGCAGCGAACTAGCACAGGCCTGCGAAACGGCTACCGCTGGTTGGCTCGGCCTGATCAAGCGTGGAAGACGACACCGAATGTCGATTTTTACGTGGGCATGAATCCGGGCCAATTGTTGTATTCGCTTTGCAAGGCTCGTTTGCCCTGGACCCAGCCAGCCTATGAATGGGTGATGGCGAGTACTTCGCCTTCGGGTGATTACTCTGAAATGTATGATGGCAAAGATCGGCCTTGGAACCCGCCAGCCTTGGGCCAGGGCACGCGTGGCCGGGTGCGACCCTGGGAAGGCGGCCTGAATGTCGATGCTTTGCTCGAGTACGTGACCGGCTTTACACCCAATGCACTGCGCCAGCGTGTGAGTTTCGCGCCCTATTTGCCCCCCAAGCAACGCGCTTTTGCAGCCAAGCGTTTGCCCGTGGGCAGCGCCAAAATTTCGCTCGAGCTCCAGCGCCTGAATGACCGGCGCTGGACTGCCACCCTGAGCCACGAAGAAGGCGAAGACCTTGATGTCGTCATGGATTTCTGGCCCCACTTGCGTAGCATTGAAAGCGTTGAGCCGCGTGAGGCTGTCGCTTGTGTTGACTCAAACGGGGCAGCTCAAATAAGCAGCCGCTGCAGTTTTAGGCTGAGTGTGGGTGAAACTCGTAGTTTTACCATCAGCGAAGGCCCCATGCTGCCCAAGCAAGACCGTGAGCCGCCCATGCCTGCGGTCTATCAGGCGATACCCTACACCGTCGAGGCAGGCAAATTGCTCCTGCTGACGTCGCCCTCAGCCACGCTCAATCCCGAGCAATACACCTATGTTAAGCCCGAGCGCTTTTTTTCATTGGGCTTAGCTGAATTCAATGCTGTCAGCAAGGCCGTGCCTCGGCCAGCATTTCTCGATATGGATCTGCCCATCTCGCCGCAAGATTTGACCCAGGCCTTGCTCGACGCCAATGGCCAGCCAAGATTTAAAGTGGTGGTGCTGGGCCGCGGGGCCTTTTCAGCAGGCAAGCATCATTTTAAGCCGATGGCATTTTGGGAGGATGCTCAGCTAGCCAGCGCTGTGCAGTCTTTTCTTGAGCAGGGGGGCTGTTTAGTTGTGGGCCCGTCGTATCAAAGCGACGAGAGCTTGCCGTCTTGGTTCACTCGCTTGACATTAGGGTGGCAGTCGGGCCAAAAGGGCGGCACGGCCGTGGCTGCTGTCGAACTACCGCCCGAAATGAAGCGCCTCGATGAGCTCTTGGTGGGCGATGAGAGTTCAGAGCTTGGCCATAGTTTGAGCGTGAGCGGGTCGGCTGAGGCTGAGCAACTTTCGCTCGAACTTACCCCGGGTTTGCAACCTGAGCAGCGAGAAAGCGCCCGCCGCTTTACGGGGCACTTGCAGTTCAGGCTGCGCACCAAGCCAGGCCAAGCCGCTCGTGTGGTGTTGCGGGTCGATAGCAGTCGTAATATCAAGGGCATGGCTTTGAATGTTCTCAAGAATGGTCAGTGGCAGCAGTTGGGTGTGCGCATTCATAATTTGGGCCTGCCGCGCCGCTTTATCGACCTCTTTGTCGATCTGCCCGCCAGCATGGTGGGCGGGCAGCTCACCGACTTACGTGTGACCTCAAAATTTGGTGAAGACATTACGCTGCTGCGGGTACAAAGCATGCAGGCCGAAGTGCCACCCGAGCAGGCCCTCACGCGCTTGCTGGGCTTTGCCTCAGGGGCTGAGCTGGGCGAGTTGCGCAATGGGCTTTTGCCTGTTTCGCGTGAGTGGCTGGCGCCTTTGCGCGTCAAAGAACGGCCGGCTGAAGCAGCCTTGATTTGTCGCCGCGTAGGCAAAGGTTGGGTTTTTCGCAGCGAGTTGCCTTTGACTGAGCTGAGCGGTTTTTTAAGGGCTCTGTTAAAACCCGGCACGCTCGAGCAAATGGCTCCTCTGGCGCAAAGTTTAACGGCCACACAGTTGGGGGCTTTGCAGCGTGGGGATTAAGGCGATGAAGGGGTTTTGAGATTCTGCTATGATCGTGCCGTAAGGTGGCTCATGGCTTTCAAATAGGTGAACGCATGGTGCTCAATCGAGTTCAAAAACTTTTCAAGCGCGGCAAGCTTGCACAAAGTGGCAAAGAAGCCGCGGGGCCGGCCTTGCTCTATGACGCCATGCCATCGTGGCTGACGGTGCTCTTTGCCTATGTGCTCTTGCTGGCGTTTTGGATCTCGGCCAATCGCATTTTTCCGCTTTTGCCGCCTTATGCTTATGATATTTGCAAGAATCTGCGCGGCATGCCCACGGCTTGGGCTGATCTGGCTCTGCTCTGGTCTGAGAAAGGCCTCAAACTTATCGCCCTCTTGGCCGTGGCCTATCACCAAATATGGCAGCTTTGCACGCGCTACAAGATGACCTCACAGGCGGTGCATGTCGAATCTTGGTTTCCACGGCGCGAAGCCACCTTGCTGCCCTTTGCTTCGATTCGCAAAGTCTCGTTTCGCCAAAGCTTGCTGGGCTTGATTTTAAATTCTGGCACGGTCGAGATCGACACCGGCGGCGCTGGCCAGCCTTTGACTTTAGATTACTGCGCCAAGCCTGCGGCTTTTTACAAGCTGCTGCAGTCCAAAATCGACCATTCCAACGCAAACATTTAGTTAGGCCAGCGCGGGCTTGACAGGGGCATGCCCCGGGCTAACCATAGAGGCCACTCTATGGGGAGCCACCATGCGAATTCTTTTGTTCACCGCCTGTCTCTTGTCTTTGGTCCTGCCTAGCCAGGGTTGGTGCAAGCCCAAGCCGGGCGGCGGACCCCCGCCCTGGGCGCCGGCCCATGGCGCCCGTGCCAAACATCGCTATCAATATTACCCGGGCTCACAAATTTATTTCGACCTCGATCGTAAGGTCTATTTTCATCTATCCGGTGGAACTTGGCAGCTGAGCGCAAGCTTGCCGGGCGGCTTGGTGCTAGGCGCCGCGATTGCGATGTCCTTAGACACGGCTGAGCCTTTCAAGCTGCAAGCACAGCATGTGAAGTCTTATCCCCCGGGAAAATATCGCAAGGCGGCTAAAGGCAAGAAAAAATAAGGCGGCTAATTGTATTTTTTTTACTAATTTTTTTCGATTTAGGTGACAACGCGTGAATTGGGGTCGGCCTCGGTGATCTTGCCTGCCAAGAGG
>CAZFUM010000101.1:0-8586 GCA_964521965.1 uncultured bacterium | reverse complement strand
ACGGGCTCAGAGCCTGCTAAGGGCCATCCCCGTGAGTCGCCCTTTAGCATGACCCTGCCTTTGATTGTCCTGGCTTTGTTATCGATATCTTCGGGTTGGACTAGCTTGCGTGAGAAGGGAAGTTTTGGCGATTACATCCACTATCAACGCCCGCCCGGTTTAGAAAAACAGTGGCAAGAGGCGCAGGCCTTAGCGGTGGCTCACCCCCAAGAACGGGGCACCTTTAAAGCGCATGCACTGGCGCCCAAAGCCGTCGCCGTAAAAGAAGAAGTAGTTCACAAGTCGCACCGCTTTCAGTTCCACAAAGACATTGCCGTGCCCGCTACGCTCACGGGCCTGGCAGGCATCTTCTTGGCTATGATTTTCTATCTCTTGAAGTGGATGTCACCCTCGAGAGTGACCAAGGCTTTGGGGCCCATCTACACACTGATATACCGCAAGTACTACGTGGATGAAGCTTATGGCTGGATTATCTATAAAGTTTATTTTGTGCTTTCTAAGTCCATTGCTTGGTTTGACCGCCGTGTTGTGGATGGTTTCATGAATGGCCTGGCCGTGGTCTCGCAGGCGTCAGGCGCAGCTCTGCGTCGGCTGCAGAACGGCCAAGTTCAAGCTTACGCCCTGCTCTTGGGCGCTGGCCTGCTGCTCTTGCTGGCCCTGGCGCGCCACTTCCTCTAAAAGCGGAATCCTTTACCCATGAGTTCTTTTCCCATTCTTTCTGCCATCTGGCTGGCGCCCTTCTTGGCCGCCCTTTTGATGATCCCCTTGGTGCCTGGCACCAAGCTCAAGACCATCAAATGGATAGCCTTGATCGCCTCGGGTTTCTCTTTACTCACCGCTCTTTGCCTGGCTTGGCGCTTTGACGGGGCCCGGGGCGGAGAACTGCAGTTTGTTGAGAAATTCTCCCTGCTGCCAGATTTAGGCGTGAGCTATCATCTGGGTGTTGATGGTTTGAGTCTGGTTATGGTGCTGCTTAACGCCGTCATTCTTTTCACAGGTGTGCTGGCCAGTTGGGGCGTTGAAAAGCGTGGCAAAGAATTTTTTGTGCTGCTTTTGCTATTGGGCGGTGGCGTTTTTGGCGTGTTTGAAAGTTTTGATCTCTTTGTCTTTTTTGTCCTCTACGAAGTCGCGGTGCTGCCCATGTACCTCTTGATTGGCATTTGGGGCACCGGCCCCAAAGAATATAGCGCCATGAAGTTGACGTTAATGTTAATGGGTGGTTCGGCTTTGGTTTTAGTCGGCATGCTGGCCATTTATTTTGCCGCTGGCAAGGCCGGCGCGGGCGCGACCTTTGACCTTTTTGAGATCGCCAAAGTTTCGCATCAGATTCCGGCCGATTTTCAAAAGATTTGGTTCCCAGTGATGTTCTTAGGCTTCGGCTCTTTAGCCGCGCTTTGGCCATTGCACACATGGTCACCAGACGGCCATGCCTCGGCGCCTACAGCCGTATCGATGCTGCATGCCGGCGTCTTGATGAAATTGGGCGCCTATGGCTGCCTGCGTGTGGCCATTTTCTTACTGCCTGAGGGCGCGCATTACTGGTCGCATGCCCTGGCCCTGCTTTGTTTGGTCAACGTCGTTTATGGCAGCATTGGTGCGGCTGCTCAGACTGATTTGAAATACGTCACTGCCTATTCGTCGGTATCCCATATGGGTCTGGTGCTGCTAGGCTTGGCGACCTTGGGCGCCACGGGCTTGAACGGCGCTTCTTTGCAAATGTTCGCCCACGGCATCATGACGGGCGCCTTCTTTGCCCTCATCGGCATGATCTATGGCCGTACCCACACTCGAATCATGACCCAAATGGGCGGCTTGGCTCGCGTCTTGCCCTTTCTAGCCACCTGCTACGTCATCACGGGCATGGCGGGCTTAGGGCTTCCGGGCTTGAGCAGTTTCCCGGCAGAATTGCTGGTCTTTTTAGGCGCTTATTACACGCATGATACGTTTATGCAGGTGGTGGCTTTGATCGCGATCACGTCGATTGTATTCACAGCCATCTATGTGCTGCGTGTGATTCAAAAGACTTTTTATGGGCCCTTGACCGATCCCCACTATGCCGAACTCAAAGACGCCACCTTGGTCGAGAAGCTGCCGCTCATCATCTTGATCAGCGTGATGATCGGCGTGGGCGTGTATCCCTATAAGATCTTAGACCTCATCAATTCGTCGATGCTGGTCATCGTGCGGCAATTGGGCAGCTAAGCCCTTTCTCAAAGAGTGCTATGGCGTTTAATCTGATTCAATTAGAACTGGGGCTACTGGCCTTAGCGCTCGTGGTCTTTATGGCCGACCTCTTAGGTTGGGGTGGCGAAGGCCGCCGCAAGCTGGGTGTGATTGCGGCCCTGGGTCTGGCAGCCCTGCTGCTTTGGGCTTTTATAAAGCCGGGCACAGGCTCAAGCACGGGTTTTAGCGGCATGCTGCTCAGCGATGGTTTGGCCCGCGTTTTTCGTGTGGTCTTGTTGGGCTCAGCTTTGCTGACCACGCTGATGTCTTTAGATTTTGTCAAGAAAAGTGGTCTGGCTTGGCCGGGTGAATATTACTTCTTACTGCTTATGGCAACCTTGGCGCTCTGCCTCGTGGTGGCCTCAGGTGATTTGCTTTCGCTTTACGTGGCCCTTGAACTCAATGCCATTTGTGCTTACGTCTTGGTCTCGATATTAAAGGGTAAAAGTTTAGTTTCGACCGAGGGCGGTTTGAAGTATCTCGTCTTAGGCGCGCTTTCTTCGGCCATTTTGCTTTATGGCGTTAGCATTCTTTACGGCCTCTCAGGCACGACGTCGATCGCAGGTCTGGGTACTTGGGCAGCGACCGCAGCGGTGACACCCTTACTGCTGATGGCAGGGGCCATGGTTTTGGCGGGGCTAGCCTTTAAAATTGCTTTGGTTCCGTTTCATGCATGGAGCCCTGATGTTTATCAGGCTGCGCCTACGCCCATCACGGCCTTCCTATCCGTGGCTAGCAAGGCTGCCGGTTTTGTGGCTTTGATTCGCGTGTTTCAGACGGCCTTGCCCAGCCTGCAGCCGCATACCGCGAAATTCTTAACCTTGCTCGCCATCC
The DNA here is from genome assembly GCA_964521965.1 of uncultured bacterium. Taxonomy (GTDB): domain Bacteria; phylum Oederibacteriota; class JAJYGY01; order JAJYGY01; family DAIDJD01; genus CAZFUM01. Next base: position 5,529 of record CAZFUM010000101.1, on the reverse strand, counting down.
TTACTTATATCTTGGCCAATGTCGTGGCTTTGCGCCAAGTCGACTTCAAGCGCTTGATGGCCTATTCTTCGATATCACAGGCCGGTTACCTCTTGTTGGGCTTGCTTGCGAATTCGACGGTGGGCACACAATCGTTGATCTACTTTATGATTGTTTACCTCTTTACCAACATGGCGGCCTTCTTCGTGGCCACTCAGGTCAGCATGGCGACCGGTGATGAAAGCATTGTTGGCTTGCGTGGCTTGCACAAGCGCTCGCCGGGTCTGGCCTTGGGCATGATGCTTGCCATGTTCTCGCTGGCGGGCATACCGCCCTTGGGCGGTTTCTTTGGAAAATTCTATCTTTTCTTCGCAGGTGTTAAAGCCGGCTACGTGGGCCTGGTCTTTTTCGCTGTCGTGATGAGTATCATTTCGTTGTTTTATTATTTGGTGGTGATTAAGCGTATGTACCTCGAAGATCCTGAACCTGGCCAAGGCGCCATCAGCTGGGGCTTGCCTGCCCGTGTAGGTCTCGGCCTATGCGTTGTGGGTATTTTGCTCACGGGCGTTTGGCCCAAGTTGGTCTTAGACTGGATCAAAGCGATCTTGACCTAACGCGTAGCTGAATGAGCGATATCATTAAAATGCTGGCCAGCCTGAGACTCTTGGCTGGCCTTCTTATTCTGATTGGCCTCATGGCCATGGCGGGAACCTTTGTGCCCCAGGGCGATGAGGCCCCCAAGATCGTGCAGACTTGGGGCCCGCGCGCCTACGACATACTCAGCCGTCTTGATATTACCAATACCTATCAGAGTTGGTGGTTTCTTGCCGCTCTCTTTCTCTTTACCCTCAACTTGGCCGCATGCACCTGGGTGCGCTTGCCAAAAGTCTGGAAAATTAGTCGTGGAGGCGAAGAGCTTTACACAGGCGAATATGTGGTGCCGCGCAGCCAGTTAGAAAGCCAATGGACTTCGCCATTAGCACCTGACGAGGCGTTGCGGCGTTCAGCACCTTTGCTCAAGGCCTTTGTCGCCAAGCCTCATCGCGTTGAAGTCGCCCAGGGTCTGGCTTTGATGTGTGAAAAAAATCAGATCAGCCTGTGGGGCTCGTATATTGTGCATCTCGGCCTTTTTATGCTTTTAGCGGCTGGGGCTTTGAAGATCATGTTTGGCTACCACAAAGTCTTTACCGTGCTCGAGGGCGAGAAAACCTTTGTCCCACGCGAGCTTACAGGTTTTGGACTTTGGGTAGACTACGTGCCCGTGGCCGGCCTTTTTGATCTGCCTTATCCGCGCATGATGAAGCGACTGCCTGCGCCTTCGACAGTAGAACTCGAGCTCGATCGTTTTGTGCTTGAGTACTATCCCAACACCGCCATGCCTAAACTTTTTCGTTCTGATCTCAAAGTATTCGAAAAAGATAAACCTGAACGCCAAGCCGAAATCGAAGTCAACAAACCCTTGCATGTCAGTGACGTCATGCTCTATCAAGCATCGTGGGGTTATGAGGGCCTGCGCGCCGTGAGTTTTGATGCTAAATTGCCTGGCGAGAAAGAAATTTTTGACGTCGTGGCGCCATACCGTAGGCGCTTCAAGCTGCTTGATTCTGGCTGGGAAGCCGAAGTCACCGATTTTTATCCCACTGCTGAAATGGCCGGCCCTGGTAAATTGGTTTTAACCAGCAGTCAGCTCGATAACCCGGCCATACGGGTCAAATTTTGGCAGCAGGGCAAAGAGCGAGCTCATTTTTGGCATGTTTTTCAATATCCTGAAATTCAAATGAGCAAAGTAAAAGGTCTTGAGGTGGTGGGCAAATCGGTTGATCCTATTCCTTTCACGGTCTTGCAAGTGAATTATGATCCGGGCATCAACTTGGCCCTGACAGGCTCTTTGGTCATCGTGCTAGGTCTTTTTGCCTCGTTTTACATGTTTTATCGGCGTTTTTGGTTGCTGGCCAGCCCGGGCCCGGGGGGGACTAGCGTGATTCGTTTAGCAGGGTGGTGCCGCCGCAACAAATTGAGTTTTAAGCGCGATTTTGACAAACTGACTCAGCGCCTACGCACTGAATTGGGCGATACAAGCGATAGCGGGAAGGCATCATGACCCATGACGAAATAAGCGAGGTCCTCTTCTTAGCCCTCTTTGGGGTGCTGGCGTTGTCATGGCTGCTGCGTCTCAAAGCGGCGTTGGCTAAGTCATCTCAGGGCAGCCCCTGGGGTCGTCGTTTTCTTTGGATAGGATTGCTGCTGAGTATTGCAGCCCTTACGCATCGTGGCATTTATGCTGATCATGCGCCCTGGTCCAACCAATATGAATCAGCGCTCTTTGTCGCCTTTGGTATGGCTTTGCTTTACGCCATCTTTGAACGCAACCATCAGATTGAAGTTTTGGGCCTCTTGGTACTACCTTTAGTCATGTTGGTGATAGCGGCTGCTTCGTTGTTGCCCCAAGAGTACAAGATCGCTCAGCCCCTCATGCCCGCCTTGCAAAGCTATTGGCTGAAGATTCACGTTTCGCTCATGCTCTTGAGCTATGGCGCTTTTGCCACGACCTTCGGGCTTTCATTGGTATACCTGCTCAAGTCAGGTGCTTGGACCGAACAGATCACCTTTCGTGTGGCCCCCGTGCTGGGCGCCCTCGCCGTGCTATTCATGGTCTATGTTCATGCCAGCACGAGATCTCCGTTTTGGAATTCGATCATGACCACCTATCAGTTGACTGAGTTGGCGGGAGGGCAGTACCGAATTTATGCCTTGGGGACGATATTGGGCGTTGTGCTGGGATGGGAGCTGGCGCTGGTCTTGAGCCTGCTCCCATCACGGATTTTAGAACTTTTCCCTGATCTGGATACTTTAGATGAGCTGAATTACAGAAGCGTGGCGATCGGCTTTCCTATGCTCACCCTGGGCGTAATCTTGGGCGCTTTTTGGGGCCATGTTGCTTGGGGCCGCTATTGGGCCTGGGATCCTAAAGAGACTTGGGCGTTTATCACTTGGCTGATTTTTGCGGGTTTTTTGCATATGCGCATCTTTGCAGGCTGGCAGGGGCGCAAAACAGCTTGGATCGGTCTGATCGGCGCTGGCAGCATCGTTTTCACCTATTGGGGCGTGAACTTCTTGCTCTCGGGCCTGCATGCCTATGCCAAGGGCAGCTGATGCTTGCGCCTAAGCGGTTGGCGGCCTATCTTGATTTAAACCAAGCCCGCGTACTTGTGGCAGGCGGTGGAGCTGTGGCTGCCCAAAAGCTAAGGGCGTTACCCAGGGGGCCTGAGGTTCGTGTGGTATCCCCTGCATTGGGCGCAGCCTGCCGCCAAGCTATGAAACGGCATAAGGCCCAGTGGTTGCGCCGTCCTGCTAGGGCGAGTGATGCGGCCTGGGCCGATTTGATCTTTGCTGCTAGCAACTCGCGCCAAAGCAACCACGCGTTGGCCAAAGCGGCCCAAAAGGCGCGCCGCCTTTGCTGTGTGGTCGATGAGCCCGGGCAGGGAAACATCGTCTTGCCAGCCGTAGCTCGCGTCGGAAATATCGAAGTGAGCATTTCAAGCGGTGGCCGTTCACCCGCCATGAGCAAAGCACTTCGTATTTGGCTCGAGGCCAAGCTTAAGAAGCCGGCCCTACAAAAGGCCCTGCGTTATTTGGGTCGCAGTCGCCAGCGCCTTAAGGCTGATCCTCAGGCTAAGGTTCGGGCTCTCAAACTTTTCCGCAATGCGCGCGCCTTTGCGCGCTTGCTTCAATAAGAAGAGATAATAATGATCCCCTATTGGTTATTTATCGGCGCTCTGCTCTTACAGTTGGCGGCCTTTGTCTTTTTCTTGGCCTATGCCACTCGGCCCCTGCGCATCTTTTCGCTCATCGGCACGGTGCTACTGGGCGGATCTTGCGCTTTGCTGCTTGTCTTTGTAGGGGCTCTGGCCTGGCGTGACCAAGCGGTGCCTTTGGGCAATGCCTTTGAAGCCCTTGCTTTTTGGGGTCTGCTGCTAAGCCTGGCCGCTACGACCTTAGAAACCCGATTCAAGATGGGTATCTTGGGCGCTTTTTTGGTCCCACCCACGGCCTTTATCTTGCTCATGGGCGTTCGTTTCTACAACACCCTGCCCATGGTCGAAACGCCCTATGGTGGCGCCTTCCTCATCTTCCACGTGGGCCTGCCGATGGCCGCTTATGCTATGTTCACGGCCGCGGCGGGGCTTGCCAGCGCCTACTTAGTTCAAAACCGTCAGCTCAAAAGCGGCCGTCCTTCGGGATTAATCTATGAGCTGCCTTCTTTGGGCGTTCTCGAGCGCCTGCTCACAGCTTGGTTGACTTGGGGCTTTGCCGCCCTGAGCTTGGGGCTCATTTCGGGCGCTTTGCGCGGCATGATGCCGATTGACGGCCAAGTTCATCCCCGGCCTGACGCCAAGATTCTTTTTGGCGTAGGTCTTTGGGCCTATTACGGCACCATGCTTTGGTTGCGGCAGGCGGGTTGGCGCGGCCCCCGCCTAGCCAGGCTGACTTTGCTCGGCTTTTTCATCTTTATCCTGAGCTTCTACATGGTGAACATTTATCTGGGCGGCCATGCCCGCTAAGAGGACGCCTTGCCTTTTATACTTTTAGGCATCAGCCACAAGAGCGCGCCCCTTGAGCTGCGCGAGGCTCTGGCCCTGAATGAAGCGCGGGCGGCCAGCGCCTATGCTCAATTGCGGGGCGACGGCTTGCGCGAGGTCGTGCTACTGAGTACCTGCAATCGTGTCGAAGCCTATGCCGTGGTCGATGAGGTTGACGCAGGCGAAAAAGTGCTGCGCAAAACCCTTGAAGCACTGGCGCCCGAAAAAGCCCCAGCCCTGAGGCGCTCGTTGAGCGGTTTAGAAGATGACGAAGCGATTTGGCATCTGCTTAAAGTCAGTTCGTCCCTAGATTCGATGGTTTTGGGTGAAGCTCAAATTTTGGGCCAAGTGAAGCAGGCTTATCAAAGCGCGGTGGACCATGGCATGGTTGGCCCCTACCTGCACGGCCTCTTTCAACGCGCCCTAGCAGCGGCTAAAGAAGTCAGGTCCAAGACCGAATTAGGGCGTTTTCCAGCCAGCGTGCCCTCGGTGGCCGTGCACTTGGCCGAGCGTATTTTTGGCGAGCTCAAGGGCCGTAAAGCCTTGGTCGTGGGTGCCGGCAAGATGGCAGAACTCACGGCCGAGCACCTCAAGGCGGGCGGGATTTCGCAGCTGACTTTTTGCAACCGTTCGCTGCCTAAAGCCAAAGAACTTGCCAAGCGCTTTGCAGCTCAGGCCCTGCCCTTAGATGATCTCGAAGCTGCTTTGAGTCAAGCGGATGTTGCCGTGTTTTCGACGGCGGCTTCAGGCTTGGTGCTTGATGCCGCCGCCGCTCAGCGCGTATCGTCAGTTCGCAAAGGCCGACCCTTGCTGCTACTCGATATCGCCGTGCCGCGTGATGTGGCGCCTGAAGCCCGTCATGCCGAGGGTATTTATTTATACGATGTAGACAATCTCAGCAAAATTGCAGACGAGCATCGCGAGCGCCGCCAAAAGGCCAGCCATGAAGCTGCGGCTATCTTGCGGGGTC
>CAZFUM010000100.1:0-8760 GCA_964521965.1 uncultured bacterium | reverse complement strand
TTAGGCTTCTTTTTGCTGATATTCTTCAAGCTTTTCAGCAAGTATCCGGCGACGCCACAAAAAGATCCGGGCATGGACTTCAGCCAGCACTATCACTAAGATAGACCTAGCAAACCAACCACGAGGCAAATATGGGCAGCTTAGGATTTCCTGAATTGATGATTATCTTGGTGATTGCGCTGGTGCTCTTTGGCGGCGGCAAATTGCCTGAGGCTGGTCGCGCTATTGGCCAGGCCATTCGCGAGTTTAAGAACGCCATGCGCGATACCACGCAAGAAGTGAAAGACGTCAAAAAAGAAGCCGAAAAAGATCTCAAGGCTTGATACTGACTTAACGAGACTTGGCCCCGCCCCTGGCGGGGCCATTTTTATTGATGGCTGAGCGCACTAAATTTTTAGATCACATCCTTGAGCTGCGCGCCCGCCTGATCAAAGTGATCTTCAGCGTGCTGTTGCTTAGCGCTGCTTGCTTTCCCTTTGCGGCTGATATGTTCCATTTTCTGGCCGCGCCTGCTCAGGGCAAGTTGGTCTTTACGCATCCTATCGCGGGCATGATGGCGCATTTTAAATTGGCCATCATGGCCGGCTGCGCCCTCTCGGCGCCCTATGTTTTCTTTCATGTTTTTGAGTTTATTAAGCCAGCTTTTAAAGTCACGACCCGCTTGGCCATACTTGGCTTTACGTTGATGGCCACGGTGCTATTTCTTTGTGGCGTGAGTTTTGCCTGGTGGGTGCTGCCGACTTTCATGACCTACCTGCTATCTTTTGTGAATAGCGACCTGCAGGCCTTTTTGTCAGTGGATGATTATTTTTCTTTTATCTTCATGCTGGTCTTAGGTATTGGCTTTGCCTTTGAGATGCCTTTGGGCGCCTATGTCATGGCCCGCATGGGTTGGCTCAGCCCGGCTTTTATGCTGCGTCATTGGCGGGCTGCCATCCTCGCCAATCTCGTGTTGGCTGCTATCATCACGCCGACCCCAGATCTGGTCTCGATGTTTGTGGTTTTCATACCCCTGGTCGGCCTCTATTTGGCGAGTTGGGGCATTGTGCTTGCGGTAGGGAAGAAAAGTTAATTGTAGGTTTGGTAAGGATTTTTTGATTTTCAATTTATGAGTTCCGTCATAATAGCCAGCTGAAAGCCTTGGCATCATGGGCCCATCTCTTTAGGGACCTATGTCAACATCCACTCAAATTATGACCCTGGATAGCTCAGGGACGGCTTGCCGCCATTGTGGCCAGAGTGTGCCCGCAGGGCGGGGCGATGGCTTTTGCTGCGCTGGCTGCCTGGCGGTCAACCGCTTGTTGGCTGAAGAGGGCTTAGGCGGCTATTACCAACTGCGGCCTTCGACGATACAGCCCTTGCTAGGCTACTTTGACCGTAAACCCGATTTGAGTTGGCTGGCCACAGCCCCTGGCCTTGCCGATGGACATCTTGAGCTCTGCATCGAAGGTGTGCAGTGCGGAGCCTGTGTTTGGGCCATCGAGCGATTGGCGCAAAAAAGGGGCGGAGCAAGTGTGGGCGTGAACACAGTGCTGGGCCGCCTTAGCTTGCGATTTGATCCTCAGGTCTTTGACGCCAAAGGCTATCTCGAAGCATTGGCGAGCTTTGGATACAGGGCCCGCTTGCTCGGCGCTGAAGAAGCCGCCAAGAGCGATGGCAGTCGTGACCTATTGCTGCGTTTGGGCGTCTGCGCTGCGGTAGCCATGAACAGCATGTCGTTTTCGCTGCCTATTTATCTGGGCCTGAAAATAGACCATTCAGGACTTTATGAGTTATTGAGGCAGTTGAACGCCGGCCTGACTTTTATCGCGGTGGCTTACGGCGGTTCTTACTTTTTTACGCGAGCTTGGCGCGCCCTGCGCCAAGGCATTGCTCATTTTGATATTCCCATTGCCATGGGCGTGGCGGCTGCATTTATGGGCTCGCTCTGGGCCTGGCATAGCGGCGAGACCAAGGCCATTTATTTTGATAGTGTGAACGTATTTCTGACCTTTATGTTGGCAGGCCGTTTTTTGCAAGAGCGCGCTCTCACTCAAAATCAGCGCAAGCTGCTCAAGTCTGAGGCCTTTGGTTCTTCGCAAGTGACCCAACTTGATGAACAGGGCATGACTCATGAGATTCGCTTTAGTGCCGTGCGCCAAGGCCAGCGCCTGCTTTTGCAGCCTGGCTCACTTTGCCCGGTCGAAGCTCAGCTGCAGAGCCGCCAAGAACTTGAATTTGATCTGGCCTCAGTGACGGGCGAGGCCAAGCCACAGAAGCTAGGGCTTGGCGCAGACCTGCCAGCTGGCGCGCGTTTGCTTTCTTCATCGCCAGCTCGGGTCTTGGCCAAATCTGATTTCAGCGTATCGTTGCTGGGCCGCATTCAGAGCGCCAGCCAGGGTGACGAAGACCTGCCTATCGTTTGGCGCTGGGCCGTACGTTGGTACGTGCTGGCTGTTCTGCTGGCGGCTGTTACAGGCTTAATTCTTTGGTGGCAGGTGGATAGGACAAAAGCGGCCCAGGTCTTTATTTCGACCTTAGTCGTGACTTGCCCTTGTGGCCTGGGGATCGCCGTGCCTTTAGCGCGGGCCCTTGCAGACCGTCGCCTAGCGGGCGCCGGCCTTATCGTACGTCGGCCCGGCTTGCTTGAGAGGCTGCGCTCAACGCGTCGCGTTTTTCTTGATAAGACGGGCACCCTCACTCTTAGTCATTTGCAAGTAACTAACCCAGCCCAACTGAGCAGCTTAGGCGCATCTGAACGTCTGGCTCTGATGGGCGCGGCCGCCAGTTCGCGTCACCCGGTGAGCCAAGCGCTTTATCGAGAGTTGGCTGCGCGTGGCCAGGCCTATCCCGAGGGAGGGGAAGCCATCGAGATACCCGGCCAAGGTGTGCGCTATCGGGATGCTCAAGGGGAATGGTGGTTGGGTCGAGATCAAGATGGCCGATCTGCACGCGCGGTTTTTGAGCGCGTGGGCCAAGGCGTCTTGGCCCGTTTTGAAATGGATGAAAGGGTTTTGGATGACGCCCGCAGCGCCATTGCGGAACTAGCCCGCTTTGGCATTGAAGCGCGCCTTTTGAGTGGGGACGGGGCAGGTCGCGTGGCCACGATGGCTGGCCAACTGGGCATGCAGCTCAGTCAGGCTTTGGCGGCTCAAAGTCCCCAAGAAAAGACAGCGGCTGTGAGTGAGCAGCCTAGCTTAATGCTGGGCGATGGGCTGAATGATGCCGGAGCCTTGCGGGCTGCCGCGGTCAGTGGGGCGCCTGCTTGGGAGCGCTCACCCCATGCAGACCAAGCTGACTTTCAATTTGCAGCCCCCAGTCTAGCCTGGCTGCCTGAGCTCTACCGGATCAGCTGGCGCCTGAGGGCCGTAGTCTGGGGGAATCTGATCTTTGCTGGCATCTATAACTTAGCCCTCGTGAGCGTCACCTTAAGTGGGCTTTTCTCACCCTTGCTGTGTGCTATCAGCATGCCAGGCAGCGCGGTGCTGGCCATCTTGGGTACGCGTTGGGCTATGGCCGGGGGGCGCAAGTGAACATCATGCTCATGCTGGTCTTTATCGGGCTGATCAGCGTGGCCGCGGGCATTGCTTTCTTTATTTATAGCGTCAAGAACGAGGACTTTGACCATGCAACCCAGTTGTCTCTCAAGCCCCTTGAGGAGGATTAAGTGATCGAGCAAAGGCAAATCACCTATGACGACGCCAGTGTGCGCCATTTCTTGTGGGCTTCAACCCTCTGGGCCGTGGTCGGCATGTTGGTAGGCGTCATCATCGCCGCTCAGTTGGCCTTCTGGCAGCTCAATGGCAGCGCGCCCTATTTTCAGTTTGGGCGCCTAAGGCCCTTGCACACCAATGCTGTCATTTTTGCCTTTGTGGGCAACATGATGTTCGCGGGCATCTATTACTCGATGCAAAGGCTGCTCAAAGTTCGTATGGCCTCAGACCTGCTCTCGAAGATTCATTTCTGGGGCTGGCAGCTGATTATTGTTTGCGCGGCAGTTACCTTGCCGTTGGGCCTAACTCAAGGCAAAGAATATGCCGAACTTGAATGGCCTATTGATATTTTGATAGCCATCATTTGGGTGGTTTTTGCCATTAATTTTTTCTGGACCCTAGCCAAGCGCAATGAAAAGAATCTCTATGTGGCCATTTGGTTTTATATCGCTTCGATCTTGACCGTGGCGGTCTTGCATATTGTGAATAGTTTGGCTTTGCCGGTTTCGCCACTGAGGAGCTATTCCATCTTTGCGGGCGTTGCTGACGCATTAGTTCAATGGTGGTATGGCCACAATGCAGTCGCGTTTTTTCTCACCACGCCCATTTTGGGCATCATGTATTACTACATGCCCAAAGCCATCGGCAAACCGGTCTATAGCTATCGCCTTTCGATTATTCACTTCTGGTCCCTGGTCTTTATGTACATCTGGGCCGGTCCGCATCACCTTTTGAATTCAGCCTTGCCAGACTGGGCCCAAAATTTAGGCATGATCTTTAGCGTGGCACTTTGGGCGCCCAGTTGGGGCGGCATGATCAACGGCCTGCTCACTTTGCGCGGCGCATGGGACAAGTTGCGCACCGACCCGGTCGTCAAATTTTTTGCCGCAGCAGTTACGTTTTACGGGATGGCCACTTTTGAAGGCCCTCTGATGTCGATTCGTTCGGTGAATGCTCTCGCGCACAACACCGATTGGGTCATCAGCCACGTGCACGGCGGGGCTCTGGGCTGGAACGGTTTCATGGCTGCGGGCATGTTTTATTGGTTGGTGCCGCGCCTCTATGGCACGAAACTTTATAGTGAACGCTTGGCTAATTTTCACTTTTGGGTTGGGACTCTGGGCATCGTGCTCTATATGGTCTCGATGTATGTCAGCGGCATCACCCAGGGCCTGATGTGGCGCGCCGTCACCGAAGACGGTTCGCTGCTTTACCCCAATTTTCTTGAGTCTATTTCGGCTTCGCGCACTATGTACATGCTGCGCATGGTGGGCGGCCTGCTTTATCTCGGCACTTTTGTGGTAATGGCCTACAACTTATTCAAGACAGCCAAATCTGGCAAAGCTGTGGAAGTCAGCGCCACAGTCAATGTCGAGAGTTCTGCTGAGGGCCCCTCGGCCACAAGTCTTCTTTTCTCGCCAGTTATTTTTCTGACAGTGCTGGGCAGCTTGCTCTTCGGGTTGCTGGCTTTGCGAGGCCAGGGCATCGGTTGGGGCGCTTTGGCGGCATTGGGCTTGTTTAGCCTGGTGGTTCGGGCTTACAAGAACGGCAGGGCTGGCAAAGCCACTTGGCATCAGGCGCTTGAGAAGCATGCTTTTGCCTTCACTCTCTTAGTCCTGCTGGCGGCTTTGGTGGGCGGTTTGGCCCAAATCGTGCCCACCGTCATGTCAGCTAAGGCTAATCCCATGGAGAAAGATCCTGTGCCCTATACAGCCCTGGAACTCGTGGGCCGGGATATCTATCGCCGTGAAGGTTGCTATGTTTGCCACACCCAGATGGTTCGCTCATTGGCGGCCGAGTCGCTGCGCTATGGCAAGCCGAGCGAGGCCTGGGAATTCAAGTATGACCATCCCTTTCAATGGGGCAGCAAACGCACCGGGCCTGACCTGCATCGAGTGGGCGGCAAGTACCCTGACCTTTGGCATTACAAGCACATGCTTGACCCCCGCGAGACGTCGCAAGCATCGATTATGCCGCCCTACGCTTTTTTGGCTGATATGCGGGCAGACTTTCAAGGCTCGGCCAAGGTCATGCGTGTGATGAAGAAACTAGGCGTGCCCTACAGCGAAGACGAGATTGCTGAGGCGCCCCAGGCGGCCCGCGAAGAAGCCAACGGCATAGCCGCGGGTCTCAAAGAAGCAGGCGAAACCGTTGCGCCTGACACCGATCTCATCGCCTTGATTGCGTACTTGCAGCGTCTGGGCACTGACAACAAGCGCTAAGGAGCCTGAGATGAAAAGTTTTGTGCAAGCCGCATTGAGCGAAGGGCCTTGGAACTTGGGTATCTTGCTGCTCTTTTGCGCCGTGTTTCTGGGCCTGCTGGCCTGGATACTCAAACCCTCGCGCAAGCCTGAGCTCGATCAGGCTTCGCGCCTTCCATTCAACGACTGAGCGAGGATGAGATGAGAGACGAACGGCGAGATGAAGTCCGTGATCACGAGTTTGACGGCATTCAAGAGTTTGACAATCGCCTGCCCAATTGGTGGGTGGGTACTTTTGTCATAACCGTGCTTTTTGGCATTTGGTACTGGACCGATCGGCACACCTTTGCCCAGCCTGGCGAAAAGACGATCCAGTCTGAGTTTCAGGCTGACATGCTGGCGCTTGAGAACTTGCAAGATGCCAGTGGCGGTGGCTTGCCTAGCGACGAAAAGATCTTAGCGGCGTTAAAAAATGCGGCGGCCCTGGCCGCCGGCCGGCAAGTTTTTAATACAAACTGCTTAGTTTGCCATGCCAGAGATGGCGGGGGCGGCATAGGCCCGAACCTCACTGACAAATATTGGATCCATGGTCATTTGCCCTCTGAAATCGGGCGTGTCATTACCAAGGGCGTCCCTGAAAAGGGTATGGTGACGTGGAAGGGCGTACTTTCGCCCGATCAAATCATCCAAGTGGCGGCGTTTGTAGTTTCGTTAAAAGGCACGAAAGCAGCCAAACCGAAGGCTCCCCAAGGCCAGCCGGAATAAGTTGAATACAGCGCATCAGCGCCGCTCGTCGTTGGCAGCAGATGGGCAGCGCCTTAAAGTCAGGGTAGCTGATGTGCGTGGCCGATTTACAGTCTGGCGGCGCTGGTTTTTCTTTGTCTTGATTTCTTTTTACGCCGTGGCGCCATTGGTTCGCATAGGCGGCCACCCCATGATTTTTTTGGATATATTGCAGCGCCGCTTTTATCTCTTTGGGCAGACCTTCAATGCCCAGGACGCATATTTGCTATTTTTCATTGCAGCCATCGCTTTTTTAAGCGTGGTTCTCGTGACGACTCTGCTAGGTAGGGTTTGGTGCGGGTGGGCTTGCCCCCAGACTGTTTATTTAGAGGGTGTCTTTCGACCCATAGAACGTTGGTTGGAGGGCCCGCGGTCCAGGCAAATACAATTAGAAGAAAGTGTGTGGAGCTGGCGCAAACTGCGCATTTTGGGAGCCAAACATTTTTTCTATATTCTGTTGGCTCTGATTATTTCAAACGTCTTCATTAGCTATTTTGTGTCCTTTGAGCAATTACGCCATTGGGTTCTGGGCAACCCGCGCGATCACTGGACCGCCTTTGTGTGGATGGGAAGCATCGCCGGCGCCATCTACTTTAATTTTGCCTGGTTTCGTGAGCAGACCTGCGTCATCGTCTGCCCTTACGGCAAGTTTCAATCAACTCTCACCGATGACGACAGTGTCATCATCGGTTACGACGGCAAGCGCGGCGAGCCGCGCGCCCGCAAAGACACGCCCGGTGCCGGTGCTTGCGTAGACTGCCTGCGCTGTGTCGAGGTCTGCCCCACGGGCATCGACATTCGCGAGGGCTTGCAGTTGGAATGCGTGGGCTGCGCCAATTGCGTGGATGCTTGTGACGAAGTGATGGCCAGCCTGAAGCGCCCCCTCGGCCTTGTTCGCTATGACTCTTTAGCAGGACTGAATGGCGGCGTCCGGCGCTGGCTCAGGCCCCGGGTCTGGGCTTATGCCGGGGCACTCATGGTCTTTGTGCTGCTGGCTGCTTGGCAGCTTCGCCAACGCCGGCCCTTTGAGGCCTTACTCATGCGTCAGACTAACGCGCCTTACGTCATCGAGGGCGGTGTGATTCGCAACCAGTATGTGCTGCACGTGTTCAACAAGACCCCCCAGCTTGGCTTTTTCGAGGTCCAGCTGCAGGTGCCTGAAGGGGCCGTGGTCTTCGTGCCCACAGCTGCTTTTGAGATGAAGAGCCTCGCCGACCGGCGCGTGCCCGTGATCGTCAGCATGCCGATGGCTGCCTATACGGGTGCCTTTGATGTGGTGAGTTCGGTGCGCGAGCAAGCTAGCGGACGCGAGGTGCTTTCACGCCTGCGCTTCATCGGGCCATGAATTGGGTGTGCGGGCATCCTGAGGCGCTGAGCCTGGCGGGTTCGGGATCGTTCTTTATCTTGGGGCTTGCGGGCTCATTGCATTGCCTGGGCATGTGTGGCCCGCTGTCGTTCTTGGTGAGCGGCCCTGAGAAGGGAAGGGCTGGCCGCTTGGGCCTTTATCATGGCGCGAGAATGCTGGCTTATGCAGTGTTGGGCTTGGCATTTTGGACCCTGGGCCAGCCCTTGCGCAGTCATTTGCAATGGCCCCTCTTGGCGCTCATCGTCAGCTTGCCCCTGATCTTGTTTGCTATCTTACCTTCGTGGCCCCGCGTGGGCTTCTTAGGGAGCCTGCATACAGCAGCCTATCGCTTGATCAAACCCGTACCCCTGAGCGTCCGTGCTTTGGGCCTGGGTCTGCTGACGCCGCTTTTGCCCTGCGGCTTGCTCTATGCTGCTGCGATTTCGAGCTTGGCCGCGCCTTCGGGCAGCATGGCCGGCTTATGGTTGTTGAGTTTTGCCTCGGGCACTTTGCCTCTCTTGATTTTTGGCCAGGCCGCCGCAGCCCGCCTTAGCCAGCGTAGCCCTGGCATGGCGTTGGCCATGCAGCGCTTTAGCGCAGGTTTGGCTGCAACCAGCATCTTGTTTTTCGTTTTGATCAATTGACGTTGTAAGATGGGCCCCATGCCCGGGACACCTAGCGCTTTTCAGCGCACCTTACCCTTTTTTATCTACTTTGCCTGCATGGCTTGTGTGGGCCT
>CAZFUM010000099.1:0-8972 GCA_964521965.1 uncultured bacterium | reverse complement strand
CTTGGGCTGCTCGTGGTTGTTTCGCCGGGCGTGGTGGAGGGGCTTGTGGTGGGGCTTGCGGTGCGCGTGTCGGTGATTGTGCGCGTCGGGGTAGGGCTGGGCGCCAACCAATCGGCTTCAGCCGTGGCGCTCACGAACTGGGCTGTGGCTAGCAAGTCATCATGGCCGACTTGGCTGCCGATGTAGCAAAAGCTGGCCTGGCCCAGGCCGTCGCTGCAGGCTGTGAATACCGTGTTGTGAACGCCAAAGATGCGCAATTCGAGAGCCACATTGGTCAAGGGATTGCCATTGGCATCTTTGGCTGTGACGCTCACACAATGCAGCTCACCCGTGTAATGCGTGGCGGAGGCAGGGCTGAGTTCAAGTTGGGCCACGGGCGTGAGCGATTGACTAAAGCTGCGTGAGCCCAGATGGCCATAGCTCACGTAATTGCCAAAGGCATAGATCATCGCCGAGATCCCGGCTGAGGCGGTTAAGCGGTGCGGGCCTGCAGCCACCGTGACGCTCACAGCACTGTAGCCGCTGCTGCCAATGCTTGTGATAGCAGGCGAGATCAGGGCCGCGCCATCTAAGCGGATTGACGCGACCGCTGAGCTGGGCGCCAGCACGGTTAAGCGTTGCAAGGGCGAGGCCCAGCCGCTCAGCACTGGCGAAATATAACTTTGATCTGCCTGCCAGGCTTCGACGGGCGCATGAATGAGCATCAACGGATCGCCGAACTTATTGTCAAATTCTTGGCCACGGGCATATTGGGCCACCAGCACAGCTTGGCTGGCGCGAATTTCACTGGGCACCGTCAAGGTCCCGCTGTAGACCTGGCCGCGATTTAAGGTGGCTACCAGGCTGCCATTGATGCGCACTTGCGTAGCCGCGCGCGCTGCCAGGACTCTGAGAGTGTCGCCGCCGCTACGGGTGGCAAAAGGTTGGGCCAAATGGTCGCGGCCCCATTGGTCCACGGGCGGCAGTTGCTCAGCCATGAAATCACCGGCCTTCACCAGGCCCGGGTTGTAGGCCAAGCTGCTGGCAGCGATGACGCCGACTTTATGGTTGGAAAGTATTTCCCAACCGCTCAGGTCGCGAAAAGGGTCGGTCTCCACTCCGTTAACCCAAAAAACATAGACTTGGCCACGCATGAGGCTGACGTTGTAGGGCACCCCGGCTGTTCGGGCGTTGAGGCTGGTGCGAGGCGTGATGGTTAAATAGCTAAAGTCAGTGTCAGCCAGCACGGCAAATTGCGCGCCAAAGGGAAAAGGTAACGCCTCGGTTAGGTATTCGCGGCCCCAGCCCTGGCTCGGCCAGACCATCCAGGTGTCGGCGGTTTCAGGATCTACACGCGATGCCAAGACCGTGGCAGGCCCGCTGGTGGTTACATGCACGGCTAAGTTTTCAACCCCGTCTTGACTGCTTAGCCAAATGCTCGATGGCATGAGAAGGGTGGTGTAGTTGTTGGCTGCTACACTGAAGCCCGTCGGTGCCAATACACCGGGCACTTCCCAAGTGCCGGTGATGGCGCTGTTGGCGCGTACCGTGATCGAGGCGCTGTTGTGCGATTCAGCCCGTGGTATGGCCAACCAAAATTCGCTAGCTTGGCTGTCAAAGCAGGCAGCCTGCAATTTGAATGCCGAGAGCATCGTGATAAAGAAGTATGAAAATTTTCGAATCAAGGTCAAGGGCCTGAGCTCAGAGAGCCTCTAGCATCGTCCAAAATTCATTGAAAATGAGCCTAAAATAAGGGCGAAAAGGCTTAGGCCTTAAGGATTTAGCAGCATGATTTTGGCCGTAGGCCCCTGGGATGACGCTGCCTGGCCCTTGGCCGTGACGATGGCGTAATAGAGGCCCGAGCTCAAGCTGCTGGGCCGGGGGCCGCTCAAATTAACCCAACCCGTAGAAAAATTCCCCTCAACATCGAGTTGGTAAGCCACGGTCAAAGCTTTGGTGTAGAGCTTCAGGCTGAGGCGCGAGGCCGGGCCGCCTGACAAAAGCACCTGCATAGAAATCGCCCCGCCACTTTGCGGGTTAGGCAGCGCCACGCTTAAGTCTACCTTAGGCTCACCGCTGGCTGCCGTTGTGGCTTGTAAGGTGGGGCTGGCAGTCATGGTTCCGGCAACAGTCGGTGTCGCGCTTGAGCTCGGTGTCATGCTCGATGTGTTTGTGGAAATTAGGGTGTAGGTCAAGGTGGCGGTCAATGTTCCCGTTGAAGCCTGAGTCGGACTGGCCGTTGCGCTTTGGGTATCTGATGAAACGAGCGTGGCTGAGGGAGTGGCGCTGAGGGTGCCTGTCGAGGCCGCGGTGGGGCTAGCGGTTGAGGTCTCGGTGGCGCTGCTGCTAGCTGACAAAGAGGGGGTCGCGCTCTGACTGGCGGTAACTGAGCTCGTGGGCGATGCGCTGTAGGTCGCGCTTTGGGTGAAGCTCAATGTGGCGGTGGCAGAGACAATGATGTCGGTGGGTGTAGGTGAAATGCTGGGGGTTTCAGACACGCTAGGCGTTGCCGTGAAACTGGGCGTGCCGCTAGGCGTGCGGGTTGCGCTGAAGCTGGCTGTGGCCGTGGGTGTCGCACTGCGGGTGGCTGACGGGCTCGACGTAGGCGACGCAGACCGCGTGGCAGTAAACGTTGCGCTAAAGCTGGCTGTGACCGTGGGTGTCGCACTGCGGGTGGCCGACGGGCTCGACGTAGGCGACCCGCTTGCAGTGGCAGTAAAAGTCGAACCCGGCGTGTTTGAACGTGTGGGCGTGGGGGACACAGTCCATGTGGGCGTAACGGTGCGCGTGGCGCTGCGCGTCGCACTCAGCGATGGCGTCGGCGTTGCTGTCGCCGTGCGCGTGAAGGTATTGGTGGTGGCAGCGCCCGGCCAGCAACTGGTGTTGTTGCCAATGACATTCCAAGTATTGCCGACTTCAGTAGTGCCATTGGTCGGGTAGGCTTGCGAGAGGTCCCACATGGCAATGCCTTGAAAGCCCTGCGCCTGGGCCCAAGTCATCTTGCTGCAAAAAGCGTAGCTGTCGTTAATCATGGCCCCGCTGGACCAGGTTGACTCTTGGGTGGTGGCATCAAGCGTGTTATGCGAGCCGCTGGCGGTCACAGCTTCAAGGGTGCTACCTGCGCAATTGTAAAAGGGCATGCCCAGCACGAACTTGCTTTTCGGAAAAGTGAATTGGCTGGCGCCGCCACCCGTGAGCTTATTCATGTTGCCGCTGACGGTCAGGCCCACGCTGATGCCGCGGCAGTCGCTGAAGGTCCAGGCTCCATTGATGGGCCCTTCCCAGCCGGGCCCGGCGCAGATGTCGTAGCCGGGCAGCACGGCAAAGTCGATGGCGTTGTGCAAGGAGGTGTTGTTCCAGTCTACGCCGCAGATAAAATAGCCCGGGCTGATATAGAAGCTGAGCTTTTTAGGTGTCCCGTCATAGGCCGTGCCCTTGTAGTTGCCATTGCCCGGATTTTTGAGGGCGTCGCTGAGGGCCACCATGAGGTTGGTGAACTGGGTCTTGTCAGAGGCCGCGGGGAATTCCCAATCAATGTCTACCCCGTCATAACCATAGGTGCCCACGGTATTCATGATGTTGGTGACAAAGGTGTTGAGATTGCCGGCTGTGGTTGAACTGGTCCAATTGGCATTGCTGGCCGTGGCGCCGCCGATTGAATAAATGACATAGGTGTTGTTGCTGTGGGCCGTGCTGATAAGGCCCGCACGCTGGCCAGGGGCGGCAAATGTGGGCGTAGCCCCATTGGCTTGGGGCAAACCAAAAGCTTCAGCGATATAGGTGATGTTGGCCCAGGGTAGCGAGGCGTTGGTGATGCCGGTCGACCACATCGGTAGGTAGGGCATGACAATATAGCTAGGCTTGGCCCAGCTTAGGGAGGCCAGGCTGAATAAAAACAGCGGTAATATGAGGTGGCGTTGAAGGCGCATGGAGTTCCCAGTGTGAAACGGTGTTCTATTGTTGATCAATATACATATTAGAAACATCGGTTCAAATGGCGGACTCGTTAAAGAGTTGTCAAATCGGATCAATAATTGGGATGGAAATGATCAGAAAGCGCTTACGACTTTTTCAGGGCTTCCAAGATTCGGCTAGGTTCAGGCCGTAAATTCAAATCTAGATTTAATTCATTATAGATCACGCGGCCCTGGCGATTGAGTACGGTCACTCCTGGCACCGCAATTAAATGTTTTTTGTTCAGGCTAAATGCTTCGATGTCATGCCACTCTTTTTCCATGGCGTATTCTTCGGGGCTGAGGCGATTGGCAGCTTGATAAGCCTCAAGCATAGTTCCATCGGGATCGCTCAAAATTGAGAAGCCAAAAGCGCTCTTGTCATCAAGCTCACTCGGCACACCCGGAGCATCTGAGCTGATGGCCACCAAAGAGGCTCCCAGCTTCTGTGAAGGCAGCAGCAATTCTGCTTTGGCGCGTCGCAAATAGGCGCTGCAAAAAGGGCACCAACCACCGCGAAAGAAAATAATCACGACCGGGCCCTGGATCAAAGCCTGGCTAAGGGACCAGGGCTTACGTTGAAAATCAGAAAGGGTGAAATCAGGCGCTTGGGCGCCGACGCTCAGGCCACGGTGGCTAGTCATCGCGAGCGCCTAAATGAATTTCCAGTTTTGGCCATCTTTGCCATCACGCACCTCAATGCCAAGTACTTTCAGTTGGTCGCGCAGTTCATCTGATTTCTTAAAGTCTTTGTTCTGACGGGCTTCGACTCGGGCTTGAATCAGGCTAGCCTGATCAGGGCTAAGCTGACTCGCTTCTGCCGCGTTCTCTGGCTTGAGCAGGTCGAGGCCCAAGAAGCGGTCGAAGATTTGTAGAAGGCCGGCTTTTTGGGCGGGCGAGAGATTGCTTTCGCGCAGGGCATCATAGGTCGCAGCTAAGGCGCGTGGCGCATTGAGGTCGTCGTTCACGGCCTCGAAAAATTTGGCATAGGCTGGCAAGGCTAGCAGCTCGGCTTGCGGCGCAGGCGTCACGCCAATGAGGGTTTGGCATTTTTGCGCTAAACCCATGCGCCCGGCCTTGGCCTGGTCCATGCTATCAAAGCTAAAAGTTAGGCCCTGGCGATAATGCGCACCCAGGCACAAATAGCGGTAATCGAGAGGTGAGTAGCCTTTGTCGCACACGGCCTTCAATGTTAAAAACTCGCCTGAGCTCTTGCTCATCTTGCCCTTGTCCATGACCAAAAATTCGCCATGCATCCACACGCGCACCCAGGGCGTCTTACCCGTGGCCGCCTCGGTTTGGGCAATCTCATTGCTGTGATGCACCGAAATGTGGTCAATGCCGCCGCAATGAATGTCAAATTGTTCGCCCAGGTACTTCACCGACATGGCCGAGCATTCAATGTGCCAGCCTGGAAAGCCGCGACCCCAGGGCGAGTCCCATTCCATAAGGCGCTTCTGGCCCGCAGGTGTTAATTTCCAAAGCGCAAAGTCTTCGGGGTTGCGCTTGCCGTCAGCCAGTGCCACGCGCGCGCCTGCTTGCTGGCCTTTTATATCTTTGCGCGCTAAGTCGCCATAACGGGGAAAAGTCGAGACGTCATAATAGATGCCGTCATTTATTTTATAGGCGTGGTCTTTTTCTAAGAGCTTTTCAACCATGGCCAATTGCTCAGGAATATGATCGGTGGCTTTGCACCAAATATGCGCGGGCCATACATTGAGTGCCTTTAAGTCGGCCATAAATGCATCGGTATAATATTGCGCGATATCCCAGACAGTCTTGCCCTCGCGGGCTGCGCCCTTTTCCATTTTGTCTTCGCCTTCGTCTGCATCTGAGGTCAGATGGCCTACGTCGGTGATATTGCAGACGTGCTTGACCTTATAGCCCTCTAAATCGAGTGCCCGGCGAAGCAGGTCTTCGAAGAGATAAGTCCGTAGATTGCCGATATGGGCAAAGTGATAGACGGTGGGCCCGCAGGTGTAGAGGCCCACTTCAGGGCCCTGGGGCGTGAAGTCTTGCAAGCGACGGCTAAGGGTGTCAAAAAGCTTCATCAGGCGCCTATCATAACATTTTCCCGAACTTTTTGGCTCAGGCTTGCGTTAGTTGCTTATGTCAGTTGAGGGAAAGAGTATGCTTAGAAAAGCAAAAAATATGGGCCTTTTGGGTTTGGCCATGCTGGGCTTAGGATTATATGAATTGGGCCAGGTCAGTCAGGCGCAAGCCGCTAAACCTAAACCCGTTGTCAAAATAAATAAGGAGAAACGCGTGACACCTGCAGTCTTAAATTTTACTCTTCCTCTCAATAGCGGTAGCCCTAAGCCCCTCGGTGAATATCTGGGTAAAGTGCTCTTGATCGTCAATACGGCTTCTAAATGTGGATCAACGCCGCAATATGAGGGTATGCAGAAAATTTATGACAAGTACAAGGCTCAAGGTTTTGAAGTGCTGGCTTTTCCATCGAATAATTTTGGGGCTCAAGAGCCCGGCAGCGATCTTGATATCAAGGCGTTCTGCGAGAGCAGCTACAAAACCAGTTTTCCACTTTTTGCTAAGAGCGATGTGAAAGGCCCCGGTATCAACCCACTGTATGCTCATCTCACTACGCAGTCGCCTTTTGTGGGCGAGATAGGCTGGAACTTTCATAAATTTTTGGTGGATCGTCAGGGGAATGTCGTAGGGCGTTGGAGCAACAAGGTCAAGCCTGAGGCAGAAGAAATCACCCAGGCCATCGAGAGGCTGTTGGCTTCAAAGTAATTTTTTAATATCATCCCAGCCATAGCTTAAGAGCGTCAATTTTTTACCGCCATAGTCGATTTCACGCGTCTGCTCGAGCTGTGACGCGCCCGTCTTTAAATAAAATTCACGAAAGGGGTTCTCGCGCATGATCCAGACTAGCATGCTGCGGTGGCCTTGCTCGTTAAGCCAGGCTGCTAGCGATTTGAGTAGAGCCGTACCCACGCCTTGACGTTGATAGTCGCGTAAGACATAAATGCCAAAGAGCTCGGCACTGAAGGGCGAATGCGTGTCAGGGTTACGGCCGCCACCCGCATAGCCCCAAAGTGAGCCGTCTCGCTCAGCCAAGATACGCGCTTCGCTGGGATTGGCGCTGGCCAGTTGGTCTTGCCAGAGCTTGACCTGTTCATCTAAAGAACGCGATTGAATATAGGCCGGCTCTAAAATGTCTTGATAAGTTTCGGCCCAGGTTACGTGATTGACCCGGGCGATGGCCTGGGCATCAGATATCTGAGCAGGTCTCAGCGAAAAATTCATGCTCTTATCTTAACATTCATGCAGGGCATCAGTCCTCTTCATCCCAGGCTGCGCTGAGCTGGTCAGCTAAGTGCAGCGGCTCTTGAATGAGGGCCTTGCCCGCTTGCGGATAGAGCGCCACCTTCCAGCCGCGTGCTTGCCAGTCAGGCAATCGCGCTTCGAGCAATTCATCTAAAGTCATGGGGTAGGGCTCGTCACCGGCCTGAGCCTCGAGAGCAGCTAATTCTTGGCGCGGCCAAAGGGCCTGGGCTGACACGCCGTCTTGCAGTTGAAAGGGAAGCGATTGGCCAGTACGCCGCAAAGTCCAAGCCATTTCTTGGCGCGCGATTTCTTCAACACACCAGGCCGCGCGGGTGGCTTCGTCCCAGCTTTGCATTTGTTTGAGGGCGGCTGGGTTTAGGGGCGAGAGTGGCTGCAAGCTCATGAAAGTATGTTAAGATAGCGCCGTGGACTCGAAAACCCCTAAAAACGCAGGCTTTGCCTGCCTGACCATCGCAGGCTCGGACCCCAGTGGCGGGGCTGGCTTGCAGGCTGACCTCAAGACTTTTTCAGCCCATGGCGTTTATGGCGCCAGCGCGGTGACTGCCCTGACGGTGCAAAATAGTCAGGGTGTTCAAAATATACAGCCCGTGCCCGTGACGCAGACTCGCGCTGAGATCGAAGCGGTCTTAGCTGACTTGCCTGTGGCCGCGGCCAAGAGCGGCATGCTCGCCACTGAAGCGCATGTCAGCATGCTGGCTCAAGTTTGGCAGACAAAGAATTTGCCCTTGGTAATGGACCCGGTCTTGCGAGCCGGTGATGGCAGCAATTTGAGCGGCACGTCACTGCTGGCTTTGCGAGATCAGCTCATGCCTTTGGCCACGCTGATCACCCCAAACTTCGATGAAGCTTTGTTGTTGACCGGCTTGAACGAAACGCGTGACGAAAAAGGCGCGAAAAAATTAGGCGAAGTCTTGCTCAAGCAAGGCGCGCGCGCGGTGCTCATGAAGGGCGGACATTTTGGCAGCGAGTTTTGCGATGACTGGTTGCACGATGGCAAGGCTTGGCAAAAATTTTCTGCGCCGCGTTTAGGTACACGCCGCGTGCATGGTTTAGGTTGTGCGCTCTCGGCTGCGATATGTGTGCGCTTGGCACAGGGCAAGTCGCTTGCCGAAGCCGTGAGCTTGGCCAAAACGTGGCTGCATGAGCGCTTAGAATTTTCTCTTAAGTTAAATTGGGGCCAAGGCAGTCTCTATTTTCAGGCAGTCTAATTTCATCTTTTGGAACATATTTTACCCCCATTTGTTCATAAGTAGTTTAAGTTTAACGTTTATATTCAACAAAATAGTTCTGTCGAAAACTTTTACGAAACCTTTTTGCACCCATATTTTCTAATAATATAATGATTCAAGTCAATAAAGGGGCACCTGGGTGGGTGAACTATCTTGAGTAAGTTAAGCATATATATTTTGTTAATTAGTGTGATCCAAGTCATTGGATCACTTGCGCCCCTGCGCGCCGATTGGGACCCCGCCAATGCCGCGCCCCCTTGCCAGAACATACTCGCCATCTATGTGTCAGGATCGTTTGGTGACAACGCAGTCACGGTCGCCACCAATATGCCTGAAACTTTTTCAGGCGGAAACGGCTCGGGACTTTGCAACAACGTGGTCTATCTGGCCCTTGGATCTGGCGACACAACGGGCTTCACTGATAATTTGGCTGCGGCAGGCTATAGCCTCAGTGATTTTGATCAGGTCTGGGACATTCGCTTTTGGAATGGGGCGTCAG
>CAZFUM010000098.1:7084-9066 GCA_964521965.1 uncultured bacterium | reverse complement strand
GATCTGATGCCGCAATTCGCCATGACTTGGCAAAAAGTAGCGTGGCCGGGTCAGGCGCAACATCTCGCGCAAATCTTCACGCGAACCGTGGCCCGAAACGTGCACCGTCTCTTGATCTTCGGTGATGACGGTGGCGCCATGGCGGCAGAAATCGTTGATCAGCCGGCTGATGGCCCGCTCATTGCCCGGTATGGCGCGCGCCGAGTAAATGACCGTATCGCCTTGTTCGATGCTCAGGTCTGAGTGCTCGCCTTTTGCCAAGCGGCGCAGCCCACTATTCATCTCAGCCTGGCTTCCTGTGCTCACGATCACGGTCTTACGTGGATCAGCTGATTTCAGCTCACTAAAATCGCGCCACACTCCATCTGGCACCTTGAGCAGGCCCAACTCATTGGCCAGCTTCATGTTGTCGTTCATGCTGCGGCCTAGAGTAGCTACGCGGCGGCCAGCCTTGGCGGCCGATTCCAACACTTGTTGAAAGCGGTGCACGTGGCTAGCAAAGCAAGTCACGATGACGCGGCGGGGCGCGTCGGCGATGACCTTTTCAAGCGACGGACCCACGCTTCGCTCGCTCGGTATCCAGCCTGGGCGCTCGACATTAGTCGAATCACTTATCAAGAGCAGCACACCCTCGTCGCCAAAACGCTTGAGGGCGCTGTGGTCGACCTTGATACCATCGACCGGATCCGCGTCGAACTTAAAATCACCCGTATGGACGATCGTCCCTAAAGGAGTTCTGATCGCCATACCCATACCTGACACAATACTATGACAAACGCTAAAGGCCTCGACCTTGAAGGGCCCTAACTCAAAACGGCCACCCGGTTTGACCTCGAAGAGGCGCACGCGGCTGAGCTGGCCTTGCTCTTCGATGCGATGTTCAGCTAGGCGCAATGCGTAGGCGCTGCCAAAAATATTGAGCGGCATTTCTTTGGCCAAAAAAGCCAACCCGCCAATATGGTCCTCGTGCCCGTGAGTCACCAGCACGCCGCGTATCCTTGGTCCCAACTCACGCAGGTAACTAAAGTCGGGCAAAATAAGATCCACGCCGGGATACTCGACCGCGTCAGGAAAACGCAGTCCACAATCTACCAAGATGGCGTCGTCACCGTACTCGATCACCGTGAGATTCTTACCGATCTCACCAAGCCCCCCTAAGGGGGTCACACGCAGACTTATTCCCAAGTTTTGAACATCTTTCCCCAGGCCAAGGCCTGACTGAAGCCCGAAAAAGGCTTATTTTGTGGCCCTCGGCTAGCTTGAAATTATAGCACAGGCGAGAGGCCCCCTATCTCATCAAATGCTCAGCAAATACAGGTTCTTTCACGTTTTAGAAAAGGCCAAATCATCAAAATCCTAAATAGGTTTATTAAAATACCTGGCTGATTCAACATAGCCACATGCCATGTAAAACTCCCATGCTCTTCGAGTCGCCATGGCTGCCAAACTAGAGTCTTTGCTCGCTGCCCAGATTTCAAATGCCTCAACCATCTGTCGTCCCAGGCCACGAAGTCGATGTTTCTCATCAATATACATTTCTTCAAGCCAAGCCACGGGTCCGTTGGCATAGAACGTAGAGTGTAAATGCCCCAGGCAATAACCCAAAAGCTGTCCTTCTTCTTCAAAGACTCTAAAATAGACCGATGGGTTGGCCAAAATTGCAGGCCATTGCTTATTAAAAGCCTCTAAATCGAGCGGCTGAGACACCACCAAAATGCGTGCCATTTTAAACACGGCCTCACGATCGCGATCTTCACCCTGACGAATCATCACAAAACCTTTTTCATCCAATATTTCTGCTTGTCTTTGGGAAAATCCCGCAGCACGCCAAAGCAATGATAACTTCATTTACGATAAAAATTTGGTGCCTAAGAACTAAGTTACGCTATCTTCCTTCCTGCCCGGGCCACATAAACCCCAAGGCAACGATCGGATACGACTTTGACACCCGCTGCTTCGAGCCTAGCTTCACTTTCAGGATG
>CAZFUM010000098.1:0-6984 GCA_964521965.1 uncultured bacterium | reverse complement strand
GATCGGATACGACTTTGACACCCGCTGCTTCGAGCCTAGCTTCACTTTCAGGATGGCTGATGCCGCTCTGTAACCAAACACCCTCGGGACGTTTTTCTGGCGGCAGAGCCAATATTTCATCCGCCACTTCGGGTATGGCGTCAGGCCTGCGAAAGACATTCACCCATTCAAATTTATCAGGAATCTCTGCCAAATGGGCATAGGCCTTCTCGCCCAGAGCTTCTTTGATCATGGGATTCACAGGAATCACGCGTATGCCGCGGCTTTGCAGCACTTCGGGAATATCAAACGAAGCGCGGCCAGGCTTGCTGCCATCGGTCATGCCGATAACAGCAACAAGCGTCGCTCGCTTGGCTACATTCAGAGATTCTTGATCATTCAAGGGCATGAAAATTATTTCGCGTTAAATTCAGCGATCCAAACCTGCACCGGATCCGTCAAAGCTTTGAATTCAGCCACTTTTTTATTGATGGCATCGACCGATGCAGGCGACTGAATACCAGGCCCGCTATAAACCTTTTTCTTGCCCGCGCTGTCATTGCGAAACTGGTCAGCCACCGTCTTGAATTCGCCTGCCTTTGCGTCAATGCCTGGCAAGCTGGCCTCGATCTTATTAAGCAATTCTTTTTTCTTGTTGTACTGCACCAATCCCAATGTCGCCTGACTGACTTTTGAGATTTGATCACGAGCCTGGGCAAGGCTAGCTCGCAGACTATCCGTGGCGGTCTTGACCTTGCCCGCAGCGCCATCAAGATCGCCCTGCACTTGGGCCACCTCGTAGCGGTTCACGCCTGCAGCGTTCATTTTCGAGGTAAAAACATTCGCCGAATGATTAAAGGCTTCAATCTTGGGCCTCAGCACCTCGATATTGGCCATGGTATCCCGGCGCAACTGCATATAGGCATCCCAATCTGGCTGATCCGAACGCATTTCACTGCGCCCTTTTGAAATGGCCAATAAACGCTTGTTCATTTCTGTATTCTTATTCATTTCAGGCTTCATACCCTTGTACTGCATATCCAAAATTGCAATTTGCAGGTTGAGATCAACATACGCTGCTGCCTGGGGCGTGCTCGAAGCTGCGCGGACTTCTTTCAAAAATTCCAAAGTATCTTTGTGAATGGCTTCAGCCTGCAAAACGGCTTTGCCCGATGACTCCAGAGCTCCATAATGCGAGCCTAGCGGCGCCACGCTGATGCAGCCCTGCGTGCCCCATGCCAAAAACGCCAAAAGCATCCATCTAAAAATTCTTTTCATTTCTGCTTCCCTCCTAGATACCAGCCTCTTTCTGATTTAGAAATTTCACCGCCACCTGCGGCAAATGCTTCTCGCACGCGCGCTTCAGGTGCGCCATTCATCTCAACTTCGATTTCGTTTAATTTCGAACTGCCATAGCGAATACGCCGATAGAACCGTATTGCCCAACGCGGGGCCAAGGCTTTCGCATACTTTCGCCAAGCAGCATCTTGGCTTTGCTCAGGATAAAAGAAAAGCGCGCTGGCACCCGGCTTGAGCAGCCTGGCAAATTCACTCACATATTTCAAAGCCAGCTCGATGGGCAGATGTTGCAGCACAATATTGCTATAAACAAGATCAAAAGAAGCGGTCTCAAGAATAGTAAGATCGGCCGCTTCGTTCAAAATATATTCGCAGCCCTCACCTTGTCGATTAATGGCCCGGGCTTTTTGAAGCATGGTGGGTGAGACATCGACGCCCAGGGTCTTTTCAAAGCGGCTTGCAAGAGCCTGGGTCAATCGCCCCACCCCGCAGCCAAAATCGAGCGCTTTCGAAGGCCCGATGAAGACTCCCTGGGCTTGGGCCCAGGCCAAACGCTCTTCGATTTCAGCGCGACCCGTTGCTAAGAATTCTTCGAGATTCCATTTTCCGCCGCGCTTATCAGGATGGCTCAGCACGCCATAGAGCGCATCTTCTTGGGCCATTTTCTCCCATTGCGCCTGGGTCTCTTTCAAACCCATCTTAAGGGCGCGCCTGGGCCGCCATCTCGGCAGCAACGATAACGTAGTTGGCGTTGTAATAGATATCAGGCTCAGTCACCACCCACCAACCCGTGGTCCACTCTTGATCTTTGACCCAGCCCGCTTCCCATAGGTCTTCTTGGCGGTTGTGAAACATAGCATGGGCAGGCAGGCCGCTGCCTTTTAAAGGCTCGGGATTATCCCAAAGCAACGCCTTAGCAGGAGCCGAGGGCGACAAAAAGGCGCCATTTGAAAAATTAGGGCCATCAATCACATAGCCCGGGGGCGGCACTTTCTTGCGGCCATACTCAGCATGATAAATGCGGGTGGGGCCCTTGCCCACGCGGGTCACCAAGGAATAGCCATTGGGGTTACGGCCTAAGATCCAGTGCCATTGGTCGCGGGCCACCTCAATGCACCAGGCATGGCCTTGGGGATCAAGCTTGGCAGCCTCAAGCAGAATCTCGGTTCTTTCCATCAAGTTCGAAGGCGTGCCCCAGTAGTAATCTTTCTCGCCAAGGGCCACTCGATAGCCGTCCAACTTTTCAACTCTTTCGCGCAGGCTGTCGGCGTAATCCAGCAGGCGTTGGCGCGCCTCGACGCGAAGATCCTTGGGCGCACCCTTGTCATGGGCAAAGACCAGAAGCGCGCGCCAGCTCAAGTTGGCCCAGGCGCCGGGGCCGGTCTTGGCCAGGTCTGTATCTTTGTCTTTCATCAATTTGGCCGCCTCACGCAGGGCCTGAGGATCGCGAAAAGTGCGCCACATCTCGGCGCTGGCCACCATGCGGGCTCCGGTCTCGCTGTATTCCGTCGAGTCATCCCAAAGCGGCTGATCTGAGCCATGACTCTCAACCAAGACCCGTGTCTTTTGCCGGCGCAGCCAGTTCCAGGCCTGACGGGCCCGCGCGCCATATTCCCGCGCCTTGCGCGAATACTTAGGGTATTTGCGCAGCACACGCTCGGCCTGGGCAAAGACCGCCGCAGCCTTGGCAGCGCTGGCCGTGCCCGGGCCCGAGATCCAGCGATCTGATTTGTCAGCGTCAGCCGCTCCCTCGGGCGCGTCGCCCAGTTTGTGCACCGCCTCGCGCGCACGCAGGCTGCCATTGCGCGTCTGCATCGACGCCACCCAATCGATGCCCCAGACCGCTTCATCTAAGATGTCCGGCACCCCATTGCCGCTCTCAGGCAGGCCTGAGGCATCGCCAAAAAGCTCGGGATGACGCTCAAAGGCGGTCAACAAGGCCTGGGCCGAGGGCGCCTCAGAGGGAATGTAGATGTCCCAGTTTCCGGCGTCATGCCAGCCCCGCACGGGTTTAAGCAGGGGGCTGCGCTCAGGCCGCTTGGCCAGATCAAGCCCGACCCCCTCGTGTTGATGGCAGGCTGTGGCGCGGCTATAGTCGTCGTCTTCGCTGTCCCAAATAATATGAGGCTCTTTGAGCTCGGTGCGGCAGCGTTGAAAATAAAAATGACGAAGGCCAGCTAAAAGCGCGCGCTGATAATCCACGCCAATCTGAAAAGGATCACTCTCGTCCTTGCCGTTCACCAACACATAGCGGCCCACGGTGGTCACCGCGCTAAAATCAACCGACCAAACTTCGTCCTGAGAATTCTTATCGAGACCAAAGGCGCGTATGGCTGAAGGCGCAATCTCTATACGCTGACCACTTTCACTGCGCAAGTAAGGCGACTTGGGCGCGCTGTTCAAAAAGGCCAGCTTAGGCCAAGCGCTGGGATAACCCACCGTGTTGACCTTGATGGCCGGCACGTTGACACCTGGCATCGCGGGCGCTGGTACCGCGCTGCCAGCGCTTAAGGCGACTTGACAGCTGAGCAAGGCCAATACAAAGATCCACTTCATGGTAGTACCCCCTGGTTTTTGAGTCGGGCCACTAAAGGCGCCGCAGCAAAAAGTTCAAAACATTCTTGGCTAAGCACTGCCACGGGCGTGTCAAGGCACAATGAACCTAGACGCGTTAGCTTACGCAGATATTGAGGCGGCAACGGCGCTTGGGAATTTTGAAAAACCAAGTCTACTTTGCCTGAAAGCAAGTCAGCTTGCCAGCGTGCGCGATGTTCGGCCAAGGCTTGGCGCAAGGCTGGCCCCTGAGGTCCGCGAGCTAAATCTAGATACTCCGTCTGGCCATTGTCAGAAATCGCTCGCTGTTCTTGAGCCAAAAGCTCGCTCAGTAGTCCTGGTGCCATGGTTAATTGCGAGCCGCGCACAAGCTGACGCGCCAGAGCCCAGTTCTGCGGACGCCCAGCCTCAAAGCGAGACAAAGCGGCCGTGCCAAAAACCACACTGAGTAAAGCCCCCAGAGTGAGAGCTAGCAGCAAGCCACGGGCAAAAGGCGGCTCTTTGCCCCATTGGGCCAGCAACGCCAGAATCAGCGCGGGATGCAAAAGGTGAAAGAAATACTGCAGCCAGGCGCCTGGATGCCAAGCCATGGAAAGCGCCAAAGCGAGAAACACTGCTGCGACAACAGCCAGGCTGCCGCGATCGAGCCAAACCCCTCGCTGCCAGCGCGCCCAGCCCAAACCCAGCAGCAATGGCCAAGCCACTTGTAAGAGATAGGTTTTAAATTGCAGCCAGGCCCAGGGTCCCGAGCGAGTTACCGCGGCGGCATGCAAGCCCAGCGTGGCTTCGAAATAGCCAGGCCAGCGCCGCAATACATAAAATATGAAGAGTGCTTGAAAAAAAGCCCAGCAAAGACCCCAGCTCAGTGCATCGCGAATGCGGCCTCGAACCATGAAGGCCCCAATGATGAGGGGGCCGGCCAAGGCGGCATAAGGTTTGGTGAAGAGTGCTAAGGCAGCCAGCAAAGCTGCCAGCAGGGCCGTGCCACGCCCTGGCCAAATCCAAAGCAGGCAGGCGGGCATGACTAAGAAGGCTGCGGCCATTGCATCGCTGCGTGCTGTGGGTGTGACAAAGTGCATCCAACCACCTAGCACCGCCAAAGCCGCTGCCCAAGCCGCTGGCTGCGATGCACAAAGGCGAAACGCTGCCAAGCCCAGCAAGCCAGCCGCCAAGAGCAAAACCAACAAGCCCAAAGCGCGAAGCCCACGCAGACTCAAAGCCGAGGCTGGCAACAAATGAGCGGCGGTCCAGGGCAAGAGCACGCCATAACAATTATAATCTGTGACTGCAAACGAGGGCTGCCAGGGGTTGCGGCCCTGGCTGAGAGCACGCGTGCTTTGCAACTGCGCAGCCTCGCGACTTTCAAGAGGCCAAGGGTTGCTCACGACCCAGGCTGAGTATTGGGCCACACGAAAATAGGCCAGGGCCATGAGCAAGAGCCAGAGGCTGCGCCAACCCAAGCTACTGGCCTTAGAATTCAATCTCGTCTGCCCCGTACCAAAATTTGCCTGTTTCAGAAAACGGCTTTAGCGCCAAAGCCAGCATGCGCTGAGCCCCCTCCGGTGGTTCGCCCGGGGCACTCGGCCCGCCCAAATCAGTTTTGAGCCAACCAGGGTCTAACGAATTAACCGCGACCTTGCCTTTGAGCGCATTGGCCAGCATGCGGGTTTGTCCATTCAAGGCCAGCTTGCTCAAACGATAGGCTGGCATGTCCGCGCTTTCAGCCACAACTTTAATTTGGCCTGCACCCGACGACACGTTAATCACCCGGGGCTCAGTTCCCTTTTCTAGCAAAGGCAGTAGAGCGCGCAACAAAGCATAGGGCCCGATAAAATTCACATTAAAGTTCAGCACCATTAATTCAAGCGTCTCGTCGCGAAAATCTTTTTTCCATGTCTGAATGCCAGCATTGTTGATAAGCAGATCGAGAGCGCCCCAACGCCGGGTCACCGCGTCTGCAACCCGCTGCCCTAGACTCAAATCAGCCATATCGCCCGCCAGGCCCTGAAATTGGGTAGAACCAAATTGAGCCTCGAGCTTCTTGAGCTTGTCTGCATCGCGACCCAGGCCCAGAATCTCAGCACCTTCGGCTGTGAAGAGCTTCACGGCTTCTAGGCCTATGCCCCGCGTGGCACCTGTCAAAACTACGCGCCGTCCTTTGAGCTTAGCCACGCCGTCCTCCTTTTTTTGAATACGCCAGCACCACGTTCCAGGCCAAGGGCCGCAAGAAGGGCAGCACAGCCATCAACCCTTTTTCAAATTTCTCTAAGATTTTAAAGGCCCTGGCGTATCGCTCACCTTCATTGATAATTTTCTTCCAATAGCGAACTTGCGAAGGGTTCTGCCACTCGACAAAAAAGAACCAAAGAAAGATTGCGAGAGTTAAAAGCTGCACTTCGCGTCGCTCATAACCGTCAAAATATTTAGCCATACGCCTGAACTTGGCATAGGTCATGGGCTGCTCAGCTTCAGTGCGCACGCCCGCTGCCAAGCGCCGATAGACGGCAATCACCGGATTGTAAGCCAGCGGCTCAATAAAGACTGCCCGACCACCGGGCTTGAGCACACGAGCGATCTCAGGGGCTGAGACCGCCACATCCAGATGATGCAGCACCCCATTGCCATAGATCAGATCAAATTCTTTATCTTTAAAGGGTAGACGCTCGCCCACAGCGCGAAAAACCCGCACGCGGCTAGCCACGCCGTGCCGTTTGGCAAGTTTCTGACAAACCTTGACCATGCCCTGGCTGATATCCACCGCCGTGACCTTAGCGCCCCTCAGGCCAAAATAGACGGCCGCGTCGCCCAAGCCACAGCCCAGGTCCAAGACGCGCTTGCCTTTAAGCGAACCCATAAAACGAAGGGCCGCACGGTTCTCGGCTGCGGTAGGGGCTTCAAAACTACGGCGGGGCTCAATCTCAGCTATATTGATTTGGCGGGCCCAGCCATCGTGAAATTTCTCTTCAATGGCATGACGGCGTTTGAGTTCCAAGCGGCTTCCTTAGGGGGTGAAGGGCCTGATTATGCGCTAAGCCCAGATTTGAGGCAAGCCATGCAACAAAGCTCTTGCCCAAGCACCTCTTTTTTCTCAGAATTCCTTCTCTTCACCTACCTAAGCGAGGACCCTCCCTGTCGCGGGGATGAGGCCTCAGG
>CAZFUM010000097.1:3488-9171 GCA_964521965.1 uncultured bacterium | reverse complement strand
CCAAGCTGGGCATAGGCCATGGCCTGGGCCCCGTGAGTGGAGCCCAGATCGATGCCGAGCCGCACCGCATTGACGAGTGGGCCCGCGAGCGCGATGTCTTTGCCCGCCTGGCGCCTGAGCAAAAATTAATACTCGTTCAAGCTTGGGCCCGTCAAAATCAAGTGGTGGGCATGACGGGCGATGGCGTCAATGACGCGCCCGCCCTCACTCAGGCTCACGTGGGTATTGCCATGGGCGCACGCGGCACCGATGTGGCCCGCGAGGCGGCTGATTTAATTTTGGTGGATGACAGCTTCAATTCGCTGGTCAATGGCGTGCGCCGCGGCAGGGAAGTGACGCGCCGTATTTTGACCACGGCAGGTTTTGTGCTGGCGGTGCATGTGCCGATTGTCGTGACGGTGCTGGTTTGCCTCTTTTTAGGTGCCCCGCCTATGATCGAAGCTGCCCAGGTTGCCTTTTTAGAGTTGTTTATAGGCCCCACAGTTTCAGTGGTCTTTGAACGCACGCGTGACGGCCATGACGTGATGGCTGACCCGCCTCGCGACCCCAAGGCGCCTTTAATCAGTATGGCCACAGCCCAGCGCGCTATTTTTCAAGGCTTGATCATTAGTGCTGTGGTTTTGGGTGTCTATTTGACCTCGCTCTGGGGTCATGGCGACGGCGTGCCTCAAGCCCGGGCCGAAGCTTTTCTTACCATGATGCTGGCTAATTTCATGCTCTGTTTCACGCTGCTGTCTGAGAAACCCATTTGGCGGGCGGCCCGTTGGACGAATATTAGCTTCTGGGCAGTGAGCGCCAGCGTCATGGGCGCGTTGACTCTGCTCGTGCGCCTGCCCGCCACGGCCAGCATTTTTCATATGGCTTGGCTCGAGCCCAGTGTGGCCATTCGCTGCGGCTTCATTGCAGCTGCAGCTACGCTGTGGGTCGAGATACCGCGAGCCATACGAGCGCGCCGAGCATGAAACTTATGCGTTGGGCCGTACTGGCGTGTTTATTTGTGTTAGCCCAAGGCTGCGCCCGCGGCAAAGTCATACTTCCTAAACCTGATGCGCCCCTAAGTCAGCGCCAGGCGGCCTTTGACCGCTATGCCATGCCGCCGAATATGAGCTTGGATGAACTTAAAGCCTGGTCCACTTACCCCGGCGCTCCAATTAATCAGCAATCGGTGTTGTCAGAATTCAAGAGTCGAGGCCTGGGTGCTCAGGGCCAGATTTCCATGGGCTTGGGCCTGGCGGGCCTGGCCACCTTGGTATGGCCTCTTTCGCCCTTGCCACTGGCTTGGGCAGGCAGCGTCCTTTGGATTGGGGCCGTGGCGTTGCCAGGGGCAGACGCGGCGGTGGAACGCGACCGAAGCGCCTTTAATTTAGAACTCGCCAAGAAATTGGGCCTGGGCAAATCGACCATTGAGGCACTCGAGCAACGCGGAGCGAATGCCCTGCGCGGGCCCGAAGGTTTTTATGGCTTTGCCGGATTTGGCCTGGGACGCTATGTTGGCCAAGATTGGGCGGACTATTATGGCTATGAGCTTTCAAACTGGGGGGTTCGTTCGTCTGTTTTCGATCTGGGATTGGGCATAAGTTGGTCGCGAGCTGTTTTTTTTGAGTCCCTGCTTGGCCTTGAGTCAAGCAGCGGCAATGTGACCTGGACCGATCCTTGGGGATCTCACTTGGGATCGCAAGAATGGTGGGAGCGGGATTTTTGGATGGGTCTGCAGGTCGGCAGGTCTTGGCCAGGGGCTGTCGCCGAAAAAAATCCGGCGCGTTTGTTCAGTCTGGGCCTGGGTGGCGGGCCCATTTGGTTTAGTGTCCGCCAGTCTGATTTTGATGCATTACGTAACTCAGTCGGGGTGCGGGTGCTTCGTTCAGAGGGCTATTGGCTGCGCCCCTTTGCCAGAGTAATGAGCATATTGCCGCGCGCGCGCCTTCAATTTGAATTAGATCTGGGCTACCGCTGGGCTGTGGGCAGGGCTTGGTCCTTAGCCGAAGGCGTGGATGGCGGCGGGTTACACCCGTCGGCCCTGCAGACTTACCAGGGCCAGCCCGCCATGCCCT
This sequence comes from uncultured bacterium, assembly GCA_964521965.1. Taxonomy (GTDB): domain Bacteria; phylum Oederibacteriota; class JAJYGY01; order JAJYGY01; family DAIDJD01; genus CAZFUM01. The sequence continues at coordinate 7,120 of CAZFUM010000097.1, read as the reverse complement.
GGCACCATGGCGTCGACATGGTGCTGCGTTTTCGCTTCGGAAAGCTTCCCTTTATTCAGCATGGCTCGCCCTTGCCCCCAGCCTTGCCTTCGTCAACAATAGCGCCAGACTCGAAACCCTAAGGAGGCCCTTTGGCCCGCAAAACCAAGAAAAAAGCCGCTGCTCAGCCCCTGCAGATTGAGCCCGGCCTAGCCTGGCTTAGGCAAGAAAATATTCAGACCGTTTGCATGCTGGTGCTGGCGGCCTTGGCTTTGGGCTTTGTGTTTTCTTGGCTGCGCGGCCTCTTTATTCCCCTGATTCTCGCTCTAGGTGCCTTTACCGTGATGGCGCCGTTGGTTGATTGGGTACAGGACCACCTGCCTTTGCCGCGCTGGATCGCGGTCATCTTGGTTTTCAGCTTTGGCGTGGGCGCAACGATTGGCTTGGGGCTTTTGGCTGCGGCGAGTGCTCGCGAGTTTGTGTCGCAAGCCCCGCTATATCGCGAACAGCTCTTGATGGCCGCGCAAAAGGGGCTGCTCTGGTTCAAAGCCAACAGTTTTGGGATGGATGTCACTCTTTCACTCGAAGAGACCCTGAAAGCCTTGCCGGTTTTAGATTGGGCTAGCCAACTCACCGGTGGCATCGTGGGCGCGGTTTCGACCGTGGGTCTGGCGGGCATCGTGTTGGCCTTCTTGCTCTTTGAGCGCGGCGAATCTCGTCAAGATGGCCGTGTGCGCCGTGTGGTCGATGCCAAGGTGCGCATTTATCTTATTGCTAAAACCGGCACTTCGCTTTTGGTGGGCTTGGTGACCTGGGCCATCTTGGCCTGGCTGGGCATTTCGATGGCATTTTTATTTGGTCTCGCCGCCTTCTTTTTGAATTTTATTCCCGGACTCGGCTTTGTGGTGGCGGTGAGCATGCCCCTGCCCGTGGCCTTCTTGCAATTTGGCATGGCCAGCGACTTTTGGTTGGCGTTCTTGTTGCCCACAGCCCTACAGGCTTTTGTGGGCAATGTGCTTGAGACGCGTTTGATGTCAGAAACCATGGGGCTACATCCGGTGGCCGTTATTCTAGGATTGTTCTTTTGGGGCGCGCTCTGGGGGCCTATGGGCATGTTCTTAGCTGTGCCCATGACGGCAGTGGCCCGTATCTTGCTATCGCAAAGCGAAGCCACCCGCCCCTTGGCAAGAGTGCTTGAGGGCAAAGCGGTTTAAGCTTGTCCCACCCCTCTACCCATGATTAGTCTTAATGAACTTCTTTCAACGTCGACCCGCATCGTAGCCTTTACGGGTGCGGGCATGAGCACGGAAAGCGGTATTCCAGATTTTCGATCTATCCATGGCGTATGGTCCAAGTACAGCCCGGTGCTCTTTAAAGATTTTATTTTTAATGAAGAATCTCGCCAGCAGCATTGGCGTTACAAAGAAACTACTTGGCATGAATTTCATAAAGCTCAACCCAATCTTGGCCACAAAAAATTGAGGGTCTGGCATGAGAAGGGCCTGCTCAAAGCCGTGATCACCCAGAATATTGATGGTTTGCATCAGGCCTCAGGTTTGCCTGACAGCGCCGTGATCGAGTTGCACGGCAGCAATGCCTATATTCATTGTGTCGAGTCTATTTCAGGCGATTGTCAGTACCGCGTGCCGTCCCCAGCTTTTTACGAAAAGCTCAAATTTAATGCCAACTGGCCCCTTTGCCCTAGCTGTGGTGGTTACCTCAAGCCAGCCACGGTTATGTTTGGCCAGTCTATGCCCGGCGCCGCCATGGCCCACGCCCATTTCTTGGCTCAAAATTGCGACCTTTTTGTCGTCTTAGGTTCCTCGCTCGAAGTCAGCCCAGCTAATGAACTGCCTTTTGCTGCCAAGAAATACGGCGCTAAATTGGCGGTTATTAATCGCGAACCCACACTTGCCGACGAGATCGCAGACTGCGTGGTTCGCGGCAATATTGGTGAAGTCTTGGGCCCATTATGAAAATCAGTTTGTTTTGGCTATGCCTGCTTCCGATTCACGCCGCTGCTTCTTGGCCCTGGACCTTGGGACTCAGCATGGGCGCGGGCCAAACGAGCGTGAGCAGCGCGCAATTCAGCAATCCTAGCGGCTCGAGCAATCTCTACACGCTTTTTGCTGATGAAGTTCAAAGCCAGTCTCAATCTGGCTTTGCTGGCTTGATCGAGTTAGATGCCAGTCTAGGTCTGGGCCAGCCCTATGCCAGCTTGCGAGCTGGTTTGGGCATGAACGGTAAGGCATTTGAAGTGAAACAAAAAATTGATTCTTTGGGCATTGAGCGCACATTAGCTTATGAGCGGGCTGCAGCTTACATTTGGGTGGGGCCCCAACTGGCGTGGCCATGGCGCCTGAGCGCGGCACTTTGGCTGAAACCCTATGTCGCTACAGGCGTTTGGGTGGACACCGCTTCGCAAAACCTTGTGCGAATCATTGTGCCCGGCTTTGCCAGTAAATCTCAAAATTGGGACGCGCCAGGCAATGACAACGGCTGGCTGCTTGAGGCCGGGCTTGAGCTGAGCTCAACGCGCTTGCTGAGCCATAGTGTTTGCTGGCGTTGGCAGGCGGGCATGAGAGATTTAGATGAAAAAGCTGCAGGCATGCAAAATGCGGGCGCTTGGTTTGTGACTTACCGTATGGGTTTTGATTCGCGCATTTGGGCTGAGCGAGGTGGCCAGGGCGTGATCGATTTTGAAAAGCCGCCCATTGACCGGCAAAGTAAGATTCAGCGCTTGATTGAGAGTCAGCACAAGTGAGTGCGACTCGCCGCATTGCAGCATTAGATTTAGGCAGCGGAACCATTAAATTAAGTATTTTTGAGCAGGCAGGCGATTCGTGGATCCCCCTCATGCTTGAAGAGCGCGATACCCAGTTGCGCCGTGGCCAGGGGCCCGATGGGCAACTTCAAGACGGGCCTATTCAAGATAGCCTGAAAGCTTGCGACGAGCTTTTGGCTTTGAGCCGAGAACAAAATGTTAAAAGCGTGCCAGCTTATGGCACCTCGGCCTTGCGTAAGGCCAGCAATCGCGAGAAGCTTTATGGCCCCTTGCGTCAGAGATATGGCCTGAATGCCAAGACTTTGAGCGAACAAGAAGAAGGGCGCTTGAATCTTTTGGGCGCAGGTGGCAGTGGCGCCGTGTTGGACCCTGGCGGTGATTCTACTGACTTAGCCTGGGGCACAAATTGGCGTGAGGCTGAAACCGCATCTCTGCCATTTGGCAGCGTGGCCTTGCAAGAAGCGCATCATCGTGGCGACTCGCAAGGCCCCATTCTCTTGACCGAAATCGAAGCAGCTAAGGCTGCGGTCAAGACGGCCCTTGACGCTTTTGATCCAGCCAAGGGCCTGAAACAGATCCATAACGTGCTTGCGATTCGCATGAACGAGCCGATACATCGGGCGCTGGCCCAATTCGCCGGCCGGCGTAAAGAGCAATATCTTCTGGATGATTTGCGGGCACTGACGCTGGGCATGGCAGCGATGCCGCACGAAGCTCGCGTCCAGCTGATTGCCGGCGAACCCGTAGGCAAAGTCGATCGCACACCTTTTGGTTTCGCCTCTTGGGTGGCGACCTTAGAATGGATGAACCATGGGGCCTTTAGCGTCGAACCCTATGGCATCAAGCTGGGCGCAGCACTTTATTTGAA
>CAZFUM010000097.1:0-3388 GCA_964521965.1 uncultured bacterium | reverse complement strand
ACCGGCATTAAACCTACCGGCATACCCCATGTCGGTAATTACTTGGGCTCGATCGTGCCCGCTCTCAAGCTGGCCGAGACCTATCTCTCGGTCTATTTTATTGCTGATTTACATGCCCTGACCTCGATACGCGATGGTGTTCAGGTGCGTCAGCTTACGCATCAAGTGGCCGCGACTTGGTTGGCTTCGGGCTTAGATCCTGAGAAGACCGTATTCTTTCAGCAATCGTTAGTTCCTGAAATTCCCGAGCTGGCTTGGCTCTTAGATTGCTTCTGCGCCAAGGGCATGATGAATCGCGCCCATGCCTATAAGGCGCTTATCGACACGAATAAAGAAGCGGGCCGTGATCTCGATGATGGCGTTAACATGGGGCTTTTCAATTACCCTGTCTTGATGGCCGCAGATATTTTGCTCTTTGGGTCTGATGTCGTACCTGTGGGCCAGGATCAAAAGCAGCACGTTGAGATCGCCCGCGATTTGGCTGAGGCAGTCAACCGCGAGTGCGGCAAAATCTTTGTGGTGCCCGAGCCGCTCATTCAAGAAGGCGTTAAAACCGTGCCGGGCATCGACGGCCGCAAGATGAGCAAGAGCAAGGACAATGTCATAGCGCTTTATGAGCCCGCTGCCGCTGTCAAGAAGCAGGTCATGCGCATCGTGACAGATTCAAAGAAGCCTGAAGAACCTAAAGATCCCGAGACCTGCAACGTGTTCGCGATTTTTAAGCAATTCGCAACGAGTGAGCGAATCGAAGCGCGCAAAAAGCAGTATCTCGCTGGTGGCGTTGGCTATGCCGAGATCAAAGAAGAGTTGGCTGAGACGCTTGAAAAGACCTTTGCCGCCAAGCGCACTGTCTATGAGACGTGGCTAGCAAACCCCGCTGGCCTTGACCTCTTGCTAGCCAAAGGCGCCGAACGCGCCCGCAGCCTGGGTAGCCAGCGTATGGATAAGTTCAGAAAGAAATTGGGTTTGAGGGCAGTATGAAGAAGTTCATCGGTTTCGTTCTAATGGCCTTGCTAGGGATGACTTTTATGGCATCTGTCTCCTCTTTTGCTGACGAAGCTGAAGCGAACCCCCCTGACCTGCCTGATTTATCTATGAAAGAGCCCTTAGCAATCCCTGACGAGACCGCGTTAGAGCCCCTTACTGAAACTGTGTCAAAGCCTTTAGTAAGCCCTACTGAGATTGCGCTAGAGCCCAGCCCTACGGCCACAGCCACGCCACCACTCGAGCCAAGAGGGGAAGTTCTTGAAGCTTTGAATTGCGCAAAAAAAGGCGACGCAAATTGTGCTCGGCAAATGGCAAATTTTTTTAAAACAGGCGAGTTCATTCAAGCTGATGAAATATTGGCCCAGCAGTGGCTAGATAGGGCCGTTGACATAGAGAGTGCGGCAGGCCGCAGGCGCATGTTGGATCTCTATCCCTCGCAAACTATGCCTAAATACGCGGCATTAGCTAAGAGACTCAGCGAAATATGGGAAAGTGCCCATAGTTGGCATGCTGACAAAAAAACGAGAATTGAAAAATGGCTGAAAGAACAAAAGATTAGGAGCATACAATTACCTGAAGAAATCGTCATTCAAGATTCTGGCGAAGGGCTAAGCATTGTTTTCAATTATTTTATTATTTTGAGCGATACCGAATACGAGGCTCAAGTTCAGGGCAATGCATCTTACGAAGGCGAAAAATTGAATGCGAGGGAGGCGCGCGAGATATTCCATCTTCGCCTGAAGCATTACAAAAAATGGAACACCATCAAGTCGGGCCTGTTTCCTGGCGCGGTTCGTGAAGCGAATAGGAATCGTGAAATGAGATATATCATAGATGAAAAAAAGGGTGACGAATGCGGTCAAAGTACAAGCGTCATTTTCGCTGATGTCGAAACGCATTGCGGCCCTTTAACTTCACCATTTGAAAAAGGCCAGAATATTGCTTGGGTGACCTTCTCAAATTATATAGTGAACATGTCTGAGGCCACCTATGATGACTTGGGGCATTTGAGTCAGCCGGCAGCCTTTCATTGGGCACCTTGTTTCGCTGAACGTCTCAGTGCCGAGGCGGCAAGAAAAGTGAATTGGACCAATATGGAAAACGTGACCCAGCAAGGTTTTTCTGGGCTGGTGACAAAATTCGATCAAAATGGCACAGAAAAAGTGACTGACACTAATAATGAAAATGAGTATTAACCTTCTGGAGGTTTTATGAACAAGGCCTACATGCCCATCGTCATTGGCGCGGTGCTTGGAATGATAGTGGGAAGAATGCTCTTTAATGGTTTTGAAAGCATGGGTTGGAGCATGTTTTGGAACGAGATGGGCGAGATGTCAATTGGTGACGTCCTCGGCATGGGATTTTTTTCATCAGGCGCGCTCAAGATTTGGGGCGGAGCCATCGTGGGTGGTGTGTTAGGGCGTGTTTACGCTAAAAGAAGCTCCGAAAAATAGAGGGGTAAGATGAAAACGTTTTTGACACTAAAGGCTCTTTTGATCGGTGGCGCGGTTAGCGTGGCGGCGTACGTGGGCTACGCTACCGTTGCTAGCCCCTATCAAGTCATTGCTGAGATTCGCCGTGGTATGCAAGAAGGCAAACCCGATGTCTTGCGCCAACATATTGATTTTGAAGCGCTGCGCGAGAGCATCAAAGGTCAAATTAACGCGGGGCTTATGGGTAATGTTGCTAGCACAGATGATGAAAATCGCGGCTTGGCCACTTTTGGAGCCCTGCTTGTGGGCGTTTTGGTTGGTCCCATGGTTGACCTCTTCATCACGCCCGAAGCGATAGTCATGATGGCTCAGGGAGAAAAGCCGAAGGGGCGTGGCAAATCATCTAAATCGCGTAAGAAAGCAGAAGAGCAATCCTTTGAACATTTTCAAGGGCAGTATGAGGCATGGAATCGATTTGTGGTGTCTGTGCCATCAGAAGATGGAAAAAGCCAAGTTGATTTTGTGTTCAATCGAGAACAAATGACGGAATGGAAACTTTCGGCTTTGAGAATGCCTACAGATTGGTTGGCGCATTAATTATATTTATTGGATGGCATCGAAAGAGAATAGATATTTGAATGCCTGGTTTCAAATCAGAATAATTTCGGGCCGTTTAGAGGCGACATACGACGGGGCGTACATTTCCCGCGCCAGTAATAATCACTAGCGCGGGGTAGTTTTTTGCCGACTAGGGTTAGTCGCCTTTGGTTTTTTTGTCGATGAGTTTTTGTACGAAAGTTAGAATTTTCTCAGCCTGTTTTTCATCGATATTTTGACCTTCAATGACCGATCGCTTAAATGAAATTCCCGCTGACCAGGCACTCATTTCTACAAAACCAAACGAGATATTCTTGTTTAAGAAATAATATACAATGCCAGCAATGGGTCCAAATATGCCACCAAAGCCG
>CAZFUM010000096.1:0-9241 GCA_964521965.1 uncultured bacterium | reverse complement strand
TTCTTTCTCAGCCTCGCCGACAGCTAGCCCGACGTTTACGGTGAGTGAGACCTTCACCGTTAGCCCTAGCTATACGATCACTCCCACGTTGACGGCAACGCAGCCGCCCTTGGTGTTGACCGGTAAACCCGCTAATCCTAATCCTAGTGATGGTAGTGGCGTGTGGCTGCCCTATGTCTTGAGTCGAGATGCTTTAGTTTTGATTACGGTTTATACCGTAGCGGGTGAAAAGGTGAAGGCGTTGAATCCCTTCGATGGCAAGCTAGGGGCCAATGAACAGTTTTGGGATGAACAGAATGAGGACGGCGCCATGGTGGCCAGCGGGGTATTTATCTATCGAATCACGGCCCGGGCGGGTGGTGAGCAACAATCCGTTTGGTTAAAATTAAGTGTGGTGCGCTAGGGTTCTTGCTTTTTGTCACGGGCTCGGCGCAGAGCCTGCGCAAAGCTCAAACCCTCCACGGCCAAGTAGCTAATTATAAAAAAGCGCATGATACGTCCAGCCAAGAGGCAAATGAGTACCGGTAGGGGGTGTACTTCGCTGAGCCCGCTTAAGCCCGCCATGACCACGGGCGGCCAGCTTAAGCCTGGTAGCACTGAGCCTAGGACCAACCAGACTAAGATGCTGCGGCCAAAGAAGTTGCAGGCCCAGGCCATGCCATCACGCATGACTTCAAAAACCCAGCCAAGCCATGAAAAGCCTGGCCAATGATGAGTGAATTCAATGAGGCTGGCGTTCTTGGTTTGAAAAAGCTCGCAAGGGTGAGTGGCTGTAAAATCAACATTGAGCGCGCTCGACAGGCTGTCAATAATGCCGCTATGGTTCATTCGAAAAAGCAGGAACATGGTCCATGCGCCCAGAGCACTGGCGATGCCACTGATCAACCAGGTTTTTTTCCATTTTTTAGGATTACCTAAGACGGCTAAGCCTACCAAGGGGTCGCCGGGCAAGAAGAGTATGATGGCGTCGAAATAGGCTACGAAGCCAATGAACCAGGGAAACCAATGGGCATCGCGGTTCAGGTGCACCCAACGATCCCATGCATTACGCAGTTTTTGCCATAGGGTGAGCGTGACCTTGGCAGAGGCCTGCATGGCTTTCTCGCTTATTTTGAGTTCGTGCTCGCTTTCCGGATTTTCCGGGGGCGCTGCTGGATTTTCAGGCATGGGTTTCTCGAAGGGCCCAAACTTTAACATTCCCAAGTTCCCGAGGCAAGTTAGCCACTGATGAATCTGGCGAGCCTAGAAAAACTGATCAAACCCCTTAAACTTGAGCTGAAACAGGGCTGCCAGGACAAGGCTGTGGTGGGCGGCTTGGCGGCCTATAGTAAAGCATGGCTTGTCGAACGGGGTGTTGGCGCCTCTGCTGCCTTGCAAGAAACTGTGGCGCAGCTTGTCGAAAACTATAAGTCATGGGACCCGAATTTAAGAAAGATCGCTCTTCTTAGTTTGTTAGAGCAGTTGAAACAAGTTGGACCCATAGAAGAAGTGGGGCGAGCTATTGAAAAGAAGCTTGCTGCAGAGTCATTAAAAGCGTCGAGCTCCGCGCTGAATCCACTGGCCCCTTTAGAAATTCTCCCGGGTTTAGGCGGCAAACGCATTTCAGCATTTAAAGACTTGGGCGTTGAAAGTATTGAAGACCTACTGCGCCATTATCCGCGGGAATGGCAAGATCGTTCGCGCGTGCTGCCCATTGCCAATGCCATACCCGGCCAAATACAAACTTTAATTGGCACGGTGCGAGGCGCATCAACATTCAGGACCCGTTCGCGCATGGCCATCACCGAAGTGGCGGTTCAAGACGAGACCGGGGTGGTCTTTGCGACTTATTTCAACCAGCCATTTCAGCAAAAGAGGTTCACAGCGGGTTTGAAAGTTGTTCTTAGCGGAAAAATCGAGCGTAAAGGCAGCAAGCTCACGATGGCCAATCCTGAAGCTGAGCTTATGGCTGATGGCGAAGACGAGCTGATTCATACAGGTCGCGTTGTGCCGATCTATCCCCTTACCCGTGAGCTTAGCCAGCGTATTTGCCGCTCAGCCATGTGGCGGGCTCTGCCCAGCGCCGATGAGTTGGCTGATAGCACGCCCCTTGAGATTCGTCATAGCTTGAAACTAAAAGATTTGGGCCAGGCTCTGCGCCAAATACACTTTCCTGACTCTGAAGAAGAGCGGCTCGAGGCCCGCAAACGCCTTGTCTTTGATGAGTTCTTTTTGGTAGGCCTCGGTATGGCCCTGCGCAAAGCGAGGGCCCAAAGCGAGTTGGCCGAGCCGCTTAAACCAGGTCCGGCTTTAGATCGCTTTCTTAAAAACTTGCCATTTTCCATGACTCGGGCCCAAGCCAGATCTTGGACTCATATTCAAAGTGATTTGGCTCGTGATCGGCCTATGCAGCGTCTTTTGCAGGGCGACGTCGGCTCAGGCAAAACTTTGGTGGCCGCCGCGGCCTTACTAACAGCCTGGGAAAACGGTTGGCAATCGGCTTTGATGGCTCCTACTGAGATTTTGGCAGATCAGCATTTGGCGACCTTAAGGCGTTGGTTTGAACCCTTGGGCGTTGAAGTGCTGCCTTTGTCGCAAGGCCAAAGCGCTAAAGGCCGCAGGGAAGTTATCTCGCATTTGGCATCAGGCCAACCTTTGATTGCTGTGGGCACGCAGGCTTTAATTCAAAAAGGCGTTGAGTTTGGGCGCTTAGGCCTCGTCGTTGTGGATGAGCAGCATCGCTTTGGTGTGTTGCAGCGTCTAGGGCTGGCCAAAAAAGCAAAGATTAAACCGCATACATTAGTCATGACTGCCACACCTATTCCGAGAACATTAACCATGACGGCTTATGGTGATCTGGACGTCAGTATGATTGACGAGCTACCGCCCGGCCGCACGCCAGTAGCAACGAAGTGGTTTGGGAGCGCCCAACGTCAGCTGGCTTATGACGCTGTAAGGGCAGAGGTTAAAGCGGGTCGTCAAGCTTATGTGGTTTATGCTTTAGTTGATGAAAGCGACAAGATACAAAGCCGTGCTGCCACTCAAATGTTTGAGCAACTACGCAAAGATATTTTTCGTGAATTCAGAGTTGAGTTGCTGCATGGCAGGATGAAGAACGATGAAAAAGATGCGGTGATGGATCGCTTTAAGAATGCTAAGGCAGACATTCTCTGTTCCACCACGGTCATTGAAGTGGGCGTCGATGTTCCCAATGCGAGTGTCATGATCGTCGAAGATGCCGAGCGATTTGGCCTGGCCCAGCTTCATCAATTGCGCGGCCGCGTGGGCCGCGGATCAGCCGTGTCCTATTGCTATTTGTTGTCGGACCCCAATACCGAGGATGGGGTGAAACGCCTAGAAGTGATGTGCGCCACGAATGATGGTTTTAAGATCGCTGAGGCAGATCTAGATTTAAGAGGGCCGGGTGAGGTTCTTGGCATACGCCAAAGCGGCCTGCCAGACTTCAAATTGGCCCATCTCATAAAAGACGCAGATATATTGATCGAGGCCAAAAAAGAGGCTGAGGCCTTGATTGCTAAGGATCCCAGCCTGAAGGAGCACGCTGACCTTCGCGCCTTGGTGAAGCGGCGCATTGAAAAGAAGCTTGAATTGGGGGATGTAGGATGAAACTTAGAATGCCTGGCGGCTACATGCTCGCAGCTGTCTCTTGAGGGTGGGCGCAAACCTTCGCGCTGATTTTTTAAATTCGACATTCACAAAAACTAAGCCCGCCTATTCAGGCGGGCTTTTTGGTTTTACTTGAGATTATTTGCTTCGTTCAAGTTTGAGAGTCTCGGTGGGTAGGTCGGCCACTTCGGCGGGCCCCCAATATTGAATAGCGCCAGGAAAGAGGTAGGCGTCGTCACTGGCCCATTTGGCTCGCGATTTGGCTAAAGCTTTAAAGGGCCTGCCATTCAGTTCAACTAGGGCTTTGCGAATCACGGGCTTGTCTTTGCCATGGCGCCTTTCGATATTCATCATCATCGTCAGCGGCACGCCGCCGGCTAGCCATTGTTTGGCAGGCTTCGTAAGGCCGCGCACGCTTGCTAAGTATCCGGTCAAGCCAGCAGCGACCAAATATGAAGCCGTGATACCCAAGGCATAACAATAATTCGCATCAAAATTGCTGGGATAGCAGGCGCGGCCTTCGTAGCCAAAGAAGTGGGGCAGAGGCGAGAACTTAGCTTTGCTCTTGCCGGTCTTTTTCCATTCGGCCAGCTTAGCGGCCACGGTTCCCATGAGCAATTTCTCGGTTTCGATGCGGCTTACCTGAACATTGCCATGCGGGTCACGGTCAGCCAGTAATTGGGCCTGAATTTCTTCAGGCAGGGTTTCAAAAGCTGTCCGGCTGGCACCCGAAAGCTTGAGTGCAACAAATGAGATCTTCTCGCTCATCGTCGACAGAGCATCGAATTTTTTTTGCTCGTGTGCCAATAGGTCGTTGAGTTCTGCGATCAAAGCCTTGATTTCCGGAATAAATTCAACGAGGCCTTCAGGAATGAGCACGATGCCGTAGTTTTTGCCCTTGTCAGCACGGCTCGAAACTACTTTCGCAATTTCTTCAGTCACTTGAGCCAAAGTCTGTTTCTTTGCCGCAACCTCTTCGCTGATCAAGGTGATATTGGGTTGGGTCTTGAGACTGCATTCAAGGCCAATGTGCGAAGCTGACCTGCCCATGAGCTTTATAAAGTGCCAATATTTTTTTGCTGAGAGGCAGTCGCGTGAGACATTGCCGATTAATTCACTATAAAGTTTAGTGGCGGTATCAAAGCCAAAAGATGTTTCGATTTGCTCGTTCTTAAGGTCGCCATCGATGGTTTTGGGTGCACCTAAGACGCGCAGGGAAGAGCCTTTGGCAGCGAAGTATTCAGCCAGGACTGCGGCATTGGTATTGCTGTCATCGCCGCCGATCACGACTAAAGCATGGATACCCAGACTGAGAAGATTCTTTTCGACAATCAGAAACTGTTCGTCGGTTTCTAGTTTAGTACGGCCTGAGCCAATGATGTCAAAACCGCCTGTGTTGCGATAAGCGTCGATAGATTTAGAATCAAATTCTTTGTATTTGTTTTCGCATAGGCCTGAGGGTCCGCCCAAGAAACCATAGAGTTTCGAGGCTTTGTTTACTTTCTTCAAACCATCGAACAAGCCCGAAATGACATTGTGACCACCCGGGGCCTGCCCGCCAGATAGCACGACAGCTACTTTGAGAGCCTTCTTAAGAAGCGTGCCTTTACCTCTGATAAAACTGATCTCAGGCTGACCATAGGTTTTCGCAAAGAGTTTGGCGATAGCTGCTGTGTCCGCGATGGATTTACTGGCTTTGCCTTTTTTGCTAGCGATTTGGCTGGCTGCTAATGCCAAAACTTCGGGAACTTGGGGTTTGAACTTAAGACGTGCCCGCTCTAGGGGCGAAATTTGAGCCATGAGCATCCTCGTTTGAAAGTAGGTCGAATTGAGGGCGTATTTTAAGGGTGGAATGGCATGATGAGCAAGCCTTTCACTTGCCGCTGATCTTGCGCTTTGTTAAACTTTGCCCTCAATTTTCCAGCTTATTTAGGTCCCCCTGAATGTCGAGCAAAACAAAAAAAATGTCGTTTCAAGATGTGATCTTGGCCCTCAATGATTTTTGGGCTAAGAAAGGTTGTGTCATCACCCAGCCTTATGACATCGAAAAGGGAGCTGGCACCTTTAATCCCAACACGTTTTTGCGTTCCCTCGGTCCGGAGCCTTGGAACGTGGGTTATGTTGAGCCATCCCGGCGGCCCCGTGACGGCCGTTATGGCGAGAATCCCAACCGCTGCCAGATGTTTCATCAGTATCAAGTCCTGCTCAAACCATGCCCCACCCATATTGTCGACTTGTATATTGAAAGCCTTGAAATGCTTGGGGTTGATCCTTTGGCTCACGACATTCGTTTTGTCGAAGACGATTGGGAATCGCCCACCTTAGGTGCCGCTGGCTTGGGTTGGCAGGTTTGGCTCGATGGACTTGAAATCACCCAATTCACTTACTTTCAGCAAGTTGGCGGCATTGAATTGAAGCCTATCTCAGGCGAGATCACTTATGGTCTCGAACGAATTGCCATGTATCTGCAAGGGGTCGATTCGTTTTGGGAAATGGAATATGGTTCGGGCGTCTCTTACGCAGAAGTCTTTCGCGAGAATGAGCGTCAATTCTCAAAATATAATTTTGAAACTGCTGATACAACGATGCTCTTTAAAGATTTTGAAAATGCAGAAAGGGAAGCCAAACGTCATATCGATTTAAACATGGTTTTGCCAGCCTATGACTTTGTGATCAAAGCTTCGCACGCCTTTAATCTTCTCGACGCTCGTGGCGCTATCTCGGTCACCGAGCGTACCGCTTACATTGGTCGTGTTCGTGGCTTGGCCCGTAAGACTGCCCAGGCCTATGTGAAGCTGCGCGAAGAGCTTGGGCACCCTCTCTTGGCGGGGCTTAAGCCATGACACGCGATTTGATTTTTGAAATTGGCGTTGAAGAAATCCCGGCGTCTTATATTCAGCCTGCTTTAGATCAGATACATTCTTTGGCGGATGCCTACTTCAAAGAGCAGCATCTGGAACATAAGGGTATTCAAGCTGAGGGCACGCCGCGCCGACTCGTCCTAAGCATCAAAGATCTGCAAGAGCGTCAGGACGATCGGGTTGAAGAATTACAGGGGCCGGCAGCCAAAGTGGCTTTTGACGCTGAGGGCAAACCCACCCAAGTCGGTATTGGTTTTGCTAAAGGTAAAGGCCTTGATGTGAGCAAGCTGAGCATCCGGCCCACCCCTAAGGGTGATTATGTTTTTGCTAAAGTTTTTACGCCGGGCCAATACACGCAAGATTTGTTAGAAATTTTCTTGCCTGCGCTGACGCGCAAGCTGACTTTCCCCAAAAGTATGCGCTGGGGTGAGGGCGGACCTTTGCGTTTTGCGCGCCCCATCAACTGGCTGCTGGCTCTCTATGGTGATCGGACCGTTAAGTTCGAACTCGATGGCATTCCGTGTTCAAATTTAACACGCGGTCATCGCTTTTTGGCGCCCAAGGCTTTCGTGGTAAAGAATGCAGCTGAGTACAGCAAGAAGCTTAAGGCAGCCCATGTCCAGCTTTCAATGGAATCACGTTGTGAGTTGATTCGTGAGCAATTAGAAGCAGCCTGTAAGAAGATCAAATGCCAGGGTATCGTAGATGACGAGTTGGTGGCCGTCACGGCCAACTTGGTCGAAGCGCCTAAGGTCTTGCAAGGCGAGTTCGAAGCTCGTTACTTAGTTCTGCCTGAAGCCGTCATCATCAAAGCTTTACGCGAGCATCAGTATTGTTTTTCGGCCCGCGACAGCCAAGGAAAGTTGGCCCCTGTCTTCCTGACGGTAACCAATGGCACGTCGAAGAATACCGAAGGCGTCAAGTTGGGCAATGCCCGTGTGATGCGCGCGCGCCTTGAAGACGCGGCTTTCTTTTTTGCCGAAGATCAAAAAGAGACGCTTGAGACTCGCCTCGAAGAGTTGAAGCATGTGGTCTGGCAAGAAAGCCTAGGGACTGTTTTTGAGCGGGTTGAGCGGCTTGAACGACTGGCACAATGGATCGCTGAAAAGCTTGCGCCAAGTGAACGCGACCATGCAGCTCGAGCTGCCAAGCTATGCAAGAGCGATCTCGTCACTCTCATGATTGGCGAAAAAGAATACGCTTCGTTGCAGGGCGTGATGGGTGGCATTTACGCCCGGCTCAGCGGCGAGAGCGAAGAGGTCGCTGAAGCCATTGCAGGTCACTACCGCCCTCGCTTTGCAGGGGATGCAATCCCAGCTACACGTGCTGGCCAGATCGTGGCTTTGGCGGACAAACTCGATGATTTGGCGGGTAGCTTTGGCGTGGGCCAGATTCCCACTGGCTCGCAGGATCCCTATGCTCTGCGTCGCAAGGCCACTGGCTTGGTGGCCATACTGAGTCAGCAAGACAAGGATCTATCGTTTGAAGAATTGGCGGGTTTTGCTCTTAGCCTCTATGGCGGCAAGATCACTCGTCCAGTGGGCGAGGTGCTAGCCCAGCTCAAAGATTTCCATCGCCAGCGCTTAGAAGCCAGTTTGTCAGACCAAGGTTTTTCACAAGATCTTATTGATGCTACTTTGTGTAAACGTAGCGACTTAACTCGTGAAGCCCAGGCTCGCGCCAAAGCTTTAGCCAAGGTGCGAAGCCGTGATGATTTTGAGATGGTCGCTTCGGCTTTTTCACGCGTGAACAACATCTTGTCTAAAGTGACCGAGATCAAGGCTGTGAACCCCGCCCTGTTAGAGGATGGCGCCGAGAAGGTGCTGCACGAACGCTTCTTGGCTGCACGTCCGGTGATTGAGCGCCTGACTCAGGGCGCAGATTACGAAGGCGCTTTTACCAAAATGGCAGACCTGCGTTCTGCTATTGATGCTTACTTTTCGGATGTCATGGTCATGGCAGAAGATCCCGCCGTGCGCCTCAATCGACTTTCGTTCCTGGCGTCTGTATCTCAGACCCTTAATTTATTGGCCGATTTCACGAAGTTGGCCAAGAAATAGCTACAACAACACCAAGGAGAATATGATGGCGAAGAAAGCAAAAACAAAGGCAACTGTCAAAGGTAGCAAGAAGACCAGGTGGGTCTATTTTTTTGGCATGAAATCTGGCGCCGAAGGCGCAGGGATCAGTAAGGATATTATCGGTGGTAAGGGCCAAGGTTTGGCTGAGATGGTAAAGATCGGCTTGCCGGTTCCGGCCGGTTTCACGGTCACGATTGACGCTTGCGCGTCCTATTATGATCTCGGTAAGAAGTTTCCTCGGGGCTTAGAAGAAGAAGTGCTCAAGAACGTGGCAAAGCTCGAACGTGAAACGGGTAAGAAGCTTGGCGATGACAAAGACCCCTTGTTGGTTTCGGTGCGTTCAGGTGCAGCCCGTTCGATGCCGGGCATGATGGAAACCATTTTGAATTTAGGTCTCAACGATAGGTCGGTTGAGGGCTTGGCGAAGAAGACCAACAACGCGCGTTTTGCTTATGATAGCTATCGCCGATTTATTCAAATGTACAGCACCACAGCCATGGGCTTAAGCAAAGACCCAATGGAAGATATGCTGCACCACATGAAAGAAAAAGTTGGCGCCAAGAATGACACTGATCTTTCGGCTGAACATTTGAAAGATCTCTGCACGTCTTATAAAGATTTCTATAAATCTAAAATGAACGGTCAAAACTTTCCTCAAGACCCGCTCGATCAACTTTGGGGATCTATCAAAGC
>CAZFUM010000095.1:0-9414 GCA_964521965.1 uncultured bacterium | reverse complement strand
GTCCCTTGAGCCGACCCCCATCACGCCCATCCAGCGGCTCCATCCCTTCGTGAACCTGGCGTTGATTGAACTGGGCAGCGCCTTTTTTAAAGAGCCGCAACTGCCAATCAGGGTGCCAGCCGCCCCGCCAAACCGGTTCACCCAAAAAATAGTTAAGACGATTCACATAATAGGTCTCGGGTTCAGCCAGTTTAATAGCGTTGCTTATGGCTTGGCACAGCTCGGCATCAGGATTTTCATCGGCATCTAAGCTCAAGATCCACGGTGCCCGGCAATATTTGAAGCCAAGATTTTTTGTTTTTGAATAGCCCTGCCATTTTACCTGAATGACCTTAGCGCCCTGCTGCTTGGCTATGCGGGCCGTGGCATCTCGACTGCGCGAATCGAGGACCATCACCTCATAAGGCAATTTTAAATACTTAAGTGATTTAAAAAATGCAGGCAGCCGGGCCGCCTCATTCTTGGTGATGAGAAGAACAGAAAGTTGCGGCACCGTCTTCATAAACGGGCCAAAGCAGCCGCCAGCACAGGCTCGGGCGCTAATTGATTCATGCAGTCGTGATGGCCCAGGGGGCAAGTTTCGCCCCCGTGCAAACTGCAGGGCCGGCAATCGAGCTCGCGCTCAAAAACAAGGTCTTGCGCGCCCCGCGGATAAAAGCCAAAGGCCCTCACCGTGGGACCAAAGATGGCCAAGCTTGGTGTATTCAGAGCGCTGCTAAGATGCAAAGGCCCGCTGTCATTGCCTATAAAGAGAACCGAGCCTTGCAGCACGCCCGCCAACTGGGCCACATCGCTACGGCCGCAGAGATTCAACCAAGTCGTGCCCAAGCCGGCTTGAGCTGCAATGCCCGAGGCCAAACCTGAATCTTGAGGCCCACCCACAAAGACAAAATTCAAATCGGGCCGACTCTTATGCAAACCTGCAAGCACCGTCGCAAAGTGAGACTCGGGCCAACGCTTGGCCTGATGGGCCGCCCCGGGCGCACAGATGACGCGCGGGCCCGCAGGCAGCGAGGCCAGGGCGCCTCGCGCCCACGCCTTAGCCCGCTCACTCACCTCGATCCAAGGCTTGGCCTGCCCCGGGGCAGCGCCCATGAGCTGGGCCGCAGCATGCACGGCCCGATCGACGACATCGGGAGGAGCAGGCGCTTGAGATTTGAGTCTAAGAGCGGCTTGGCGCTCACGGCGATAGGTCTTAACTCGCGAGCTAGGCTTCATCAGCATCCAGCCTAAGAAGCGCGAACGCAGGCTGGCATGCAAATCTAAGTAGCCATCAAATTTTTCGGCCCTTGCGCGAACCCAAGTTTTTAAAAGCCTAAGATCGAGTGACCAAACCGAATCGAGGGCGCTATGCCCCTCAAAAAGCGGGGCATAGGCAGGCTTGGTCAGCAAGGTCAAACGCGCAGACGGGTCCTGCCGCTTGATCTCACGAAGCGCGGCGCTGGCCAGCACCACATCACCCAGCGAAGAAAAACGGGCAAGCAATATTTTAGCGCCAGCCTTCATCATGGATTAAAGCAGTTGGACTGCCAAAGCGGCCAGACGCGAACGCTCACTGCGCGTCAGAGTCACGTGGCCATAAGCCGGCTGCCCTTTGAACTTCTCAACCAAATAGGTCAGGCCATTCGAGTCAGCATCAAGATAAGGATGATCAATTTGATAGGGGTCGCCGGTGATGACCACCTTGGTGCCCTCGCCCGCGCGCGAGACAATGGTTTTCATCTCGTGCGGCGTTAGGTTTTGAGCCTCATCCACCACGATAAACTGACGCGGCAGCGAACGGCCGCGAATATAGGTGACGGCCTCTAGCTCAAGCTTGTTCGTCTCGACCAAATAGTCCACCTGCGAATTCTCATCATCTTCCTCGTCGCTGGCGCAAAGAAATTCGAGATTATCAAAAATCGGCTGCATCCAGTGGCGCAGCTTCTCTTCTTTGGTGCCCGGCAAATAACCGATGTCTTTGCCCAAGGGGATCACCGGACGACTGATTAGTATCTTTTTATAACGTTTATCTTCAACCACACGCTGCAAGCCCGCAGCCATGGCCAGCAGGGTCTTGCCGGTGCCAGCCGTGCCCACCAAGGTGACCAGCTCGACGGCATCATCTAAGAGCAAATCGAGGGCAAATTTTTGTTCGACATTAAGAGCGCGCACGCCCCAGGCATCGCGCTCGCCATAGACAAGGGGCGCCAAATTGCCGTCTTTATCGACACGGCCCAGGGCGCTCTGATTAGCGCTTTCAGAGCTGCGCAAAAGCACAAATTGGTTGGGATAAAGCTTCTGGCCCGCCAGCTCAGCGGCATGGGGCAAGCGTTTGTCGCGATAAAAAGAGTCGATCACCTCTCGCTTCACGGCTATTTCAATCCAGCCTTCATAAAGTTGATCAATATCAACCTTGGCATTCTCAAAGTCTTCAGCGGTGATGCCCAAGGCATCGGCTTTGATGCGGGCATTGATGTCTTTTGAAACAAAACGGACATCTTCACCTTTTTTCTTGAGCGCTAAGGCCACGCGCAAAATAGCATTGTCGGCCTTGCCTAAATCAAGGTGGTCGGGCAAAGGCGCGTTGAGCGAGGTTTCAACCCTCAAGGTGCCGCCGTTGTCGAGCGCCACGCCCTGGGTCAAGCTTCCCTTTTGGCGCAACTCATCTAAATAGCGCGAGCAATGGCGTGCTGCCCGGCCACGTTCATCCATGTATTTCTTTAGGTTGTCGAGTTCTTCGACCACGATCAAGGGAATGACGACATTGTTCTCTTTAAACAAAAAAATCGACTGTGGGTTGTGCACCATCACATTGGTATCAAGCACAAAAGTCTTAGGCATTCGTCTCCACGAACTAGAAAAGGCTATGGGCCCAGGCTGCGCCTCTCAGCGCAAAAGCCCAACTGTTTTGACCAAAGGTCTTGAGTGAGAACGCAGCGGGCAATACCTGGCCCAGCAGCAGGGCAAATATGACGATATTAAGGGTGAGGATGAAGGGGATGGCAAATAGCCAGCCCACATCATGAATGTCGCTTTGGTGCTGTTTCATAGAATAAGCCGTCAGGGCCCAATGGAAACCAATGCTGAGTCCCAAGGCAAAGATCAGGACCAGGCGGAAGCGCTCTTGGCTGAGCCAGTAGACCACCAGCAGCATGGCCGTGTAGATGGGAAAGAAGTAAGGCGCCAGGTTCACTAGAAAATTAGTCTTGTTCACTTTGACCATGCCGCCCTTGCTACTGACGCGCATGTCATCAGCCTTGCCGCCCTGAATCACAGCAGCCAAGGCATGGGTGAGCTCGTGGCCCATGACATAGACAAAGAGCGGTTTCCAGAAAAAGATCTGTATCGCCAAATAGGCCAGAATGCCTGAGCCCAAGGCAATCACACGGGAATCTTGATAGGGGAGGTCCTGCAAACTGAGCAGCAGCCCGGCGCCAAGTACCAGCGAAAGGGGCCACAGCAACACCGAAACCACGACTTTGACAAATAGGCCAGAGAGCGCCAAATAGGCCTCACCAATAAGGGACGGCGAAAGTTTAACGCCCTATCCCCAATATATCAACAAACAAGAAAAGCGGCCCTCTCAGGCCGCTTTTCTTGGCAGTACGAGACTGGAACCTTAGCCCATCACGACTTCAACATCATGAATGCCCGAATGAAAGACCGGGGCCTTGTTGCCTTTCACTTTGACCCCGTCCACCAGCATACTCTTTACGCCCTTGCTAACATGACGCGGGTTTTTGATGCTGATACGGTATTCGGCGCCACGGAATTTTCGGGTCATTGAAAAACCCTTCCACTTCTTGGGTATGCAGGGGTCGATCACCAAACCATCAAAATCAGCCCGGCAGCCCAAAATATACTGCGAGATGGCGATGAAGTTCCAAGCTGCCGTGCCGGTCAGCCAGCTGTTCTTGGCCTGGCCAAACTTGGGCGACTCTTTGCCAGCAATCATTTGGGCATAAACATAGGGTTCGGTACGATGGGTTTCGGCAATGCGATTTCGCGCCGCGGGTAAAATTGCTTTGTAATATTCCATCGCCCGATCGCCACGGCCTAAGATCGTTTCAGCAATCATGGCCCAAGGGTTGGGATGGCAGAAAATAGCGCCGTTTTCTTTTAAGCCCGGTGGAAAGAGAGTGATGGCACCCAACTTAGGGTCGAATTTTGTGTAAGCCGGATAGTTCAGCACGATGCCATGTTTAGTCGCCATCAATTTCTTAACCGAATCCATGGCGACCTTGCCGTGCGAACCCTTGGCTGCGCCCGAGAACACGGACCACGATTGGCTATTGAGATGAATAATGCTTCCCTCTTTCACTTTCTTGCTGCCTACGGGATCGCCTTCTTCGGTAAAAGCACGAATATACCATTGGCCATCCCATGCCGCTTTTTCTATCAGCTTGGCCATTTCATCGCCCAGTTTCTTAAAGTGGGGGATGTCTTTGGGCTTGCCCGACCATAGCGCAATGTCTTGCATATCACGGCAGGCTTTAACAAACATCTGGGCCACCATGACCGACTCAGCCTTTGAGTCTTTAATCTTGCCAGCCTCGACCTTGCCCTGGTCTAAGTTCATGCAATCATTCCAGTCAGCTTTAAGAATCTTGGGCAAGCCGTGGGGACCGCGATTCTTGACCGCATATTGAATGGCGCGCTCGAGATGCACATACATCGATGATTTACTGCCATCATCGTAGGGCACGGTTTCGTTGAGCAGGCTTAGGTCCCCGGTTTCACGCAAATAGGCTGCCACCGAGAGCGGCATCCAGAGATGATCATCTGAAAAACCAAAGCCATTTCCCCGCTTGGTCAACGGCTGATACTGATGCCGGGCAGAACCATTGGCAAATTGAGTGCTGGCTAAATCAATAAGCCTCTGCCTCACTTTGGCAGGCACCTGGTACACAAAGCCCATCGTATCTTGGTTGCTGTCGCGAAAGCCCATCCCACGACCAATGCCACTTTCGTAGTAACTGGCTGAACGCGACCAATTGAATGTCGTACGGCATTGATACTGATTCCACGTGCCCGCCATCAGATTGACGTCTTCGTCGGGTGATTCAACTTGGAAACGGCTCATATTTTCTGACCAGCTCGAGGCCAATTTATCAATTGCCGCCTGCACGACTTCAGGCTTCTTATACATCTCCATCTGGCGTTCGCGATCACCTTTTTGAAAACCAAAACCCAAGACATAGATGACTTCTTGTGTCTCGCCAGGGGCCAAGTCTAATTTGACTTGCATCGATCCGACCGGCGACCAATCGCTAGCCAGCGTATTCTTGCCTTGGCCCGCTACCACCGACGCAGGCTTTTCGAGCGAGCCATAACGGCCTAAAAACTGCTCGCGCTCGGTGTCAAAGCTCTGCATGGGCTTATTGACCGTAAAAAAAGCATAGTGATCTTTATAAACACGGTAGCGCGACATGTGATAAATCGCACTCTTGGCCTTATCGACCTCAACTTCAGCAATATTGAGATTATATTGAAAATCGGTCATGTCATTTAATGCGTCCCAAAGGCAGAACTCGACAAACGAAATGGCCTTTAGATTGCGACGCTTTTTTGACTTATTCGTAACACGCATGCGCCAGACTTCTAAGGTCTCACCCTCGGGCACAAAATAAGTTGTCTCAGTTTCAATGCCATCGTATTCGGTTTTGATAACGTTGTAACTCAAGCCAACTCGACACTCGTATTTTTGCTTGGCCAAGGGCTTGCGCACAGGTTGCCACGACGTAGACCAGAAATCTTTGCTCTTCTCATCTCGAATATAAATGTACTTGCCGTTGGCATCTAAGGGAATATTGTTGTAGCGGTAACGCGTGATGCGGCGCAAGGACGCATCTTTGTAAAACGAATAGCCCCCAGCCGTATTTGAGAAGAGCGAGCAATATTCGTCGGTGCCCAAATAATTGATCCAGGGCAGGGGCGTGTCAGGCCGGGTGATGACGTATTCTTTGCGGGGGCGGTCGAAGTAGCCGTAGTTCATCGTTGCCTCACTTGCCGGCTAGTGCCGGGCTTAGGGTTTGCTGTTTATCGAGCTTGTCACGACTCTCATTCTTGCTCTTACCAAAAGCTTTCCATATCGAATAGCCTAATAGCCCTGCGCAAGTGGCAAAGGCCATGCCTGAATAGGGTTTGCCACTCTTGCTATCAAAAGCCTCACAGGCCACGCCATCGTCAAAGCTAAGCTTGGCCAGCAAAGGCGCGACCTTATCTTTTTGCCCCGATAGCAGGCGGTTGCAAAGCCCCAAGGTCCAAGGTTGTGTCGAATGGGCGCAGCCCAATTCGGCAAAGGGCTGGCCATGAAACGAATAGGGGAAGTCTTTGCTGTGCAGCCAGGCCACGGTGTTCTTGTAGGCAGGCTCGCTGGTCTCGCAGAAGCCATAGTACGGGATCAGTTGCAGGCAGCCGGGCGGCGAAGTATAGAAGCGCTTGTTGCCCCTGAGGTCCGATGCCCATGTAAACATCTTGCCCTTAGGACCTTCCGCCACCAGATTGCGCCAAATATCTGACTTGATGTCATCGGCCAAACGTTTGTGGCCCGCCACATCATTATCACGGCCTAACTTGGGCTTAAGCTCAGCCAAGCAATGCTGCAGTTTCCAAACTAGCACATTATTATAGGTTAAGTAGGGCATGGGCTCGAAGTCGTCGTCGGGCCCTGACGTCGTTTCATAAAGCGCGTAAAGCGGGTGGCGCTTGGCTGCCAAGGTTTTTTCAACTTGGCGCAGCATGCGCTTGACCTGGCTATCTTTAAGCAGGCTTTGGTCACCCGTGCTCTTGACATAGGCAGCGAGTGCAATAACCGGAGCGCATAGCTCATCTAATTCAAAGCCAGGTTCTAATGTCGCGCCGGTGATAAAGCGGCTATGCACGCCAATATTTCCGCCCTGGCGGCCAAAGGCATATTCCAACATCTTACGGGCACGGCCAGGATCTACAGCCAACACGGCTGGGAATGACCAAAGCATGCTGTCGCGGTCCCAGTAAGCGCCGTTGACATAATAATGCGGCGATCTGGACGTCAAGCAAACGAACTCTTCGCTGTCTAACGTGACGCCCATGGCATAGTAATAATTAAACCAAAGATTCAGGTTCATCAATGCATCAAGCCTGTCATCGCCGGTCGACTTGTTACGTCGGCCCAAGAACTTAAGTGTCGAACCCGAGAGCGCTTCGATGCCCTGTCGGCGCAGCTCAACGCAAGTGGCGGCGGCTGAAACTGGCTCCAAACCTAGGCCAAAATAGACCGCGAAGCGGCCAATGGTCTTAGGCGCCACTTCGACGTATTTGCCAACACTATAGGTCAGGGGTTTTGACTTTTCAGGCCCGGCCTTGGCCCCACCTTTAATCGCGCCGGTCTTGGGCGAATCATAGCTGGCTTCTAAGGCCTTCAGCTTCTTAGCATCCCATTTCGTCTTGCTGCCTGCTTTGGGAATGCTACCAAGGCCTATTTCCATACAATCCAAATCATCACTGGCGCCCAGAGCCACGCTGTATTCAGGCATCTCGCCGCCGGCACTCAAGACCACGTGTTTGGCCGCCAAGCCGCCGAACTGCTCGGCTCGGCGCCAAAAACGCAGCTCATAGTGCTCGTTATTACGCACGCGGCAGCCGGACCATGAGCCTTCGGCGCCGAGATAAGTTTTCAGTGTCTTAGAAGTCTTATTATTAACTAAGAATTCGATCATAAAGCCGCGTTGACCCAAGGGCGCCAGCACTCGCCATTCGACGTCATAAGCCTTCTTATCACTGAGCCTAAACACCGGAACCCAATGCTCGAGTCTATCTGCGAATAAATCTTTGGCTTTTTCAGGATTTAAGGTCTTGCCGGCGACTTTGATGACGGGGCGAAAAAAAGGCGCGTTCTTGGGCGAATAAAATTCGACCAAACCCCGGTGCTTCATAGACAAAAAGTTAATGTCCGGGGCAGCGGCTGTGGCCGCATTCAAACTCGGTATGCTGACCGCGTCATTGCCCGTGGGCAAGCGGCCTTGTTTGCTAAACAACACGGTTATTTAACCTGCTGTGTGTCCCTGGGCCGGAGCGATGAAGCGCCACCCAAAGAGGTAAATCGTTCAAATCACGATGGTCAGAAATTTAGCACGAGCAGCCCAAAAGGGTCAAGGGCTCGCAAGGGCAACAAAAAAGGCCCCGTTTCCGGGGCCTTTGAAGTTTGAAAGGCTGTTTTGAATTTAGAAGCGCACGGCCAAGCTCAGATAATGCATGGGCGTCAGCTCGTAATTGATAAATGCGTAGTCGACCTGAAGGATGAACATGCGCACTGAACCGCCCAGGGTCAGTTCAGGCTGCTGCAGGCCGCCCATGAAGAGGCGCGTACCGCCGCGGAAAGCTAAAGTCTTTTTGTACCAGAACTCACCACCCACATGATAAAGCGTGTTGGGCGAATACTTGGGGTCCATGTCGACCGCCAAAGTCAGCTCACTCTGGTTGGCTTTAAGAAAATCCGCCTGAGGCGTATAGGCCAAACCGACTTTATAGTTTGCATCAACTGGATCGACGGGGTTGGTAGCGGTCCCCTTCCAAGCCACGCCTGAGCTAACCACGTCTTGTGCGTTCAAGCCTAACGAGAGGCCCTTGAGGCTAGGGTTCCAGCCGCCAAATTCCAGCAAAAGGCCCAAATCAGCGCCCATATAAGTGTAGGTGGCATTGCCCGAGGCCAGGCCCACGGTGCCGCCGCCCAAGTATTTAAAGGTCAAACCAGCATTGATGGCAGGGTGCAGTTTGCGACCATACGAACCAATAAAGGCCATGTCTTCAGTGGCAAATGCACCCAGCACGATGGGTGCGCCAAAGGCGTCCACGCCAGTCACATAAGGGATATCTTCAACGCCAAAGCGCATGAAAGCCGCGCCCACGGTACCCACGCCCGGAAAGCTCATGGCACCCGACATAAACATATAGCGGCTGCCGACCTCATTCAGGCTCAGGCCTGAATACTGGCGACCCTGCTGAATGGCTGAAATTTCAACATGTTTTACTTTGGGAAGGCCGGCTGGATTCCAGTAAACAGCCGTTGAGTCATCAGCGACGGCCACATAGGCGCCGCCCATGCCAAGGGCTCTCGCGCCCACGCCAATAGCCAAGACTTCATTAGAATAGTTGGTGGCCTTCAAAGGAGCATAGGCTCCAAGTGCCAAAGCCAAAACTGCCAAGCTTTTCTTCATGCTTCCCCCTAGCCAGGATGACAACGCTGGGTCTCTGAAAAGAAGATACCAAGGGCCCGAATTCAAGTCAAGAAAAAGGGTTTCAAGTCCTGAAACCTAACAAGAAAACTTCGTGGATAAGCTCTTATTCTGTTCAAGGACTAGGGCTAGGGGCCCCGTGGGGCTCTTGCCGTGGCCTTCGCAGGACCCGTTTTACGGCCCCATAATAATCATTACCCAGGCGGGTGCTGCGGGT
>CAZFUM010000094.1:0-9472 GCA_964521965.1 uncultured bacterium | reverse complement strand
GTGTGCTTCCCAGTCAAATTTCGATGAGTGATTGAGTTACCCCTCGGCTTTTCTCTGTGGGTCCACTCGTGTGCCCCCGGTCTTAAATGACTCTTTCCAAAAGGGACATGTTGGGCGTGACCGCTGCAGGCGGGCGCGCAGCTGCTCAAATGTTATTTGCGTATTTTGATAGGGAGATAGGTAAGGATTGGCAGGCAAGGCTGGTGGCCGAGGCGACTCAGTCGGGTGGGGTAGAGGGCCAGACACTCAAAGACTGCTTTGTTGCCGCTGGCTTTTCAACTGCCGTGTTTCGGGGCCAGCCCGACCAATCAGTGCATGGCATCTTTCGATATTTAGGCCGCGAGGTGCCGTTGCTCTTGATGCTCGATGCCGGGGCCGGCAAGATTAAGCACTGCGTGATATTGAACGGCTACGATCATGCCACCCGGGCGTATCGTGTTATCGACCCAGTCTTGGGTCCTCGCCGAATCCCCGAAAGACAATTTATGGATGCTTGGCAGAATGCGAGTTTTTTTACCTTGCTGGCTTATCCCAGCGAAGCAAGCCCGTGACGTTGGCAGTCAAGCTTCATGAAGTTTTGAATTACATCCCCGGCTTAGTCATCTCGGCTGGCTTGACCCACTTGTCAAAATCTTCAGCAGTCACTAGCTTAAGCGCCACAGCCGCTTCTTTCAAAGTCGTGCCTTCTTTGTGGGCTTTTTTGGCGATTTGGGCCGCCTTGTCATAGCCAATATGCGAGTTTAGGGCTGTGACCAACATCAGGCTCTTGTTCATCAATTCATCGATGCGTTCTTTGTTGGGTGTGATGCCGACTGCGCAATGGTGCGTGAAGCCTTTCACGCCCTCGGTCAAGATCTTGGCTGATTGAATAAAGTTGTGAATGATCAGGGGCTTAAAGACATTGAGTTCAAAGTTGCCGCTCATGCCGCCAATATTCACCGCCACATCGTTACCCATGACTTGGGCACAGATCATCGTTAGGGCTTCGCATTGGGTGGGGTTCACTTTACCTGGCATGATGCTGCTGCCGGGTTCATTTTCAGGAATACTTAATTCGCCAAGGCCCGCGCGCGGGCCTGAAGCCAACCAGCGCACGTCATTGGCTATTTTATTTAAGCTGGCTGCTAAGGTCTTAAGCGCGCCATGGGCGAAGACTAAAGCATCATGGCCAGCTAGGGCTTCGAATTTATTGGGGGCGCTGATAAAGGGCTGATTCGTGAGGGCAGCAATGCGGCCTGCAGCCCGGGCAGCAAACTCAGGGTGGGTATTGAGGCCTGTGCCTACGGCCGTGCCGCCCAAAGCCAGCTCATAAAGCTGGGGCAGGGTCACGCCTAAGCGGCGCAAATCATTTTCGAGCATGGCCACCCAGCCGCTCATTTCTTGGCCCAGAGTAAGGGGCACTGCGTCCATGAGGTGCGTGCGACCAATCTTTATAATGTCAGTGTATTCTTCTGATTTTTTGGCAAGCACGTCGCGCAGCTCTTGCAGCCCCTGAACCAAGGGCTTCAGCGTCGCCACGGCAGCGATGTGCATGGCCGTAGGGAAAGTATCGTTGCTGCTCTGGGCCTTGTTGACATCGTCATTGGGATGCACGGGGTCTTTGCTGCCCATCTTGCCGCTGAAAATTTCAATAGCGCGGTTGCTGATCACTTCGTTAACGTTCATGTTGCTTTGCGTGCCTGAACCGGTTTGCCAAACAACGAGAGGGAAATGGGCATCTAACTTGCCGGCAATGACTTCATCAGCTGCGCGTACGATTAACTCAGATTTTTTGGCATCCAACAGCCCCAACTCTAGATTCACCAAGGCGGCGGCTTTTTTTATAGTTCCAAAGGCCCAGATCATCTCGCGCGGCAGGGTATCGCGGCCAGCGCCGGCTTTGAAATGCTCCAATGAGCGCTGGGTCTGGGCGCCCCAATACTTGTCATCTTCGACGGCAATCTCGCCCATCGAGTCTTTTTCGATTCGGGTTTTAGGCATTTTGGTTTCTCACGAAGGGTTCAAAAAATATTATTTGGGCTCATCTTTATAATGCGGGTGCTCGGCCATGATATTGGCGCCGGCGTCGACAAAAGTGATTTCGCCAGTCACGCCCGACGAAAGGCTTGAAGCTAAATAGACGGCTGCGTTGCCCACTTCTTCTTGCGTGATGGTGCGGCGCAGGGGCGTCGAGAGAGCTGCCTGTTTGAGTTTGTCTCGAAAACCGGCGATGCCGCTGGCTGCTAGTGTTTTGACGGGGCCAGCTGAAATGGCGTTGCAGCGTATGCCGCGTGGGCCCAGGTCGGCCGCTAAGTAGCGAACCGTTGATTCGAGGGCAGATTTGGCTACGCCCATGACATTGTAATTGGGGCTCACTTTGTCAGAACCATAATAGGTCAGGGCCATAATTGAGGCGCCCGGATTAAAGAGGGGAATGGCGCCACGGGTCAAGGCCACGAGTGAATAGGCGCTGATGTCCATGGCTAGGTGAAAACCCGCGCGACTGGTGTTGGCAAATTCGCCTTCGAGATCTTCTTTCTTAGCGTAAGCCACCGCGTGCACCAAGACGTCGAATTTCCCCCATGATTTTTCTATCACCTTGTAGAGGGCGTCAATTTGCTCGTCTGAGGCGACATCTAAAGGCTCTACAATATTGCTGCCGACCGATGCGGCCAGGGGCCTGACGCGTTTTTCGAGAGCTTCGCCAAGAAAGGTAAAGGCGAGCTGGCAACCTTCGCGGTGAAAGGCCTGAGCGATGCCCCAGGCAATCGAGCGTTCGTTGGCCACCCCGACGATGAGGGCTTTTTTGCCATCTAAGAGACCCATGTAAACTCCCAGTGTTTGAACAAGGCCAACAAGATAACCTGATTTAAGCAGACTGTCCAGAAGTGGCGAAAAACGCTTGTCAACAGGCCCTGATTGACCAAAATAGAGCATTGCGACGCCCATTTCATGATTCAAAATGGGCAGAAGGGGCAGACTTGAGCACACCGCTTTGGAACAAGAAAATGACCTGCCCTTTTTGCGAGGGTGAATTCGAGACCACCCGGCTACGCGCCACCGCGCTGCGCGTGCGTGAGAAGTGGTCTGATTTTGGCTGCGATTACGAAGGCTACTCGCCCTATTTTTATTCGATTACTGCCTGTTCTCACTGTCAGATCGCGGCACGTAATGACGAATTTGAAAAGTTCCTGCCGGCTTACGAGCCTAAATTAATGGAAGTCAGTCGCAAGCTCAGGGCGACTCCCAAACCCGACATATTCAAGTTGGGCGAACTCGATCTTGAAACCGTGGTTAAGCGGCATGAGATGGCGCTTGCGATTCATAAATACCGAGCCGTCAGCGACATGGGTGAGCTAGCTGGTTTGCACATGCATTTAGTTTGGATTTTTCGCGTGGCGGGTGACAAAGCTCGTGAGCTGAAGGCCATGGAACAGGCCACCGCCGCTTATCAAGAATATTTCGAAAAAGGCGGTAAGCTGCCAGAGAAGCTGGGCGAGCCGGGTGTGATGTATCTGATTGGTGAGCTTTACCGCAAACAAGGAAAAATAAGGGATGCGCGAGTTTACTTTTCTCGGGCTCTGCAGAGCAAAGAGTTGGGCGCCTTTCCCCATATCGAAAATATTTTGCGCGAAGCCATGCTTTCTACCAAAGACCCTCACAGTGGTGGCTAAAACGTCATGCCCTTAACCACCATTGATCTAAAAGAACTCAAAGGCTTCGGGATCGCAGATCTCGTCGTCTTAAGTTTGTTGGTCTCTTTGTTGGCGGGCCTAGCGGTCTTGGGCTTGCAATGGGGTCAGCCCTATCAAGCCACGGTGCAGATTGATTTGCATCCCGGAGCTCTGGTGGGCTATAGCCTACTCTCGCTTGCCCGGGGCTTTGGTGCGTTCTTAGTTTCATTAGTCGTCACCTTTTGGTGGGCGCTTTGGGCTGCGCGCAGTCGCTGGGCAGAGCGCGTCATTATTCCTTTGGTCGACATCCTGCAGAGCATTCCGGTCTTGGGCTTCATGCCAGGCCTGGTGCTGGGCCTGGTGCATCTCTTTCCTAATTCTCGCTTTGGCCTCGAGCTAGCAGGCATCTTGTTGATCTTTACTTCGCAGGCTTGGAATATGATTCTAGCCTTTTATCAATCATTGAAAGGCATTCCGCATGAGCTGCGCGATGCGGCCGACCTTGCTCGCCTCGGTCGAGTCAAACGCTTTTTTAGTCTCGAATTGCCCTGTGGCATGACGCCCCTGGCCTGGAACTCGATGATGAGCATGGCCGGCGGTTGGTTTTTTCTCACGGCGAGTGAGGCCTTTCAGCTAGGTAAGCAAGATTTTCGTCTGCCCGGCCTGGGTTCGTATATGTCCGTAGCCATGGAAGAAGGCAATGTGCAGGCCATGGTTTACGCAGTCATTGCCATGGCCATCATTGTGGTGGCCGTCGATCAGTTGCTATGGCGGCCCATGCTGTCGTGGTCGCATCGCTTTCGCCTAGATGATGACGGTAGTGAAGCTCCCGGTTCATGGATGTTCAATCTGCTTAAGCGCAGTCGGGCCCTGCAGGCATTGGGCGAAGGCCTGACCCGGCGCGTGATAGCTAGCATCTTGCGTGCCGTGCCTAAGCCCGTCATGGCGCCTTTGCGTAGCACGGCTAATTTGCGGCGCTCAACTTGGTTTGAGCCGGCGTTGGGCTTTCTGCTGCTGCTGGTCATGATGCTGATGGGATGGCGCCTGCTTTCGCTATTTAAAGGCTTGCGGGGGGAACAATGGTTAAGCCTATGGGGTGATGCGGGCCTGACCTTAGGGCGTACGATACTGGCCACCTTGCTAGGTTCAATTTGGGCCGTGCCGTTAGGCGTCTGGATTGGCATGAATCCACGACTTTCAAAATCATTAGGCCCGGTGATTCAAATCACGGCCAGCTTTCCGGCGCCCATGCTCTTTCCCGCCATCATTGTGGTGCTGCATGCCTTGGGCATGAGCCTCAACTGGGGCTCGATTATCTTGATGATGTCAGGGACAGCCTGGTACATCTTATTCAATACCATTGCGGGCGCTTCGGCGTTGTCGCATGAAAGCAGAGAAGCATGGCTACTTTACGGTCCTTCAGGCATCAAGCGCTGGACCCGCTTTATACTGCCCTCGCTTTTTCCTTCGTTGTTGGTTGGTTGGGAAACCGCCATGGGTGGCGCATGGAACGCCAGCATACTGACCGAGTATTTCAAGCTCAACGATGCTCCCCTGACCGCGCGTGGCCTAGGTGCCACGATTAATATAGCAACCGAGTCGGGCGACATGGGTTTGCTGGCTGCAGCGGTGCTTGTCATGGTACTCATCGTGGTGACCATCAACCGCCTTTTCTGGCATCGCCTCTATGACGTGGCGGCCCGCTATCAGGGGGCGGCGTGAGCAATAAGGTCCTTTTAGAATTACGTGACGTTGATTTTGAGGTGACTCAGGCTGGCCGCGAGCGCGTACGGGTGCTGGCGCAGCTCAGCTTTGCCGTGCACGAAGACGATGTGCTTTCGGTCTTGGGGCCGTCGGGGTCAGGCAAGAGCCTGCTAGCTCGTTTAGCCTGTGGCTTGGCCAAACCCACCCAAGGCCAGGTTTTTTGGCGCGGTGAAGCACGTCGCGGTTTAATTTCTGAAGTGGGCGTGGTCTTGCAGAATCCGGCACTTTTTCCATGGATGACGGCGCAAGAAAATATAGCTCTGGGCCTTGAGAAGACTCATCTTAGCGACGCTGAGAGGGCCCAGCGAGTGGCTTGGGCCATTGACCGTATTGGTTTAGAAGGCTTTGAAGAAGCATATCCGCGCGAGCTCTCGCAGGGTACGAGCATGCGAGTGGCCTTGGCGCGCGCGTTGGCGCCGCAACCTGAGTTGCTCATCTTGGATGATCCGTTTTCTGGTTTAGATGTGCTCACGGCCGAGAGCATGCGCGCTGAATTATTGGCGCTCTGGCAGAATAGCGACATTAATCCCAAGGCCATACTTTTTGTCACGAATAATATTCAAGAGGCGGTCACCTTGGGCAACCGCGTGCTGGTGCTCTCAGGCTCACCCACGCGCGTTCGCGTCGAGTTGGCAAATCCGCTGTCGTACCCGCGTAACTCGCTAGGGCCCGAGGTCTTAGAAAAAGTCGAGCAGGTGCATGAGATTATTACCCGTGATGTGATACCCGACGAAAGCCCCTCGGCCGGTCGCTTTGCCCAAAAGATGGCGCCCTTGCCTCGCGCTGAGGTGGGCCAGATCATTGGTTTGCTCGAAGCCTTAGATGACCATGGTGGCCGCCTCGACATTTTTGATTTTGTGGCTGAGACACGCAAAGAATACTCGGCCATGCTGATGGTGGTGAACGCAGCTGAAATGCTGGGCTTTGTGCGCACGCCTAAAGATTATGCTGAGCTGACTGAGCTTGGGCGTCAAATGACCCGCAGTGATGTGAATACGCGCAAAATGCTTTTTAATCTTCAATTGCAGTCGCTGCGCTTGATCACTCATTTGATGGAGATGCTGTCTCGCGCCAGCGAGCGCTGGATAGCCAAAGAGCAGGTTTTAGCTGAATTTGCGCTGCTCTTTCCATCAGAAAACCCTGCCCGCCTTTTTGCCACCTTGGTGACCTGGTGCCGCTTTGCCGAGCTCTTGGGCTTTTCAGAAAAGCGGGGCCGACTTTATTTAGATCGAGTTTTTGCTAGCGAAGGCGGTGTGGTGAGCGAGACCAAGAATCCCCGCCCCCGCACGGCCCGCACGGTGGCGCTGGCGAGTCCAGCCATGGGCCACGAGACAGAGGGTGTCGAAGCCGTGGGTGTCGAGGCAGTGCCAGCTGCAGCAACTGCCGCGGTTGCTGAGATCGTGCCAGAACCCCCCATGCCGATTCACCGCGAAGACGCTTCGTGAGGCCTAGGGCTTTAGTCCTTGGTGGGGGTCTGATGGGCTTAGCCACAGCACGCGAGCTGGCTGGCCGTGGTTATCAAGTTACACTATGGGAAGCGGGCAGTTTGGGTGGCGATGCCAGCCGTGCCTCGGCCGGCATGATAGGTCCGCAGAGCGAGGCGTTAGAAGACGACGCCTACTTTGAAGCAAGCTTGCAGTCACGCGACCTGTGGCCAGAATTCGCCAAGGGCCTGGTCGCTGAAAGTGCACTTGATATCGGCTTTCGTGCCTGCGGGGCCTGGCATTTGGCGTTTGGTGCCTCTTATGAAAAACGACTCGACGCCAAGTATCTTTGGCAAAAACGGCGGGCGGGCAAAGTGACGCGCTTAGAGCGAAGCGAGCTCAGCGAGCGTTACCCTTACTTTCATCCCCGTGTTAGTTCGGCTTTTGAAGCCGAGGGTGATTACATGGTCGACAATGAAGCCTTGGTTGAGGCTTTGCAGATAGCTTGCTTAGCTCGGGGCGTGAAATTGATGAGCGGTTGGGTTGCTCGCCGCTTCTTGCTTGAGAACGGTCAGGTCATAGGCGCAGATTGCGCCTTGGGCCTGCAGCGGGCAGAGCTAACCGTGCTGGCCGCAGGTGCCTGGAGCTCAAGCTTGCTCAAGAGCCTGGGCTATCGTGGCCCGACTATGCATCCCGTCAAAGGCCAGATGCTTTCTTTTATCGTGCCCGATGAGCTCATGCCGCCATTGCCTATTCATGCTGAGAACATTTATCTCGTTCCGCGAACCGATGGGCGTTTGCTTTGCGGAGCCACGGTCGAGACCGTGGGTTTTGACAAACGAGTCACGGGCGAAGGCATGGAGTACCTCTTGCAGGGGGCTTTTGAGACTATTCCTGACTTGCGACGCTGTGAAATCGACAAGACTTGGGCAGGGCTGAGACCCGGCAGCTCAGATGGCTGGCCGGTACTGGGGTGGGCTGTGCCTGGACTTTTGCTCAACACAGGCCACTATCGCCGCGGCATACTCTTTGCGCCCCTGAGCTGCTTGGCGGTGGCTGACATAGCCCAGGGCAAAGCAGCGCCTCAAGCTGCTGCGGTCTTTGCACCTCAAGCACCCGGTCGGGGCATCAAGGCTAGCCTCGCGTGACCTTAGCTCGTCTTGCCCAGCTCAGCGCACAGTGGGGCCCAGAAAACGCGCAACTGCGAGAGCGATGGCAAAAGTCTTGCCAGCTCGTCGAAAATTATTCTCAGGAGCCTCAGCCCCAAGGGGCCCAGGCAGATTATCTCAAGCTGAATGACGGTCGCCTTAGCGTGATCTACCTGGGTGTTATCAGCGCAGGTTGTGCTCGTTTTCGTGAGCGGGCCTGCCCCCGTATGATTCCTATGGGGCATGAGTACGAACATGAAACTTGCAATTATTGGGATTGGAAAGGCTTCATCGAAACATTGCCCGATTTTGAGCTTTACCCTGAGTGGCAGCGGTTTGACTGTCATAAGTTTTATGCCCTGATGGCATTGACCTTGGTGGGGCTGCAATGTGCGAGTGAGTTAGGGGCTGAATTTAAGTTGCTTTGGTTGAGCAGCAGCGCGGAAGACGCCAAGGCATTAAGTGTTTTCAAGTCATTGGCTCGGCCTGGACTAAACTTGCAATGGAAAAATTGGGATGAAGAGGAGCAGCGTGGCTTTAGCGATTTTTGATCTGGATGAGACGTTGCTGAGCGGCGATTCAGACCATGCATGGGGTGTCTTTGTTTGCGACAAGGGCCTGGCCCCGCGCGAAGTCTATGAAGCTGAGAATGACCGCTATTTTAGGGACTACAAGGCAGGGCAGCTCGATATCATGGCCTACCTGCGTTTTGTTTTGGCTCCGCTCAAAGGCATGAATGCAATGAGCTTAAAGGTCTTGCAAGATGAGTTTGTGAGCAGCTGCATTGAGCCCATGCTTTTGCCCAAAGCCCAGGCCTTGCTCGAGAAACACCGCACGCAGGGCGATACCTTACTTATCATTACGGCAACGAATTGCATTATCACCGAGCCGATCGCTAGGCGCCTTGGCGTGCTTGAGTTGATCGCGAGTGATGTCGAATGGAAAGATGGCAAATTAAGTGGTGAGCCATCGGGCTTGCCAGCTTTTCGCGAAGGCAAGGTGCGCAAGCTTGAGGCTTGGCTTAAAGAAAAGGGAATGGATTTGAAGGGCAGTGTTTTTTATAGTGATTCGCGCAATGACCTGCCCTTGCTTGAAAAGGTCGAAAAGGCTGTGGCGGTGGATGCTGATTCGGTCTTGAGCCGAATTGCCCAGGCTCGGGGTTGGGAGCAAATCAGTCTGCGCTGATCAGTTTTTCTCGTCCTTGTCTAAACGCTGACGCGCTTCGCGAAAGCGATCGCGGGCCCTTTGACGGCGTTCTTCAAGTTTGCGGCGCGAACGGGCTTCTCGAACTTTAGCCCTAAGTTGGCCGCGTCGCTTGCGCGATAGCTCACGCCAGACCTTGATCTTTTCTTTCAGTGAGCTGATGCGGGCTTCACGCTGGCTACGTACCTCTTGGCCCCGTGTCAAACGCGCGCGCCATTCGCCCAGTTCGCGTTTTGCCAAGCGTCGCGAGCGCTCGAGGCGGCCTTTGCGGGCTAAGGCT
>CAZFUM010000093.1:0-9571 GCA_964521965.1 uncultured bacterium | reverse complement strand
TGCCGCTATCAACAGCAGCCGCAGCCTGGGCATATTGGCCAGCCTTCAAGGCAGACTCGACGACCTCATAGCGAGGCGCAGAACCGCAAGCGCTCAGCAAACAAAAGGCGGCAAGGAAGGCGAAGACCGGATGACGGATGGGCAAATTCATCTTTGTCAAAAAAAAGGCCAGCTCCGGCCTTACGGCTCGAAGCTGGCCCAAGGGACAGGTGGTGTCAGAACCCAAATGAAGAGCGTTTCACCATCTTCTTAATGTCCTTGGTGCCGATCCAGACCTTTTCATTGCTTTCCATGCCGATCAACTCAAGATTGACCTTGTAGAATTTTGCCGTCGTGCCGCTCTTGCTGTCGAGTATCGAGTCAATATTGCCAATCACCATAAAGTCAGCCCCTGTCTCTTGACGCAGGCGCTTCATGCTTTCGCCCGAGGAGTTATTTTGCTGATCTTCTCGCTCATCACGAACATCCGTACGCTCATCTTTGCTAGCCACAAACTTGACCAAGCCTGAATTAATGAGTTCACGCTCGAGATCTTTAGTAAAGACGGTAGTCTGTATATGCTCGGTGCTGCGATTGCGAACACTGCCGACAATGACCACAGGCTTTTTGCCGTCATTGGCATTGCGAAATTCCGCCAGCCAATTGCGGGTTAGGCAATCAGTGATCATCTGTTCGGCCACTAAGCGCGAATCGGTATCGTTCCAATCACCCGAAAGATCGGTCACGGTATTAGAATCAACTCGGCTGACCGAGCTGCTAGCGCAGCCTGCAGACAGACTAGCCAAAAGAAGGGTACTCAATGCCAAGGACTTCAACATGGCGGCTCCAAATTTGAGAATGGGGCACATGGTAACAAGCCAGGGAGACGCTGTAAACCAGCCCTGCCACTCTTAGGACGCTCGGGCCATAGCTGGGGTTTCAAAAAAAAACCGCCTCTTAGGCGGCTTTTTTGAATAAGAGGCCTAAATTTAGCCCACTAAAACAACTTTAGACACAGAAGCCCCACTAAAGCCAAGGCGGCCCTTCTTGGCGCCTGGCAAACGTTTGGCACGTCGAAAAGCATCGAGCACGTCGCGAGCGCGCACACGCACGCTGCGTTCCCACGAATGGCCCGCGCCTAAATGACCAAATTTAACTGTGCATTCATAGATTGACATGGATTCCCCTAAGCCTTGTAAAGCAAGGTCCATGCCAATGTTAATCTTCTTGTTAAGGTGTTAAAAATAAGGCTATTCTAAAACAAATACGCATTGTCTCACTATAAATTGTCTCAAATATGAGATTTAGTATCAATTTTGAGACTACTGTATTTGATACTTCTGCAATTTTCGATATAGCGTAGCTCGGCTCACACCGAGCTTACGGGCCGCTTCAGGCACTCGCCCCTGAGCTTGCCGCAAGCACTCAACAATCACATTGCGTTCGGCTTCATCCAAACTAGGCAGGCTCCCCTGCATGCTCACCTTCGGCGCAGCCGCCTGCTCGGCTGACTCAAACAAGAGATGCTTAGCCGTAAGCGCTTCGCCATCATGAATGGCCACCGCGCGGGCAATGACGTTTTCAAGCTCACGCACATTACCGGGCCAGCGGTGACTCTCTAGCTTGGCTAAAGCCTGTGGTTCGATACGGCTAAAATTCTTGCTTGCTCGTCGGCTCTCGCGCTCAAGAAAAGTTTGGGCCAGGAGACCAATGTCCTCAACGCGTTGACGCAGGGGTGGCAAGGTTAGCGGCACCACATAGAGGCGATAAAAAAGGTCTTCGCGGAACTCGCCTTTTAAAACCTTGGCCCGCAGATCTTGATGGGTTGCAGCCATAATGCGAATGTCAGCTTTTTGCGTGCCGGTACCACCCAAACGTTCAAAGGTCTTTTCTTCAATCGCCCTGAGCAATTTAACCTGCAAGGGCAGCTTGAGATCGCCAATTTCATCTAAGAAAAGCGTGCCCCCTTCGGCTAACTCAAAACGGCCCGGCTTAGCCTTTTCGGCCCCGGTAAAGGCGCCTTTCTCATACCCAAATAGCTCGCTCTCGAGCAAGGTATCAGGCAGGGCCCCACAATTCACCGCGACAAAGGGCCTGCCACTGCGGCGACTATTCGCGTGTAATGCGCGGGCCAGCAGCTCTTTGCCCGTCCCATTCTCGCCCAATATCAGAACGGTGGCATCGCTGGCAGCAGCTCGCCTCGCCAAATCAAGCACCTCGAGCATGATCTGGCTGCGGCCTAAGATGCCTTGAGGGTCAAAATCAAACTCTTGGCGGGTCGCATTAACCATTGAACGAGTAAGCCCCAGCATGATCTGCTCAGCGTGCTCGACTTTAAGAAACTCACGCAGGTCATCGCGCATGTCTTCATTGAGACCTTGGCGCAAATATAAAACACCCAAATTATGAATAGCATGGTCGTCCTTAGGATCTTCATGAATCACAGCTTTAAAGGCATCGGCAGCTTTATCGAGCTGCCCATCTCTAAAGCAGGCCACACCATAGTCATTGCGTAAGGCCCGGCGACTGGCCGGATCTTGCACCACTTCAAGGGCACTGAAATACTCTTTGGCGGCTTGACCAAATTCATGGCGGCCCATGGCCAAATCACCCAAAACACCCCGCGGCAAGGGGTCTTTGGGGTTGAGCTCTGCAGCTCGCCTTAAACAAGATTCT
This sequence comes from uncultured bacterium, assembly GCA_964521965.1. GTDB lineage: Bacteria > Oederibacteriota > JAJYGY01 > JAJYGY01 > DAIDJD01 > CAZFUM01. Next base: position 6,916 of record CAZFUM010000093.1, on the reverse strand, counting down.
GCCTCGGCCCCATGCGCCAGCTCTTTATGACTAAGCCCCTCGTAGAGATTAATCGAGGCTAGCAAAGTCTCATCGTGGCCGCCCAAGAGAGCCGCGAGAGCGTGATTTTTGAGGCTAGGCTGGGCAAGACGCACGACTTTAAAAGCTTCAGAGGCTTGAGCAAAACGCCCCTGACCATAATCCAGACTGGCCAATTGATAGCGGGCATCCCAGCGTTTGGGGTCGAGAACGAGGGCCTTCTCAAGCAAGGGCCGGGCTTCGCGTTCGCGACCCGAAAGGGCGAGGGCCGAACCTTTAAGAGCCAATGTTTCGGGGCCTTCGGGTGCCTCATCTAAGGCTCGCAAGGCTTTTTTTAGATCGCCTTGGCTCAAAGCTTCGCGTGCGCGCAACATGGCTTCGGACTCTTGCAGGCCTGCACCGCAACTACGACAAAATCGATCGCGCAGCAGTGCCTTGGCCCCGCAAGACGGGCATTTCATTTGGGCCGAGCTTTGCGCGTCGGTCGCGCCTTAGCTGCCTTAAGCCCAAACGCCTGGGGATGCTCGCGCCGCAAGTAAGCTACCCGGCTGGCACAAATTTCAGAAAATTTAGGATAATCTACAAATTGTTTAGGCAAATCTTCATAGATTTTAACGGCGTCGGCATAATGACCTTTTTCTTCAAACGTATGACCCTTAGAAAATTCACGCTCAAAATCTAGCAAGCGCTTACGCCCTAGCTCATTGAGGTGGGTGACCCAGAGCAGGCCATTGGCATTAAAGAATGCCAGCCAAAGGACTTGAATAAAATAGGGTGGAAAGGCGGCTGCAGCTAACAGCGAGCCAAGGGTCAGTAAGCCCCATTCGGTGGTGCGCAAGATCGACTGGCGGCGTGACAACTCAAGCCGGGCCGGATCGCGCTCCAGCGAAAAAAACTCTTCTTGTTTACTTTTTTTGGGGGCCATATCACTCATTTACGGCTCAAGTGACAGAAGAGCCTGCAACAGCAAATCGCGTTTCAGGCGCTGGGCGCCCTGGACCGCATGCAGACTTTCATCAGCTTGTAGCATGCGCTCAAGGACTTGCTCGGCCTTATCAGGGCTGAGCCGCCAGGGCAGTCTAAGGTCCAGGCCCCAGCATTTTAACAGATTCTCGAGCTCCTGACGTCCCAGGCTCGTGTCTAAACCTGCCAGGCTCAATGCTTGGGCCTGAAAAAGCAGGCCCCAAGCGACAATCTGGCCATGCAAAAGGCCTCTGGCTTCAGGCAAAAGGCTCAAACCCGCACAAAAACTATGCGCCAACGCAGCTGGCGCAGCGCCAAGATTTGAAGCCCGTGCTGACAAACTTAAGTTTGCGTGAAGGCAACGCTGCCAAGCCAAACTCTGCGTGTCGAGCAAGGCCTCTTCGCCTTCGAGCTTCACCGTCTCAAAAGCTAGATGAGCTGCATTCCAAGCTTCTAGTTCTGAACCCGCCTCGGGCGCTTCAGACTCGCAGGCTCGCCACTCAAGCCACTTAGCTAAGGTGTCCGCCAGGCCGGCCGCCATAAGCTTGGGCGGAGCTTGGCGAAGAATTTCGAGATCGAGCACGCAAAGCAGGGGCGGGCTGGCCAGGTCAATCAAATCTAAGACTCGGCCTTCACTATCATGCTCGACCACAACGCTGCTTAAGCCAGCGCAAGTGGCGGCACTGGTCGGCGCGCTCACAACTTTCAGGCCCGCAAGCTGTCCCGCCCATTTAACAAGGTCGATGGCCTTGCCCCCACCAAAAGCTATCAAGCCCTTGGCGCCTGCCTTGCCCGCCTCGCGCGCGGTGGCCTCTGCCAAGGCTCGATGGCACTCAAAGGCCTCGCCCAAGTGACAGGGTTTGACTTCAAGGCCCTCTTGGGTCCACCCTTCGATGATGCGCTTGCGAAAACGGCCCAGCAAGCCGCCCTCACCGGCCAGCAGCCAGGGGCCTTGCGAAATAGCACTCAAGGCCTGGGCCGAGCCAGCCATGGGCAAATCAGATTGAATGCACTCACTCGCGTCATGAAATACAAACGCCGCGCCCGCCTCTGCCCCAGACCCTGAAAGGGGCTGAGACTTAAAGCGAGCGCGGCGCTGATGGGCTTTCATGACTTGATGATTTAGCTAGCCGTCGTAGCGCGGGCCTTGAGGGCCTCCTTGCGTGAGAGGCGAATCTTGCCGCTTCCTGAATCGACGCCGATGCACTTCACCAAGATTTCGTCGCCTTCGCGCACAACATCTTCGACCTTTGCCACGCGTTTCTCGTCGAGCTCGCTGATGTGACAAAGACCGTCAATGTTAGGCAAGATATTGACAAAGGCACCAAACTCCATAATCTTCACAACCTTGCCAAGATAGGTTTTGCCTTCCTCGGCTTCGGCCACAGAGTCGCGCACGCGGCGCACCGCTTCTTTGAGGTGAGCCAAATCTTCGGCCACCACCTGCACAGCGCCCGAATCGTCGATCTCGACCACCGAATGGGTCTCTTCTTGAATTTTGCGCACGTTCTTGCCGCCGGGCCCAATGAGCATGCCAATTTTCTCAGGATTAATACGCACCAACTCGACCTGCGGGGCTAAGGGGCTGACCGCAGGACGCGGAGCCGCCAAGGCCTCGTTCATCTTATCAAGAATGAACAATCTGCCTTCGCGGGCCTGAGAAAGCGCCTTGATCATAACGTCGCGTGAAAGCCCCTCGATCTTGATGTCCATTTGAATAGCCGTAATACCTTCTTTTGTGCCTGCCACCTTAAAATCCATATCGCCAAAGTGATCTTCTAAGCCCTGAATATCGGTCAAGACCACAAACTGATCACCTTCTTTGATCAAGCCCATGGCCACGCCCGCCACAGGGGCCGAGACGGGCACACCCGCATCCATCAAGGCCAAAGAACCGCCACACACCGAAGCCATCGATGACGAGCCATTCGACTCGAGAATCTCAGACACAATGCGAATGGTGTAGGGGAACTTGTCCTTAGGCGGAAGCGTGGGCTTGATGCTGCGCTCAGCCAACATGCCGTGGCCGATTTCGCGCCGCCCTGGCCCACGATTAGGTTTGGTTTCACCCACCGAAAAGGACGGGAAGTTGTAATGCAAATAAAAGTCTTTGTAATGCGAACCCTCTAATTCCTCAACAAGCTGTTCATCTTTTTTAGAGCCCAAGGTCGCCACCACCAGAGCCTGCGTCTGGCCACGGGTGAAAAGGGACGAACCGTGTGTGCGGGGCAGGACCGCTGTCTCGATCGTGATAGGACGAATCTCATCGAGGGCTCGGCCGTCAGGGCGTTGGCCCTGAGCAATGAGCCCACGTACGATTTCCATCTCGATGGTCTCAAGCGTGGACTTAATGTCGCTGACCAGTTCAGGCGCAAATTTGGCCGACAAAGTAGCCAAGGTCTCTTTCTTAATGGCCTCGACCGCGTCTTGACGAGCCAGCTTGTCTGAATTTTTTGTGGCCTCTTTCATGCGATCAAAAGCCAGCACGCGCGTCTCGTCATTGACCCCCGCGTCGACTTTTTTCAACGCCACCTGGCGCTTAGGCTTACCTGCCAACTTGATCAATTCTTGTTGAGCCACGCACTGCTTCTTAATCTCGGCATGCGCCAAATCTAAAGCACTCACCATAATGTCTTCGGGCAGAAACTTAGCACCACCCTCAACCATCATAATGCTGTCGTGATTAGCCGCCACGACCAGATCAAGGTCGCTCAAGGCGATTTGCTCAAAGGTCGGGTTGACGATGAACTCGCCTGCCAAGCGGCCAATGCGCACCGCGCCAATCGGACCATTGAAGGGCACATCGCTAAGGCAGACCGCAGCTGACGCCGCAATCATGGCCGGAATGTCGCTTTCGTTCTGACGATCTGACGAGAGCACCGTAATGGCAACTTGCACCTCGTTGACAAAACCCTCGGGAAAGAGCGGACGCATGGGGCGATCAATGAGACGACAAATCAGAATTTCACTGTCTTTCTGTTTGCCTTCACGCTTGAAAAAACCACCGGGCATACGGCCTGCGGCATAGGTCTTCTCACGGTAATCTACGGTCAGGGGGAAAAAATCTTGACCAGGTTTGGGTTCTTTGGCGGCTGTGACAGCAGCGAGCACCACGGTCTCGCCGTAGGTGGCTAGCACCGAGCCTGACGCTTGCTTGGCCAAGCGGCCCGTCTCAAGGGTCAGGGTCTTGCCGCCGATCTCGAATTTTACTTCTTGCTTAGACATGGGTGTTTCCTTATCAGTGAATGTCTTTCCCTTTCATCCGGAGCCCGCACAAGCCTTCTCGCACGGGCTTAGCCGCCGCGAAAAGGTGCGGCGGCCTTGCATCGACACCAGCCTTACTTGCGCAGGCCGAGGCGTTCGATGATGACTTTATAACGCTGTGTGTTGTTCTTCTTGAGATACTCGAGCAGCTTGCGGCGCTGATTGACTAGCATAAGTAGGCCGCTGCGCGAATGGTGGTCCTTGCTATGGATCTTGAAATGTTCGGTCAGCTGATTGATGCGCTCGGTGAGCAGCGCGATCTGCACTTCGGGCGAACCCGTATCATTGGGTTTGAGAGCGTATTCTTTGATAACGACCGTCTTACGTTCTTTGAGCAGAGCCATGAGCTCCTCCTGGTCTTAAACGGTTCCCCAAACCCAGCTTCGCGCCAGAGGCGGCGGCGGGCCGAGTTAGAGGCCGTAAGGCAGACAGGGAAAATCCCTGCCTTCTTCTTCAGAGCTGACTTTTCAGCCAGCCTTGAAACTTGATTTGATCGCTAGCGATGGCCTGCTTCAGGCCTTCGAGCGTCTTAAATTTCTTTTCACCGCGCAGATAACGCACAAAGCGAAGAGATAGCTGGCGGCCATAGAGCGAGCCGCTGAACTTGAGCAGGTGGGCCTCGACCAAGAGCTTGTGCTGGCCGTGCAGAGTCGGCCTCACACCGATATTCACCAAGGCTGGCCTCAGGCGCTTTTCTTCACCAATCCTAGCCCAGGCGCCCCACACACCATGCTTGGGTAGCACCAAGGCGCCGCTATCGAGATTCGCCGTAGGGTAGCCAAGTTTGCTGCCTAATTTGCGGCCCGGCACCACTCGACCCTCTAGCTCCCACGCCCTACCCAAAAGCGATTTAACTTGGGCCAGTTTACCAGCTCGAATCAGCTGGCGCAGACGGGTCGAAGAAACTGCCCGCCCCGAACTCTTGAGTTCAGGCGCCACCTGAGTCTTGAAACCAAGCCGCTTACCCAGTTGCCTGAGCGTTGCAGCATGCCCGCTGGCTCCACGACCAAAAACAAAATCTTCGCCCACCCAGACTTCTCGCGCTTGCAGTGCCTTGAGCAACACTCGCTGGGCAAACTGCTGCGGGCTCAAACGCGACAAAGCACGGGTGAAAGGCAAGACCCATACTTCGTGGCAGCCCAAACGCTCGAGCTCGGCCAGTTTGGCTCGCGGGCTCAAGATGGCCGGCGGCGCTTTCTCGGGCTCGAGTAGTCTTTCGGGCATGTCCCTGAAGGTCAATACGGCCAGGGGCAAGCCCAATTTCTTAGCCTGCTTCAAGGCACTTAAAATCACACGCTCATGCCCCAGATGAAGCCCGTCAAAAACACCTAAGACCACGACACGGCCATGCGCACTGGGCCGAGACTTAAGATTTTCAAAAACGCGCATCAGGCAAAGACCCTGCGCGGGCTGAGCTTCCAGGCCTGACCATCGTGTGCGGCCTGAGCCAAACTTTGCAATCCGCCTTCGGGGCGCAGCAAGCGCCAGGTGCCTTCGCTCAAAGTCACGCCCGGCACCGCGATCGTCTGGCCCTTTGCCACGCGGGCCGAATCTTGCTCGCTCAGGCGGTGTTGCGGCAAATGGCCGAGTGCCTGATCTGCGTCGAGCAAGGCGTTGCGTGAGACATTCGGTTCGCGCTCGATCAGCTCGAGGCTGAGAGCTTTTTCGACTTTCAAAGATCCGACTTTAAGGCGGCGCAAGGCGCTTAAGCTAGCGCCGCAACCCAATCGTTTGCCCAAATCATGACAGAGCGTGCGCACATAAGTACCGCTCGAGCACGAGAGCGCAAAATGAACCTCGTCGCCTTGCTGCCCAAAATACTCGACATCCCACACTTGAATGGGCCGGGGCTTGCGTTCGACCTCGATACCTTCGCGGGCCAACTCATAAAGTGGACGGCCGTCACGTTTAAGAGCTGAAACCATGGGCGGCACTTGCAAACGCTCTTGGCTTAACGCCATGACCGCAGCTTTAAGTGAAGCCCGCTGCTCATCATCGACCGGGCGCTGAGCTAAGACCTTGCCCCAAATATCTTGCGTATCGGTATGAACACCCAAGCGCAGCTTGGCTTCATAGCGTTTATCATCGCCCAGATAAGGCAGCCAACGGGTGGCGTCACCCAAGGCTAGCACCAGCAAGCCGGTAGCTTGGGGATCGAGCGTGCCCGCATGGCCACAGCTCTTTTCTTGCAGAGCTCGCCGCACCCGCGCCACCACGTCGTGCGAGCTCATGCCTGTAGGTTTATCGACGAGCAAGATACCTGTTGTCATTTGATCCCAGCACTTTGTAGGGGCGCACGGCCGTGCGCCCCTACATGCGCTTAGTTCCCTTTTTCCAGGGCTCGCGTGAGTGCTTCCCTAAGCTTCGCCGTAGCCTCTTCTAGTCCCATATTCAAAGTCGCGCCCGATGCGCGCGCGTGCCCGCCCCCGCCAAACTGACCCGCCAAGACATTAACATCGAGCCAGCGCTTTGAGCGCAGGCTGAGCTTGATCTTCTGTGAACCTTCTTCACGCAAAAAGGCCGAAACTTCGACGCCATCGATACTACGACCCGCTTCAACTAAGCCGTCGCAGTCTTCGGAATTTGCGCCGCAATCTTTCATCATGGCCTGGGTAACCACGGTGAGGGCACTTTGGCCCCCATGGCCCAGCTCGACCGCGCCCGGGGCGCG
>CAZFUM010000092.1:0-9689 GCA_964521965.1 uncultured bacterium | reverse complement strand
TAATAACCACGCAAGTCCACACCCTTGGCAATGGCTCGCTGACAATGAATCAGGTGGTCGCGTATATAGGCCAGGCGCTGAGGATCATCGAGCTTGGCATTTTCAACTTTTTGATCTGGATTAACGCTAGTGCCGTTCTCAGTAATATAAAGAGGAATCTTGGGATAACGGCGGCTGAACTCGGTCAGCACCGATTCAATGCCCGCCGGAAAAATCTCCCAGTCCATGGCCGTGCGTGCATTCGTCTCGGGACCCCGCACGTTTGAGTAACCGTGAGGGGCGGCAGGATCAGCTTTCACGCGGTTGGGGAAATAATAGTTCACACCCATGAAGTCCATGGGCTGGTGAATGATGTCCATATCGCCGTCCTGGACCACGGGAAGATCGGCGCCACGGCGCTTTGACGAAGCTTCGGGATACTTGCCCGTCATCATGGGCAGCACCCACCAGTCATTGTGATCTTCAAACGCGGCATTAGCAGCCTGAATGTCTTGATGGCTACGGCTGGCAGGCCACACACCCGATGACGCCAGCACAATACCAGCCTGATAACCGGGTTTGGTGGCAGCTGAACGAATAGCCTTCATGCCCAAGCCATGGCCCAGCAAAACGTGATGAACAATCTGATTGGCTGCCTTGTCAGAAACTTTCAAGCCTGGCGCATGCACGCCCGCTTGATAGCCGCACCACACAAAAACACCCGGCTCATTGAAAGTCGCCCAAAAGTCTACGCGATCGCCCAAATGTTTGACCACCGCCGAGGCATAGTCGGCGAAGGCATAGGCTGTGTCGCGATTTTGCCAGCCGCCCGCGTCTTCTAAGGGTTGGGGCAGATCCCAGTGGTACAAAGTCGCGTTCGGTTTGATGCCGCGCTTGAGCAGGCCGTCCACGAGGCGATCATAAAAATCAAAACCCTTGGCATTCACTTTGCCACGGCCATCGGGAATGATGCGCGGCCAAGCGATCGAAAAACGATAAGTCCCCAGATTCAAAGACTTCATCATGTCGAGATCTTCTTCGAGCTTCTCAAAATGCCGACAGGCATCTTTGCCCGATGAGTTATCTTTGATGGCGCCAGGTTTTTGGCAAAACGTGTCCCAAACGGATGGCTTGCGGCCATCGGCATCGACAGCGCCTTCAACTTGGTAAGAGGCTGTGGCGGCTCCCCATAAAAAGTTCTTCGGGAACTCATAGCGTCGTTGTTTCATTATTTTAGAACCTCAGTTTTTTTGAGTGCGAAAGGCGCAAGTATGAAGCAAAGGCACAAATCGCTCAAGGGGCCTTGAGTGTGATTTCGATACCTTGTATGGCCAGCTCAAAAGTTAAGCTAGCGCCTGAAAACTCAAATAAAATCGGGGGATTTTCAGCAAAACGAAACCAGGCTTTGCCAGCCTCACAAGACCAAAGGTCCACGCGGTTAAAGGCGTCAGGCTGGTAGTCTTTGGGTTGCCAGGCAGCTCCCTGCTGGCCCTGGCTGGCCATTTGCTTTTCGTCCAAGTGCAAAAGCACCTTAGCCCGACTGCTGCTTGGCCTGGACCAGCTCAAGAGCAAGGGCGGATGACGTTCGGTTTCGCCCACGCGGATCTTGCCCAGCTTAGCTTCGAGTTCATAGGCCTGCTTATAACCCAATTTAAGCCTTAAACCCGTATCGCTTTCGCGACCTGACGTAATCGAAACAATGCGGGGCCTGGGCATGACTTGTTTAAGGCTAATGACTTTCAAACCTGGGCAAAAGCTAGCGCGCGGCCGTCGAACGGGTTCGGGCTGACGCAACAAAACGTCCAGCTCAGGCAACTTGTCGCTAACTTTCAGACCTTCAAAAACAAAATCATCAAAATCAGCTTCGCCTATTTCGCCGGCCTGAATACGAATTTCATGTGACCCTGCCGCGAGCTTGATCCATGCCGAAGACCAGGCTTTGCCATTTTCAACGTCACGAAAAAAACCCAACCATTGATCATCCAAACTAATACCTGCCCGCGTCTTGTCGCCTCGGTTGAGACCCCTGAGACGCTTAATGCGAACGTCGACTTCGCTGGCCTGTTTTAACTCAAAATGGCCCACCCACTCCCTGCCCTGCAATTTTAAAGGCGAAACAGCTTCAGGGTCGCGCGTCATGCCTGCGCGCCCGTCACCAAGGCGAATAGGGGCGGCCTGGTTGAGGAGGGTGGAGGAATCGAGTCGCGATGAGAAAAGAATGAAAGAAAGACAAAAGATAGGCGCCCAAGCTTGCCCCCTCTGTCGCGCGTTGCGCGACATCTCCCCCGCTTTGCGGGGGAGGCCCGTGGTAGCTTCATTCTGCAAGATAACAGAATGAAGCTCACGTGGGCGCCCCCCGCGAAGCGGGGGGCTGTCCGGCGCATTTTTGTAGCTCAGCACCGAGTGCGCCGGACTGGGGGGCAGAAGAAAGGCGCTCACTTAATTATCTCCATCCATTTCTTTGCTTCAGCATTTTGAGGGTCCAAGACAAGCACCTTCTTCAACTCTACACGAGCTTCGCGTTTGCGATTGGTATTGATCAAAATCGCGGCAAGATTCAAATGACCCTGGGTCCAGTCGGGCCAGTGCTTGAGACCTACCCGATAGATCAGTTTTGCGCCTTCGCGGTCGCCTTTCATATAGGTGATCTTGCCCAAGTTGGCGGTGGCTTCGCGATTGCTAGAGTCTAAGACTAAAGCTTGCTGGGTGGATTTCATCGCTGCATCAAGCTGGCCAGCTTTGCCTTGGCTTAAACCCAAATTAACCCAGGGCTGGGGCAGGGCAGACTGCAGATCAATCGCGTGTTGAAATGCGAGCTGAGCTTCTTCAAATTTTCCCAAACTATCCAAACTATTACCTAGGCGCAACCAGACTCGTTCATCGCGCTGATGGCCTGCCACAGCCTGGCGCAAAACAAGTATCGCCTCGGCATGGCGTCCCGCAACTTGCAAGCTCGTGCCTTGATTCAACGCTATCGAGACAGGCAAAAGCTGCTTGGCCTGCCATAAAGAGAAAATGCCGAAAACGAATGTTAAGAAAGCCAGGCTGATCGCTATTTGCCTGGGCAAACGCCAGGGTTGAGATTCAGCGCTACTTGCGCTCATGCCCAGCAGTACCCAGGCCAAGGCTGCGCTCGGGACTACGGCTAGCGGAAAGTGAAAGCAAGCATGCACGCCCAAGCCAACTAAGGCTGCACCCCACGCTCGGGCCGCAGGATCGCGATCACAAAGCGAGGCCCAGGCCGCAGACAATCCCAACAATAGCAGCAGGGCAAGCGCGGGCCAGCCTGCCTCGAGTGCTACCTGTAAAAAATCATTGTGAACGTCTTGGGTGTAGCGAAAAGGCTCAGCGTCATACTCGGGCTGGCTGCGCAATTTAGCCTGCGAGAACAAGAATGCACCCGTGGCACCTTCGGGTCCATGACCCAGCCAAGGCTTAGCTTGAATGGCGTCGAGGGCAATCTGAACCATGAACTTGCGACCCCCTTGATCAGCCGCCATGCCCTGGCCCAAGCTAGCCAAACGCTGACCCGCGCTTTGGCCCTGATGCAGGGGATTTCTATAACTAAAAAGCAAAAAGAGCAGACAAACAAAGAGCGCCCAGCGGGCCCAAAGTATAGGCCGAATTTCGTGCCGCCAGGCCCAAGCCAAGCACAACATCGAAGCCAATGCCGCAATCCAACTCGCTCGCGTTTGCGAGGCAATCAGCGAGGCGCTCAGCAGCATGGCGTAAATTAACCCAAACAATCTCCTTTTTAGGAATGCCTGACCTAAGGCTAGGGGCAAAGCTAAAACCACATAGCCTGCCCAAAAATTAGGATTGCCCAGGGTTCCAAAAGCGCGTGCCCCAAAGCTGTCGCCGTTTTTTAAGGGATCGGCGCCCGCGCCTTGGATCAGGCCATAGATGGCGCCCAAGGCCGCGCCGCGCAAAAGCCAGGCTCGCCAGGCAGGCTGATCATCGGGCGCAAGGCCCCAACGGGCCCAGGCATAGAGCGGCAAAGGCAAGAATGTCGATAGCAAGATACGAGGACTAAACTGGCCAAAATCTTCAGACAAACACCAGGTCAACAAACGCCAGGCAAAATAGACAAACGCAACAAAATCAATCCAACTCAGCTCGGCGTATTCAACGCGGCGATACCAAGCCAGCCCTAAAAATAAGAGCGCCCCACCCAGCGCCAAGAGTTGGGGCAAAACATAGGCGTCTTCGGCAGGGGTGTAAAAAACTAAAGGCACCAAAAGGCCCAGGCTTAATATGCCCAGGCGCTTGAAGATCCAATTCATCGCGTCGTTTGTTTAAGGACTGCCTGGGCTGCTGAAAAATCTGCAGGTATCGGTGCTTCAAAACTCATGCGCTTGCCACTCACAGGATGATCCAACTCGAGCTTCCATGCGTGCAATGCCTGACGCTTGATGGCCTTGCCTACAGCTGTTTTAAGAAATGGCGGCACGTGTTGTGGCGTTTCGCCATACTGCGGGTCACCCAGCACCGGCCGACCAATGCTATGCAAATGCGCGCGAATCTGATGCGTACGACCTGTTTCAAGTTTGAGTTCTAAGAGCGTGCCCGCAGCAAAGCGTGTCTTAACGCGAAAGCGCGTGCGGGCCTCTTTGCCTTTTTCCATACTCACGGTGAACTTGCGCCTGTCCTTCGGGCTGCGCCCCAAAGGCGCGTCAATCAGCCCGCTATTCTCGTTAAAATTTCCCCAGACGAGAGCTAAGTAGGTGCGGCTAGCACTCTTGTCAGCAAACTGACCCGAAAGTTTTTCGTGCGCCTTTTGACTCTTTGCGATGGCAATGCAGCCAGTCGTGTCTTTATCAAGTCGGTGCACAATGCCAGGCCGGGCTGCGTCGCCCACGTCAGCGTCATCTTCCATATGCGCCAAGGCTGCGTTGGCTAAGGTCCCATCAGGCTGGCCAGCGCCAGGATGCACCGTTAGGCCTGCTGGCTTGTCGATAACCAATAGGTCTTCATCTTCATACAAGATATTCAGCTTCATGGGCTGGGCTTTAAGGCGCGTGGGCGTGGGCGGCGGCAATTCGATCTCAACCTTTTCGCCGCCTTCCAGCTTATGCTTGCCGCGCACCTGCTCGCCATCCACCGTCACCCCACCGCTCTCAATCAGCTTCTGCAGCTTTGAGCGCGTCAGCCCCAATTTCTTTTGGGCCGCCAGCCAGGCGTCGAGGCGCTGGGGAATTTCGAGCGGCTTGACCGTAAGACGGCTAATTAGTTTTTTTTCAGACGTAAGGCTCTTCGACACCAAGGGTCTCCAAAAAATCACGAGGGCTTGAAATGGGCATGCCCTCAACTTTTTTGAGCGAAGTCAGGTCTTTGTCTCCGCTAATCATCCAATCACAATGTCCGTCCAAAGCAGCCTGCAAGATGGGGTCGTCTTTTTTGTCACGAACCCGGGCCTTCGAGACAGGCTTCTGGTTAAGCACCTCGCAAGAGGTGCGAAACTCAGCCTCGAGTTTCTTCAACAAAGCGGGCTGAACTCGGAACTTTTCGGCTAAAACCTGTCTCCACTCGGCCAAAACTAATTCATGAGCCACCAAACGGTGCCTCTGCTCAATGAAATCAAGCAGCTCGGCGCAAACACCGCTTGTTCCATAGGCCGCTACCCAGACATTGGTGTCGACAAATACTCGAAGGATCAAGAGACGGCTTTAAAAATATCTTCGTCTGTATAGAAGCCCTGCTTGCGCGCCAAAGGCACCAAAACCTTGCGCGCCGCCTCAAGCTGCTCTCGAAACAGGCTTTTTTTCATGACTTCTTGCACATATTGGCTGCGCGTCTGGCCTCGCCGCTTCGCAGCCGCGTCAATCTGTTTGGTCAGCTCTGGGGGAAAACTAAGTGTGACGGCATTTCGCATAAAAGCCTCCTGTATGACAAGATCATACAGAGGGAGCACGCAGGCGGTCAAGGCCACAAAAAGTGACCCGGCCCCCTCTAGCCGGGCCATTTATAGGAATAGAGGGGCCCGGTCACAAATTTTGTGATTCAAAATTTCTAGCCCTCACTCACAATCAAACTACTCTTCAAATCCATTTGCAATTCTGCACTATCTAAGCTTCCCTGCCGATTCTTTAGTGCTGAAATTTCAAGCGTACCCCGACTCTTGGTGCTGAAAACCTGACGGTGCTCAGGCTCGAGCTCGCCGTGGTAATCACTCAAATGCGAAAGCAGACCCAAAATCAAGTCAGCCTCTTGCTCGAGGCTATATTCAGGCAAATGATTGAGGCGCGGGCGACGGCTACGAATCGCGTCTTCGACATCAAGGTCAGTGAATTCCCTGCCGCCAGCTAAAAGGGCGCGCAGTTTGCCGGCTTCTTCGCCCTGCAAAGGCCGCGAAGGTGCAGCCGCAATCAGTGGGCAGCTCAAGCGCACCGCCAACTCTTTAAGACGGCGGCTGATGTAGCTAAGCTCTAAGTCTCGGCGCTGGGGATTGCTGCGCTCAATGGGCGCGGCCAGCGACGAGATGGGGTCGACAAAAATGCTGCCAATCTTGGGACCATCGACCGACCGGGCCAAGCTGTCAGCAGCCACGCGCTCGACATCCCAAAGCGGTTCGTAAATGAAGACGAGACGTTCTTCTAATTGCTTGAGCAAGCCCATGGCAGCCTGCGCTGCGAGGGTAGGTTTATCAGCCCCGCTCAAATAACGAGCTGCCTGGGTGGAAGTCATGTTGATACCGCCACGCTTGGCCATGAGCATGGCCAGCAAACGTGTGGCAGCCTGATGCGCAGTCATTTCGAGAGAATAATATAAGAAGCGTTCGTCGCGGCCCTGCTCGAGCCAATTAAGCAAGAGGTTGAGCATGAAGTTGGTTTTGCCGTGAGAGCTGCGGCCAAAAATCAATGTCAGCTCTGAGCTACGCAAGCGCAAGCTGCTTTGGTCAAAAAGCTTCCAACCCGTCGGGCGCTCGTAGCCGCCCTGAGCCCCACTCAAGAGACCTCGGGCTACATCAAGCTTATGCCTCGGTGCTTTCTTAAGGGGAGACATAGGTTTGAATTTTTTGGGTGGCGTCATGAGCGGCGGCCTTTCGATTTTTGACTTAAATAACGAAGCATGGCCAAAGCCCAGACCACGCCTGCCAGACTAATCCACTGCGAAGGGCTAAGGGCATTTGAAATAAGAATGCCGCGCTCAAAGTCGCCGCGAAAGTATTCTAACGCAAAGCGACCCAGACCATAGGCCAGCACGTAGAGCCAAAAGATTTGGCCCGCAAAGCTGCGGTGCTTTTTAAGTTGATAGAGGGCGTAAGCGAGCAGCAAGGCGAAGCCAGCTTCGTAAAGTTGCACCGGCAAATGCGGCAGGCCATCAGCCACTTCGGGAAAGATCACGCCGTGCTCTTGATTGACTGAGCCGTAACAACAGCCATTGAGATAGCAGCCTACGCGCCCCAAGACTTGGCCCGCAGCCAGACCTGGCGCTAGGCAATCTGCCACAGCCCAAATCGGCTGCTTGTGCTTGCGCAGCCAATAGTAAGTGGCAAAGCCAGCGCCAATGAGGCCGCCGTAATAGACCAAGCCACCGCGCCAGACTTTAAAAATTTCAGCAGGATGCTCTGCATATTCAGCGGGATTGACCAAAACATAAAGTATGCGGGCGCCCACGATGCCGCCGATCATGGTCCAAACAGCCATGTCGAGCACAGGCTCAGTGGCCCGGCCTTCGCGTTTGGTTAGCAGGCTGGTCAAAATAATACCCATGGCAAAGCCCAAGGCCATCATGAGGCCGTAGGAGCGCAGGGTCAGGGGGCCCAGTTGTAAGAGTATGGGATGCATGGTTCCCTATTTGAGTCTTAGCACCTGCCCTTGCCCCCTCTGTCGCCGCTACGCGTCGACATCTCCCCCGCTTCGCGGGGGAGGCCCGTATTAGCTACATTCTGCAAGAAAACAGAATGTGGCCCACGTGGGCGCCCCCCGGCCTTCGGCCTGGCTCAGGCCAGGCTTCGCGGGGGGCTGTCCGGCGCTTCGGCGCTGCTCAGCGCAGGCTGCGCCGGACTGGGGGACAAGATAGGGCTACTTCTTCTTTGACCAACTTTCTTTGAGCGAAGCCCCAACGAGCAGGACCACGCCCACAAAAACGCATGAATCAGCTATGTTAAAGACGGGCCAAGTGTAGACACCTTTCACCCCGACCTCAATGAAGTCAATGACTTCGCCATAGCGCACACGGTCTACGAGATTTCCGATGGCGCCACCTGCCAAGAGGCCCAAGGCTAAGGCTTCAAAGCGCGACTTGCCGGGCAAAGAGCGAAAAAAGAAATAGATCGCCACCATGGCTGCGATGCCAATGGTGATAAAAAGTGGAATGCGAATGCTAGCGTCAAAATTGGCAAAGAGCGAAAAGGCCGCGCCAGGATTGCGCACATAGGTCCACCAAACGTAGGGCATGACCGCCACGCTCTCGTCCAGCTGAAAACTGCGCTCGACCCATGCTTTGCTGGCCAGGTCAGCGGCCAGACCAAGAACCGCAGCCGTAAGGAAAAACTTGAATTTGGCTTCTACTCTATTTTTACGTTTCATACTCATCCGGGAAGCTTGAATTCCAACAGACTTTCTAGTATTTGGTGCGCGTGACTTAAGTCGTGTAGCTTCGTGAGCGAATTAGGCACCGCAATCACCGTAAGACCTGCTGCTTTCGCCGCGCTCACGCCCGTGGCGCTATCTTCAAAGGCAAAGCTCAGCTCGGCTTTGGCCCCTAAATCTTCAAGCGTTTTAAGATAGGGCTCAGGATGGGGCTTGTGATTCTCGACCCGATCGCGAGTGCGCACAGCCTCGACATAGCCCATTAGGCCATAACGCTGAAGACCGCCCTCAACCCAACGCGCAGATGAAGAAGAAGCCACCCCAATGCGCCAGCCTTGCGCGCGCCCTTGCCGCATCAAAGCTTCGACGCCCGGCAGCAGCTCTTGGCCTTCCATGATGGCTTGGTGCTGGGCGATGCGGGCCGCGTCTTTAGAAGCCCAATCCTCAATAGGCCTGCCTAAGCGGCCTTCGAGTATGTCTTTGAAATCGATATGGCCTGCGGTGCCGATGACCTGCACCCACTCTTCAGCTTTAAGCTCGTGGCCTTCGTCAGCCCAGACCTTACGCCAGCACTCAAACTCGGGATATTCCGAGTCAACGATGAGGCCGTCGAAATCAAAGATGAGTGCTTTCATAATTCAGTGCCGCCTTAGGGGCGCGCTGCTGCGCGCCCCTACAAGATGCTAGGACAATGCAGCTGCGCAACGGCCGCAGATTTCGCCCTCGGCTGCCACATCGCCGGGCCGGCGCCAGCAACGCGCGCATTTGTGATCAGGACTAGCCTCGACCTCAACTTCGTCAGGGCCGATCTGAATACCGTCTTGAAAAGGCGCAGGCTCAAGGCTGATTTTCGACACGATAAACAGCGTGGGCAGCAGGGCCTCATGGCGGTTCACGGCCGAGCGCAGCTTCTTTGATTTCAGCTTGAGCTTGAGCTGGGCGTCATAGGGGTGCCCAATCAGCTTGGCAGCGCGGGCTTCTTCGAGTTTCTTTTTTGCCACGGGCATCAAGATTTCGAGCAAAAGGCTGAAGTCAGCCGCAAGCTCGGCTTCTTGCCATTCAGGCTTGGCCACCGGCCATTCGCTGAAATGCACGCTGGGCGGCTTCGCCGGCCAGGCCTCAGGCATGTTTTGCCATACTTCTTCGCTGGTGAAGGCCAGCACAGGTGCGCAGAGG
>CAZFUM010000091.1:0-9854 GCA_964521965.1 uncultured bacterium | reverse complement strand
GACATCGATCACCTTGGCAATCGTCGTGTGCGTAGCGCGGGCGAGCTGCTTGAAAATGTCTTCCGCCTTGGGTTGGTTCGTATTGAAAAGGCTGTCAAAGAGCGCATGAGCATTTTAGACATGGAAGAAGCCATGCCTGCGAATTTGATTAATGCCAAGCCCGTGACGGCCGGCGTGCGCGAGTTCTTTGGATCTTCTCAATTGTCTCAGTTCATGGATCAAACTAACCCCTTAGCAGCCCTCACCCATAAGCGTCGCTTAAGCGCTTTGGGGCCCGGAGGCCTGAACCGTGAGCGCGCTGGTTTCGAAGTGCGCGACGTGCATCACACCCACTATGGCCGCGTTTGTCCCATTGAGACCCCTGAGGGCCCGAACATCGGCCTGATCGTGTCGCTCTCTACTTATGCGCGCGTCAATGAGTTTGGTTTTATTGAGACGCCCTACCGCAAGGTGCAAAAGGGCAAGGTCAGCGACGAGATTGTTTACCTCTCGGCCGATGAAGAAGATCAGTTCACGATTGCCCAGGCTAATGCCGGGTTAGATGACAAGGGTAAATTCAAGGAAGACAGTGTGCTTTGCCGGCGCAAGGGCGATTTCCCGGTGGTGCCACCTGAAGAAGTTGACTACATGGACGTTTCGCCTAAGCAGCTGGTCTCGGTGGCAACTTCGCTGATTCCGTTCTTAGAGCATGACGATGCTAATCGCGCCCTGATGGGTTCGAACATGCAGCGCCAAGCCGTGCCTCTTCTCAGAACAGAAGCGCCCCATGTGGGTACCGGCATGGAGTACCGCGCCGCCTATGATTCGGGCGCGGTCGTGGTGGCTCGTCGTGACGGCATGGTTGAGTCAGTCAACGCTGAGCAGATTGTGATCGCTGCTGAAGGCCGCGAAGATTCGCCGGTGCGTTCGACGTTAGATTTTTACCGCCTGACCAAATATAAGAGGTCGAATCAAGACACTTGCGTGAATCAAAAGCCACTGGTGCAAAAGGGTCAGAAGATTAAGAAAGGTCAAGTGATTGCTGACGGCCCAGCCACGCGCGATGGTGAGCTAGCCTTAGGTAAGAACGTATTGGTGGCTTTCATGCCCTGGAATGGCTACAACTTCGAAGATGCTATTATCTTGAGCGAACGTTTGGTTTCCGATGACGTGTTCACATCTGTGCACATTGAAGAATTTGAAATCGAAGCTCGCGACACCAAATTAGGTAAAGAAGAAATTACGCGTGATATTCCGAATGTGGGCGACGAAGCACTCAAAGATCTCGATGAGACCGGCATTGTGCGCATCGGCGCTGATGTCGGCCCTGGCGACATCTTGGTTGGCAAGGTTACGCCGAAGGGCGAAACCGAGCTAACGCCTGAAGAAAAATTGCTGCGAGCCATTTTTGGCGAAAAGGCCGGGGATGTCCGCGATGCTTCGCTTAAGTGCCCCCCGGGCATTGAAGGCAAAGTCATCGACATTCGCGTTTTCTCGCGCCATGACCGTGAAATGATGAGTAAGAAGCAAGAGAATGAAACGGTCAAGATGATCGAGAAAAAATATGACCGTATTCTCGAAACAATTGATAAGAGTGTGGCCGAGACCATCAAGGCCATCGAGAAAGAGGCCAAGGGTGGCAAAGACGAGACCCGCATGGCCGTCGAGCGTGTCAAGGTCATCGCCGAAGATCGTAAGAATGAAAAGATCAACGACAAGAACAAAGAGATCACCCGCATTCGCAAGGGCGACGAATTGCCGCCAGGCGTGATTAAGTTGGTTAAGGTCTACCTCGCCAAGAAGCGCAAGATCAGCGTGGGCGATAAGATGGCCGGCCGCCACGGCAACAAGGGCGTGGTTTCGCGTGTGGTGCCAGTTGAAGACATGCCCTATCTGACAGACGGCACACCGGTGGATATTGTTTTGAACCCGCTGGGTGTCCCTAGCCGTATGAACGTAGGTCAGATTCTTGAAACGCAATTGGGCTGGGCCGCCATGCGTAAAGGTATTTTTGTTCAGACGCCGGTCTTTGACGGCGCCAAAGAGAGCGATATTCAAAATCTACTGCGTGAAGTGGGCCTGCCCGAAGAGGGTCGGGTTCAGCTGCACGACGGCAAAACTGGCGATGCCTTTGATCAGAAGGTCACCGTGGGCGTCATCTACATGCTCAAGCTGGCCCACTTGGTCGACGACAAGATTCACGCCCGTTCCATTGGCCCATACAGCCTCATCACCCAGCAGCCTTTGGGTGGTAAAGCTCAGTTTGGTGGCCAGCGCTTCGGTGAAATGGAAGTTTGGGCGCTCGAGGCTTATGGCGCTGCTTATACGCTGCAAGAACTGCTCACCGTCAAGTCAGACGACGTGGCGGGGCGTACTCGCATTTACGAAGCCATCGTCAAGGGCAAGAACGCGCCCGAGCCTGGTGTGCCAGAATCATTCAACGTGTTGGTCAAGGAACTGCAAAGCCTTTGCCTGGATGTCGAGTTGATCGCATCCGCTCAAAAGAACTGAAAGGGAGGACACCTTGCCTAGGGACCTAATTCCTAACCGGGATTCAGAGACTCGCCCACTTAAGTTCGACGCTATCCGCATTAGCCTGGCTTCGCCAGACAGAATTCGGCAGTGGTCGCGCGGCGAAGTTAAGAAGCCTGAGACCATCAACTATCGGACTTTCAAGCCCGAAAAAGATGGCCTTTTCTGCGAGCGTATTTTCGGCCCGACCAAGGACTGGGAGTGCAATTGCGGCAAATATAAGCGCATCCGGCACCGCAACGTGATTTGCGATCGTTGCGGTGTCGAGGTGACGCTTTCACGTGTGCGCCGTGAGCGCCTGGGTCACATTGAGCTGGCCTCGCCGGTTTCGCACATTTGGTATCTCAAAGGCGTGCCTAGCCGTATCGGTTACTTGCTCGACATGCCCACTCGTCGTCTTGAGCAAGTCATTTATTACGAAAGCTACATTGTCACCGATCCCCTCAAGACGCCGTTGCAGAAGAAGCAGCTGCTCAATGAGGATGAATACCGCAAGCTACGTGACCAGTACCCCGATGGCTTCAAGGCCAAAATGGGCGCTGAGGCCGTGCGCGAGCTGCTCAAAGAGATTAACCCTGAAAAACTGGTTGAAGAGTTGCGCGGTGATTTACGTCTCACCACGTCGGTGCAAAAGAAAAAAGAAATCATCAAGCGCCTGAAAGTTGTAGAGAGTTTTCGTCGTAGCGACAATCGCCCTGATTGGATGATTTTAGAAGTTGTGCCGGTGATTCCGCCAGAACTGCGGCCATTGGTTCCGCTCGACGGTGGCCGTTTTGCGACCTCAGATGCGAACGACTTGTATCGTCGCGTCATCAACCGTAACAACCGTTTAAAGCGCCTGATGGAGCTGCGCGCGCCTTCGGTGATCATTCGTAACGAAAAGCGTATGCTGCAAGAGTCGGTAGACGCTCTCTTTGACAATGGTCGTCGTGGCCATGCCGTCAAAGGTCCAGGCAACCGCCCTCTTAAGTCTCTGTCAGATATGCTCAAGGGCAAGCAAGGGCGTTTTCGCCAAAACTTGCTTGGCAAGCGCGTCGACTACTCAGGCCGTTCGGTCATCGTGGTCGGCCCTGAGCTCAAGCTTTATCAATGCGGTCTTCCCAAGAAGATGGCTTTGGAACTTTTCAAGCCCTTCATCATTAAAAAGCTCGAAGACCGTGGCTTTGTTCAAACTATTAAGTCGGCCAAGAAGATGGTCGAAAAAGTGAAGCCCGAAGTGTGGGACATTTTAGAAGAAGTCTTACAAGATCATCCGGTGCTACTCAATCGCGCCCCAACGCTACATCGCCAAGGCATCCAGGCGTTCCAACCGGTTTTAGTCGAAGGCAAGGCTATTCGTATTCACCCCTTGGTTTGCGCTGCTTTCAACGCTGACTTTGACGGTGACCAGATGGCCGTGCACGTGCCTCTCAGCGCTGAGGCCCAGCTTGAAGCCAAGCTCTTGATGATGTCGGTGCACAATATTAATAACATGGCCTCAGGCAAGCCGATTGTGCTGCCCTCGCAGGACATGGTGCTTGGCCTCTACTATCTTTCAAAAGAGAAGCCCGGCGACAAGGGCGAAGGCCGCATTTTGTACGGCCTTGAAGAAGCCCTTGTGGCTTATGACTCTGGTGAAGTTGGTCTGCACGCCAAGGTCAAGGCTCGCGTGCGCGGTAAGATCATTGATACCACCTTGGGACGCGTGATCTTTAACCAGATTCTTCCTGATGAAGTTGATTACCTGAACAAGGTTTTGACCAAAAAAGAGCTGGGTAAGCTGGTGGG
This sequence comes from uncultured bacterium, assembly GCA_964521965.1. GTDB lineage: Bacteria > Oederibacteriota > JAJYGY01 > JAJYGY01 > DAIDJD01 > CAZFUM01. Next base: position 5,576 of record CAZFUM010000091.1, on the reverse strand, counting down.
CGAGATTCACCGTAGCTGCACACTTGACCGCACAGTTAAGTTCCTCGATGACATGAAAGACTTGGGCTTCAAGTTTGCCACGCGTGGCGGCATGACCGTGGCCATGGCCGATATGAAAATTCCGGAAGAAAAGACCAGCATGATTAATGGTGCACGTGGCGAAGTGAGTGACATCGAAGAACAGTATCAGGCTGGTGTCATTACTGACGGCGAGCGCTATAACAAGGTTATCGACATTTGGACCCGCGTCACCGACGAGTTGGCCGAAGTGATGATGAACAAGCTTAAAGAAGATCAAGATGGTTTCAACCCGATATTTATGATGGCCGATTCGGGTGCTCGTGGTAGCAAGATGCAGATTCGTCAGTTGGCTGGCATGCGCGGCCTTATGGCCAAGCCGCAAGCCAAGATCACGGGCGCGGCGGGCGAAATTATCGAAAATCCGATTATTTCGAACTTCCGTGAAGGACTGACGGTGCTCGAATACTTCATCTCAACCCACGGCGCACGCAAAGGCTTGGCCGATACCGCCCTCAAGACGGCTGATGCGGGTTACTTGACGCGTCGCCTGGTCGATGTGTCGCAAGATGTAATCATCAGCGACACCGATTGCGGCACGGTTAACGGTATTTTTATCAGCGCCATCAAAGAAGGCACCGAAGTCATTGAGCCCCTCAAAGATCGTATTGTGGGCCGTGTGGTCCTTGACAACGTGGTGGATCTTTTCACTGACGAAGTCTTGTCCCGCGCCAATGAGCTCATCACCGACGAGATTGCTGACAAGATCGACAAAGCTGGCATTGAGAAGATTCGCATCCGATCAGTGCTTACCTGCGAAAGTCGTCGGGGCGTCTGCGCCTACTGCTATGGCAACAGCATGGCATCGGGTCAATTGGTCGAAATTGGCGAGCCCGTGGGCATCATTGCAGCCCAATCGATCGGTGAGCCTGGTACGCAGCTGACCTTGCGCACTTTCCACGTGGGTGGTACCGCCAGTCGCGTTGTCGAACAGTCACGCTTAGAAGCTAAGAATAAAGGTACCGTGCGCCTTGCCAACGTCAAGACGGTTAAGAATCGTGCCGGTGAGTTGGTGGTCTTGAATCGCAATGGCGAATTGAGCATCAGTGATGAGAAGGGTATTGAGAAAGAGCTTTATCCCCTCTCTTACGGCACACTCTTGAAGATTGTCGATGGAGACAAGGTCAAGAATGGCCAAGTCTTGGCGACATGGGATTTGTACTCAGTACCCATTTTCAGCGAGTATGCGGGCAAGTTGCGCTTCGATGACATCATCGAGGGCATGACGATGCGCGAGAAGACCGATGAATCAACGGGTCTCATTGGCCGTGTTATTGTTGAGAACAAAGAAGAACAGCGTCATCCTCAAATTGTTGTGCTCAATAAGGCTGGCGACAAGCTAGCTGCTTATGCCGTGCCCGTTGGCGCCTATATCTCGGCCGAAGACGGAATCGACATTCAACCTGGCGATGTGCTAGCTAAGTTGCCCCGCGAAATCAGCAAGACTCGTGACATTACAGGTGGTCTGCCTCGCGTGGCTGAGCTCTTTGAGGCTCGCAAGCCCAAAGGGGCGGCCGTTATCACCGATATTGACGGCGTGGTTAGTTTTGCGGGTACCAGCAAAGGCATGCGCAAGCTGGTGGTCACGGGCGACAATGCTGTTAGTAAAGACTATCTCATTCCTTCAGGCCGACATATTAACGTGCGCGACCAAGACCGGGTGTTGGCTGGCGAGCAGCTTACCGACGGCCCTGTGAATCCTCACGATATTTTGGAAGTCAAAGGCGTGAACGAGGTGCAAGAATACTTGGTCGACCAGGTACAAGAGGTCTATCGTCTGCAGGGTGTAGGTATCAATGACAAGCACATCGAGGTGATCGTCCGCCAGATGCTGCGCAAGGTAGTGATTGATGATGCCGGCGACTCAGCTTTCTTGCCGGGTGCTCAAGTCGACAAGTTCCGTTATTCTGATGAAAACCGGAAAATGTTGGATGAAGGTAAACAGGGCGCAACAGCTAAGCCTACGCTATTGGGCATCACCAAGGCCTCCCTGGGCACGGAAAGCTTCATTTCAGCGGCCTCCTTCCAAGAGACCACCCGGGTGCTGACCGAAGCTGCTGTTTCTGGTAAAATCGATCATTTGAGAGGCCTCAAGGAAAATGTGATTATGGGCCACTTGATTTCTGCCGGAACTGGCATGCCGCAGTACCAGAGGTTTCATAGTATGGAACAACCCTCTAAGCCGGTTGAAGAATTAGCTGAGGTTGAAGGCTGAAAAACATTGACGTAAGGGAGCTAGATTGAATAAAATCTTTTTCCCTTCGTCAAACCCCCTGGTTCAGGAGGTGAGCGTGGCAAAGTACTCATGATCCGCAGCGCGAAACATTGAACGCTAACGAGATTGCTTTGTCATGGGGGCGGGAGGGTTTTATCCCGCCTTTTTCTTTTGTTTCGGCATTTGGAGGGCCAGTGGCTCCCACGATCAGTCAGCTGATTCGCCATGGGCGAAAAGCGACGAAATATAAATCGACCGCGCCTGCGCTCAAAGGTTCACCTTTGAAGCGTGGCGTGTGCACTCGCGTCTACACCGTGACGCCCAAAAAGCCTAACTCGGCCTTGCGTAAAGTCGCCCGTGTGCGCCTGACCAACAAGGTTGAAGTGTCGGCTTACATTCCCGGTGAAGGGCACAATCTTCAAGAGCACAGCATTGTGCTTATTCGGGGTGGCCGTGTAAAAGATTTGCCCGGTGTGCGTTATCACATCGTTCGCGGCGCGCTTGATACTGCGGGTGTTGCTAACCGCAAGAAGAGCCGTTCGAAATATGGTTTAAAGCGTCCCAAAGTCGGCGACGCAGCCGCTAAGAAATAACAAGGAGAACCAAAGATGCCCCGTCGTCGCGAAGCTGATAAACGCGAGATCCTGCCGGATCCCAAGTTCAACAACAAGCTAGTGAGCCGTTTCATTAACAGCTTGATGGAGCACGGCAAGCGCAGCACCGCTGAGAAAATTTTTTACACCTCGCTCGATGAAGTGGGCAAGCGCTTGGCGGGCGAAGAACCCATCAACGTGTTTAAGAACGCTGTTGAGAATGTCAAACCGATGGTTGAAGTGAAGAGCCGCCGTGTCGGTGGCGCCAACTATCAGGTGCCGGTGGATGTGCGTGCTGAACGTCGCGTGGCCTTGGCCATTCGCTGGATCATCACCGCCTCACGTGAGCGCAATGAAAAGACCATGATTAACCGTCTGGCTGGTGAGTTGATCGAAGCTCACAAAAAGACGGGTGCCTCGGTTAAGAAAAAAGAAGACGTTCATCGCATGGCCGAAGCCAACAAGGCTTTTGCCCATTACCGCTGGTAAGCGAAAAGGATATCGAAGTGCCTCGCGAATTTAGCCTTGAAAAAACGCGCAATATTGGCATCGCTGCCCATATTGATGCCGGCAAGACTACCTTGACCGAGCGCATCTTGTATTACACCGGTAAGACTCACAAAATCGGTGAAGTGCACGAGGGCGCGGCCACGATGGATTGGATGGAGCAAGAGCAGGAACGTGGCATCACCATTACGTCTGCTGCGACGACCTGCTTCTGGGGCGACCATCGGATCAATATCATCGATACGCCCGGTCACGTAGACTTTACGGTTGAGGTTGAGCGTAGCTTGCGCGTGCTCGATGGCGCCGTGGCGGTCTTTGACGGTGGCAATGGTGTTGAACCCCAGTCTGAAACAGTCTGGCGCCAAGCTGACCGCTACCATGTGCCCCGCTTGGCCTTTGTTAACAAAATGGACAAAGTGGGCGCCGACTTTCAAATGAACATGGACTCGATAGTCGAGAAGTTGGCCGCTAATATTGTGGCCATGCAGTGGCCCATTGGCGCTGAATCGACCTTTGTAGGTGTTTGCGACGTTATTAAGCAAAAAGCTTATGTCTGGAAAGACGAGCAGCTGGGTGCCAAGTTTGATGAAGTCGAGATCCCTGCGGATCTCAAAGAAAAATGCATCGCGCTCAAAGAAGTCTTGATTGAAAAGGCTGCCGATTACAATGAAGCCTTAATGGAAAAGTACCTCAACGGCAAGACGGCTGAAGTCACCGCCGAAGAGATTAAGAATGCTATCCGCAAGGGCGTGGTTGAATGCAAGATCGTGCCAGTTTTTTGCGGCTCGGCTTTCAAAAACAAGGGCGTACAACTCTTGCTGGATGGCGTGGTTGACTACTTGCCCGGCCCTATGGACGTGCCCGTAACCATGGGCTACCACCCTGATCATGTGGGCGGTGAAAAGACCATTGAGCGCAAGGCTGACGACAGCGCCCCCTTTTCGGCTCTGGCATTTAAGATTATGAGCGATCCCTTTGTCGGCCGTTTGACGTTTGTTCGCATCTACTCGGGTACTTTGGATCCCTCTTCTTATATCTATAACAGCACCAAAGACGAGAAAGAGCGTGTGGGCCGTTTGCTTCGCATGCATGCTAACAAGCGCGAAGAAGTGGACAAGGCCTATGCAGGTGAAATCGTGGCCGCCGTAGGCTTTAAGCGAACTTTCACAGGCGATACGCTCTGCGACGAGAATAACCCTGTCGTGCTCGAGTCGATGAAGTTTGCAGATCCCGTTATTGATCTGGCGGTTGAGCCCAAGACGAAGGCTGACCAAGAAAAGATGTCTTTGGCCTTGAACAAATTGGCCGAAGAAGACCCCACCTTCCGCGTACGCAGCAATGAAGAGACGGGCCAAACCATCATTGCGGGCATGGGTGAATTGCATCTTGAGATCATTGTCGATCGCATGAAGCGCGAGTTCAAAGTCGAAGCCAACGTGGGCAAGCCCCAGGTCGCCTATCGTGAGACCATTCGCAAAGGCTCTGAAGTCGAGGGCAAGTTCATTCGTCAGACCGGTGGCCGCGGACAGTACGGCCATGTGTGGCTTAAGGTTGAACCCCGCCAGCCTGGCGAAGGCTTTGAGTTTGTTGACGCCATTAAGGGCGGCTCGGTGCCTCGTGAGTACATCCCTGCGGTTGAAAAGGGCATTGTTGAGTCCTTGGGCAGCGGTGTGATGGCTGGCTATCCTATCGTTGATGTGCGCGCCACCTTGATTGATGGCAGCTTTCATGAAGTTGATTCGAATGAAATGGCCTTTAAGATTGCTGGTTCGATGGCATTCAAAGAAGGTTGCCGCCAGGGCGCGCCGCTTTTGCTTGAGCCCGTGATGTCAGTCGAAGTGATTACGCCTGAAGATTATATGGGTGATGTGATTGGCTATCTAAATTCCAAGCGCGGTCGCGTTGAAGGTATGAGCAAACGCGGCAATGCGCAGATTATCAAGGCCATGGTGCCGCTGGGCGAGATGTTCGGCTATGCCACGGCTCTGCGCAGCATGAGTCAGGGCCGCGCAAATTATTCGATGACGTTCGCCCACTACGAAGAAGTGCCTAAGAACGTCAGCGAAGAGATTGTCGCCAAGGCTGGCGCAGACAAAGCCGCCAAAGTTTAAGCGCATTCAACGATCGAAGAGGAGAAAGCAAGATGGCCAAGGAAAAATTCGAACGCAAAAAGCTGCACGTCA
>CAZFUM010000090.1:0-9876 GCA_964521965.1 uncultured bacterium | reverse complement strand
ACGCCAATGATACGGCCCGGCATGGGAATATCATCGCCCTTGAGCCCCTGAGGGTAACCCTTGCCATCGTAGCGCTCGTGATGCGACAACACGCCCGGCACCACCTCGCGTAGCTGGGGCACGGGCTTGAGAATATTGGCACCCATGGCTGGATGGCTCTTCATGATGACGAACTCTTCTTCGGTAAGGTGGCCGGGCTTGCCTAAAACCGCGTCTTTAATGCCGATTTTACCGACATCATGCAGCAACCCCGACATGCGCAGTTGGCGCAAATCTTCAACGCCCAGGCCCATCTCTTCGCCAATAAAGACCGAGTAAAGAGTCACGCGCGTAGAATGGCCTGCGGTATAGCTGTCTTTAGCGTCGACCGCTTGAGCCAGAGTGCGCACCGTGTTGAGAAAGCTTTCTTCTAACTCTTGATAAAGCTGAGCATTTTGCAAGGCCACTGCGCTTTGATGCGCCAAAGCTTGCAAGAGGTCCATGTCGTCATGATTAAAAGTGCCGCCACCCACGCGATTGAGCACTTCCATCACGCCAATGCATTTGCCACGAGCGATCAAGGGCACAGCAATAAGATTTCGCGTCTTGAAGGTCGTCTTATCGTCCACCTTCTTGAAAAAGCGTGGATCATTCTGCGCATCAGCCACGAGCTCAGGTTTACCCGTCTGAGCGCAAGCGCCAGCGATACCTTGCCCCTTAGGCACACGAATCTCGCGGGCTGCGTCGCTCTTATCGCCCGTGGCGACTTCAAAGGTCAGATCGCCGCTGGCGGGGTCTACCATGAGCACTGACGAGGCCTCGGCATTGAGCGTCTTACTGGCCAGTTCCATCACCAACTTAAGCAACTCTTTTAGGCGCAGGGTCGAATTGACGACTTTGCTGGCTTCCGTGAGTGCCTCTAAACGACGAATTTCTTCGTTATGGGCGCTGAAGAGATTGGCGTTTTCCATCACCATGCCAATCTGCGAGCCCAGCGATTCAAGGGCCGAAAGGTCGTCGAAATTAAAGGGCTTCTTAATATCTGGGTTAATGACTTCAAGCACACCCAAGACGCGATTCTTGCCCTTGAGAGGAACAGCCAAAATACTTTGAGGCTGTACCTTAACCTGTTTGGCAATTCGATCTGTAAAGCGATGATCGCGGCTGACGTCCTCTGAAATTACTGACTGGCCGGCGCGCGCCACCCAGCCCGCGATGCCCTCGCCCACCTTCACCGTGAATTTCTTGAGCTCGCTGCTGTTGGGCCCGCGCACCACTTCAAAGTGTAAATCGCTGCCCTCGTCATTCATTAGCAATATCGAGCCACTTTCCATGTTAGTTGTACGCAGCACCACATCCATAAATAATTCAAGCATCTCATGGGTCGAGAAGCGGCCCGAGGTGACCCTCTGTACTTCTTGCACCACCTGAAGCTTAGCCAACTGCATCATCATGAGCTGTTCGAGATGAATGACTTTGGCCTCTTTACGTGAAAGCTCTGAGCGCAAACGCTCGACTTCAGCCAAAAGGGCTTCAGCACTGATCGAGTCACCCCTGGCCACAAGTTTTTTCTTGGGGGCAGACTTAGTTTCGGGCTTGGACACCGCTTTGGCTTTCTTAGCCTTTGCCATGCTTCCCCCTCAGCCTTTGACGGCCTGGATCAAGGCGCGAGCCTTGTCGATAGCCGCAGGCAAGCCTGCGGCTCCTTCGTCGATCAATCCTTTGAGCACCGTGCTAGCCACCACAATACCTTGGGCATCTTTGGCTGCCTCGCGGGCGCTTTCGGGGCTGCTGATGCCAAAACCAACACAAACTGGCAGCTTGGTGACTTTGCGCAGCTCAGCCAGGGTCGAGCTAAGGCGTTGATCAAATGCTTGGCGTTCGCCTGTGACACCCGCCACCGAAACCATGTAGATAAAGCCACTAGCCTTGGCAGCTATTTTCTTCAAACGCGCTGGATTGCTTGTGGGCGAAGCCAAAAAAATCAAATCAATGCCTTGGGCAGAAAGGGCCTTTTGCCAGGGCGCAGCTTCTTCGGGCGTTAAATCAGGGATAACCGTGCCGTCCACACCGGCTTCAGCCAATGCCGCTGCAAAGGCCTTGGGGCCCAGGCTCAAGGCCGGGTTGAGGTACGACATCAAGAGCAAAGGCTTCTCAGTGCTGGCACGCAGTTGCCGCGCTAGTTCAAGGGCCGACTTGAGCCCGCCCTTTTGGGCAATGGCCAATTCGCCGCACCTTTGAATCACGGGACCATCTGCAATCGGATCACTAAAGGGCACCCCGATCTCAATGAGATCTGCGCCAGCCTCAAGTAGGCCCTGGGCCAAAGATTGGGCGCCCTGCGCCGTGGGAAAGCTAGCCATCACATAGCCCACATAGGCTTTGCGGCCCTCGACTTTGAGTTTGGCGAAACTAGCTGCGATGCGGCTCATCGTTCCTCCTCAAGCCACAAGATAACGTGCGGCCAGCAGGCGCTTCTTATTAAAAGCGTCTACATTTTGCAGATCTTTGTCACCACGCCCAGATAGGCAAATAATCATACTCTCGCTCTTGGGCAAACTTCGCGCCAACTTCAAAGCTTGTGAAACTGCGTGCGAGGACTCAAGCGCTGGCAAAATACCCTCTAATCGTGAAACCAGGGCAAATGCATCCACCGCCTCGGCATCGGTGGCCGAAACATACTCAGCGCGGCCCACCGACCGAAGATAAGCATGCTCAGGCCCCACGCCCGGATAGTCCAATCCGGCAGAAATCGAATGAGTCTCTTGAATCTGGCCTTCTGCATCTTGTAGCACGATTGAATAAGACCCATGAAAAACGCCGGGCTTGCCTTTGGCAAATGTCGCGGCATGGCGGCCGCTTTCGATGCCATCACCCGCAGCTTCGACGCCAATCAATTTGACCTTAGAGTCATCGATAAAGGCGTGAAAGAGGCCCATGGCATTACTGCCACCATTAACACAGGCCAACACAGCCGCGGGCAATTTCTTCTCGGCCTTAAGAATCTGCACCCGGGCTTCTTCACCAATGACTCGTTGAAAATCACGAACCATCAACGGATAAGGGTGAAAACCCGTCGCGGAACCAAAAAGATAAAATGTCGTGTCGACGTTACTGATCCAATCTCGAATCGCCTCGTTAATGGCGTCCTTAAGTGTTTTTGTACCGCTCGTGACGGGCACTACCTTTGCGCCCAAGAACTTCATGCGCTGGACATTCACAGCTTGCCGGCGGGTATCTTCTTCGCCCATGTAGACCACACAATCGAGGCCAAAACGCGAACAGGCAGTTGCAACGGCCACGCCGTGCTGGCCAGCACCCGTTTCGGCAATGATGCGCTTCTTGCCCATGCGCCTCGCCAGCAGGATCTGGCCCAAGGCATTGTTAAGCTTGTGCGCGCCCGTGTGCAGCAGGTCTTCACGCTTGAGGTAAATCTTGGCCCCACCTTGGCGCTCAGTGAGGCGCGATGCTAGGGTCAGGGGCGTGGGGCGGCCCGCATACGTGTCGAGTTGATAGCGCCACTCAGCCTGAAAGGCTTTATCGCTGCGAACCTTCATATAGGCCTGGGTGAGCTGTTCAACCGCAGGCATGAGCGTCTCAGGTGCATAGCAACCGCCAAAGCCGCCAAAGTGGCCGCCGCGATCAGGCAAGTCAAGCTTCACACTCTTGGTCTTAGCCGCAGACTTAGGCCTAGGCTTTGTCTTTGCCTTGACCTTAAACTTTGCTGCCTTTTTCTTTTTCACGGCTTCCTCCTTGCAGGCGTGGCGATATCTGCATTTTTTGCGGCGGCCACAAAGGCCCGCATCTTCTGGGCATCTTTCACGCCCGGCGTTTTCTCAACCCCACTGGCCACGTCCACAGCCCAAGGTTTGGCCACGCGCACAGCCTCGGCCACATTTTCAGGGGTGAGGCCGCCGGCCAGAATCACGGGCCTACCTAGCTTGGCAACCTGCCTCGCCAGTTTCCAATCAAAGGTTTTGCCCGTGCCGCCGTAGCTGCCTTTCACCGAGGCATCAAGCAAGAAACCTGCGCAGCCTCGCCAGGGAGCCAGACCCTTGATCGACTTGCGGTCACTGACTCGGGCACCCTTGATCTGCAAGTCCCAGGGAAAAAGCTCTGCGAGCCTCAAGTCTTCGTCACCCGACCACTGCAGGTAATCTAAGCGCAAAGCCTTCAGTGCCGCGATCACGAGCGCTGGCTCGGGATTCACAAACACGCCCACGCGAGAGACAAAGGGCGGCAGAGCCCGAGCGATCTTGGCAGCCTGGGCCAGCGCAACGTGGCGCGGGCTCTTGGCGTAAAAGTTGAGACCGATGGCGTCAGCGCCAGCCGCAGCCGCAGCCTTAGCGTCAACGACTGAGGTAACGCCACAGATCTTGACCCTTACATTCAACTGGTTCACGAGCCCTCTTTGCCCACCGAGGCTAACTCAGCCGTCAAAGCAGCGACATCCTTGGCTCTGATCAGAGCCTCGCCCACCAAAATGGCGCGGGCGCCTGCATCAAAGACAGCCTTAGCATCATCGCGAGTTAAAATGCCACTCTCGCTGATAAAAAGGCGCTCTGGCGATGCGCCTTTGAGCAGCTTAATGCTCGTATTAATGTCGGTCTTAAACGTCGCAAGGTCGCGGTTATTAATGCCCACCAACTCAGCATCGCAGCGCATAACTTGCTTGAACTCATTGGCTGAATGCACCTCAACAATGGGCGAAAGCGAAAGGTTATTGGCCAACTGAATCATCTTTTTGAGATGGCGCGTTTCAGGAAAGAGCGCCGCAATGATCAACACCGCGTCGGCTTTCATAAGGCGAGTCTCATACATCTGCCAAGGGTCAACGATAAAGTCTTTGCGCATGATGGGTAGGCCGCAAGCTTTCTTAGCCTCTTCGATCATGCCAAGATCGCCTTTGAAGAACTTTGATTCTGTCACCACCGATATGGCCGTGGCGCCATTGGCTGCATAGGTCTCAGCCAACTTGGCGACATTCAGAGCCTTGGAAGACAGCGGTCCCTTGATGGGGCTGGCCCTTTTAATTTCTGCGATCAGGGCCAGGCCCTTGGTCCGCTTGAGAGCGGCCTTAAGCGAGCGAGTCGGGGGGGCCTGTACCAGCCTGGGCAAAATTTTATCCAAGGGCATGGCGGCTTTTGCGGCCTCGACTTCTTTTCTCTTATTCGAAATGATACTTTTGAAAATATTGTTCACACTTCCTCCTGTCAGTCCTTGCTCACACGAATCAAAGCTTCTAATTTCTTTTCAGCCGCACCTGAATCAATACTCTGCGCAGCCATAGCCACGCCATCCTTAAGTGTCTCAACCTTGCCAGCACAAACCAGGGCTGCACCCGCATTCAATAACACAATATCGCGTTGGGCACCGGCGGCGCCAGCCAACACGCTGCGCAAAATAACAGCATTGGCAGCAGCATCGCCACCTTTGAGGTCCGAAAGATAGCAAAGACTAAAACCATATTCTTCGGGATTCACAAAGAACGATTTCACTTTGCCGTCTTTCCACTCGGCCACACGCGTCTCACCTGTCAGCGTAATCTCATCCAAACCATCTTCGCCGCAGACCACCCAGGCACGTTCAGAACCGAGATAGCCCAGCACGGCAGCCATCTTCTCTATGGCGTCCGGATCAAAGACACCAATCAACTGGCGCTTGGCGCCCGCCGGATTGGTGAGAGGGCCCAGTAAATTAAAGACGGTACGCACGCCAATTTCACGCCGCACGGGGCCGGCATAGCGCATGCTGCCGTGCAGTGCCATGGCAAAGAGAAATCCAATGCCGGCCTCATCAATACAGCGGCCAACCTTTTCAGGCGTAATCTCAACCTTCACGCCCAGAGCCTCTAAGACATCCGCTGAACCAGCCTGAGAAGTCATGGCACGATTACCATGCTTAGCCACAAACACGCCGCTGCCTGCCACCACAAAAGCAGCTGTCGTCGAAATATTAAAAGTGCCACTGTGATCACCGCCGGTGCCGCAGGTATCAACCACCAAAGCTTGCTGGTGAGGCACGCGAGTAGCTTTTTCGCGCATGATACGGGCCATGCCCGCGATCTCGTCGATCGTTTCGCCTTTAAGGCGAAGTGCGATTAAAAAGGCGGCCATTTGAGCCGGCGTAGCTACGCCTTCCATTATTTCGGTCATCACCGAACTCGCTTCGATTTCGCCGAGATCTTTGCCATCCATTAAGTTGGCAATCATTTCTTTGATCACGCGATCACTCCCGCGGGCAGGCATAAAGCACGACAAGCTGTTTCGCTGGTCACACGCTCGACTTCTTGAAGACTCACGTTTTTAATTTCAGCCAGCTTAGCGGCCACGGCTTTGACATAAGCTGGCTCATTACGCTGACCGCGCCATGTTTGAGGCGCCAGCCAAGGCCCATCGGTTTCAAGCGCGATTCGCTCAAGCGGCACTTTTTCAATCACTCCGCGCAAAACTTTAGCACTCGAAAAGGTCAATATGCCTCCCACCGCTATATCAAAACCCAGATCCATGGCGGCCTTAGCTGTGTCCCAATCGCCTGCAAAGCAGTGAAACAAGCCGCCGCGCTCTCCTGCGCCTTCATCCTTCAAGACCCTAAGCGTGTCAGCGGCTGCATCTCTTTGGTGAATCACCAAGGGCAGGCCAGCCTCGCGCGCCACGCCTATTAAGGCGCGAAAAATTGGCTCTTGCGAGGCAATGCTGAATTCGGGGCGGTGCAGGTCAAAACCAATCTCGCCCACGGCCACGACCTTGGGAAGCTTGGCCAGCTCTGCAAAGCGCTTCTCATCGCCCGCAGTCCAAGTTTCTACGTACTCAGGGTGATGACCCACCGTGGCATAAACACCCTCGGTCTTGGCCGCAAACTCGCAGGCCCAAGCACTATCCAGATGGCCGGTACCGATGCTGACCATCACGCCCACGCCTGCAGCCTTGGCTCGGCTGATCACCGCGTCACGATCATCGTTGTAGCGCGTGTCGTCTAAGTGGACGTGCGTGTCGATAAACATTTTGGCTCCGTTGTGGGGCCGGATAAATCCGGCCCCTACAGAAGTAAAACGTGGGGTCTAAGACCTTACGTTTCACGTCTGTAGGGGCCGCATTCATGCGGCCCCTCTCTACCCACGCCGGGCTCTTAGACTTTAGCCACTTCCGGTTTCGGAAACAGCGCCTCACCTTTAGCAGCCTTGCCAAAGTCGGTGAACGCTTGAAACTCGAGCAAGGTCTCAAGCTTCTGAACTTGCCATGCCGCCTTGTCCTGGCCCAGCTGAGCCAGCAACTTTTCAGCGGTCTGTGGCATGAAAGGGCGCAGAGCATGGCCAAGCTGGCGCAGCACTTCAAGCAAGCTGTAGAAAAGGTGAGCCAAGCGTGCTCGATCTTCAGGATTCTCGCTTTTGGCAAGTTTCCAAGGCTCGTGCTTGGCGATGTATTCATTCGCCAAACGCGCCAAATGAAATAGGCGCTCGAGTGCTTCGTGAAAAGCCAACTGCTCCATAGCGTTTGAATATTCTTGCCAAAACGCCTTGGCCTTCTCGTGCAGGGCTTCGTGCTCGCCGCCCAAAGTCGCCACAGGCGTCTTGCCATACATCGCCAAAGTCCGGCTCAAGAGATTGCCCAGTACGTCAGCCAACTCGCTGTTGTAGCGACCCTGCAAACCTGCCTCGCTCACCGAAGCGTCTGAGCCAAAGGGAACATCTCGCAGCAAGTAGTAGCGCACGACTTCGGGGCCAAAACGATTCGCCCATTCAATGGGGTCAATCACATTGCCCAGCGACTTGCTCATCTTCTTGCCGTCGTTTACGATCCAGCCAGTACCAAAAACTTTTCTGGGCGCCTCAATGCCGGCAGCCATCAGCATGGCTGGCCAGAGCACAGCGTGAAATCGCAGAATCTCTTTGCCAATGATGTGCACGTCAGCAGGCCAGAGTTTCTCAAAGCCAGGCTTGGGCCAGCCGCTAGCCGTAAGGTAGCTGATGAGCGCATCAAACCAAACATACAAGACTTGATTCTCATCGCCCGGCACGGGTATGCCCCATTTGACCGCACTACGGGTAATGCTAATGTCTTGCACCCCGCCTTCGACTTTGAAATAACTGCCTAAAACTTCATTACGCCGAATCTCAGGCAGCACAAAATCAGGATGGGCCTTGAGATAGTCACGCATCTTGTCAGCCAGTTTGCTCTGCAAAAAGAAGCAATTCTCTTCTTGGGTGCGCGTGGCAGGACGCTCACAGTCCGGGCAAAGATCACCAGGCTGTTTGAGATCTTTTTCAAGATAGAAAGTCTCTTCGTGCACGCAGTACCAGCCTTCATAGCTGCGCTTTTCGATCAGGCCCGCAGCTTTGACACGGAGGAAGAATTCTTTGGCCGCAGCATAGTGGTCCTCATCCGTGGTGCGAATAAAGCGGTCATACTCAATTCCCAGTGCGCTCCAGGCGGCTTTGAAATGCAAGACCATTTCATCGGCCAAAGCCTTGGGCGAGGAATAACCTTTTTCAGCCGAGGCCTTGGCGATCTTTTGGCCATGTTCGTCGGTACCCGTCAGCAGATAGACTTGCAATCCGCAGGACTTTTTGAAGCGCGCAAATACATCAGCGCCCACGGTGGAATAAGCATGGCCAATGTGAGGCTTGTCGTTGACGTAGTAGAGCGGCGTCGTGATGTAGTAGGTTTTTTCGCTCATGATTCCCTGTTTAAGCCGCGGCGTTGGCCGCGAAGTCTTCTAAGGCCAGGCCCACTTGCACGTTTCGACGCAGCATATTGCTGGCGCGCGTGACGCCATCGAGTAAGCCTTCAAGCCTCTCTTTAGACAATGACTTGCCGTGCTCCATGCTGCCCGGCATCAAACGACCGGCTTCTTTGATGCCGCTGCTTTCAACCCAAAGGTCGCGCAGCAGGGCGGCAAGCAAATCCAATACCTCTTCGGCGTGCGCCCGATCACTCGCCAAACTTTGAGCCCAGCTCAAGCGCTTCACCAGCGAACGAGATGCAGCAGCCTCGAGAAACGATTCAGCCATAGCGCGCGAGTCGCGGCCTTCTTCATCTAAAAACTGGCGGGCACGGTCCATGCTGCCACCTGACAAGGCAGCCAGCTCGCGGGCTTCTTTTTCGCTCAAGCCCCGTGTCTGGGTGAGCAACGAGATCATGGCCGCTTCTGGCAGCGAGCTAAAACGCACTGCCTGACACCGCGAAGCGATGGTAGGCAACAAGCGCGCGCGCGCGCTCGAGAGCAGCACAAAAAGCAGCGATGGCCCTGGCTCTTCGATCACTTTCAATAGGGCGTTGCCGGCGCTGTCGGTAAGTTCTTCGGCATTCTCAATCACGATCACACGGCGAGGTGCTTCGTAGGGCCGCATGCCTGCTTCTTTTAAGATCTCACGCACCTGCTCAATTTTAAAGCTCAAGCCCTGAGGCTTGAAGCTCAGCAAGTCAGGATGCTTGCCCTCGGCCAAGCGGCGACAGACACCACAATGGCTGCAGCCTTGGCCCGGCAGCTCTTGGCAAAAGAGCGCTTGAGCCAGACAACGAGCCGCGGTGAATTTGCCCACACCATTCGGCCCGTAAAAAAGATAGCTCGAGGCCGGCCGACCCTGCTGAGCCGACGCAGACAAGACGCGGCGGGCATATTCTTGACCTTTCAAACTACGAAAGGCGCTCACGGCAGCACCTGAAGTACGCGACCCACCACTTCTGCATGTACGCTATCTATGCTTCGACCCGCGGCTCGTATCAGCTTGACCCGCTTAGGCTCGCGACGCGCAATAGCAAAAAATCCCTGGCGCGTAGCACGATGAAATGCCAAGCCAGCTTTTTCAATGCGATCGCGACCGCCTTTGGCGGTCTTGGCACGGCGCAGACCCTTGCCAACCTCGAGATCTAAGAGCAGGGTGAGTTGAGGCTTGAG
>CAZFUM010000089.1:0-10156 GCA_964521965.1 uncultured bacterium | reverse complement strand
ACTTTTATTGGCGCGGGCTTGGCTTCGCTTAAGCCCTTGTGCCGCAAGAGGCGAATGAGGCGTCGCAAAGATACCGGATCGTTCTGACTTTCTAAGGGTATTCGCTCAAAGGCCTCAAGCGCTTCGGGGTGCCGCTTAAGGGCATAGTACATGTTGGCCAAGAAATTACGGGCATCATGGTAAGCCACATCAAGCTCTAAAGCCTTCTTCAAGTGGCCTTCGGCCTCTGGCTGCCCCAGCCAGTACTCGCTAGCGCCCAAACCCAATAACGCCTCAGGATTTCGCCGACTGACAGCATGAGCTCGCTTATAAAAATCGCGAGCCTCTTCGTAGAGCGCCAAAAGATACCACTCACGCGCGACATCGAGCAAGATACGCTCGTCGGGTTTGCCCAAGCTCAAGGCTTGATCAAAAGCATAACGCGCTTCACCATAATTTGAGAGCAGCAGGTGAATACGGCCCACGCCCCACCAGCTCTCGTCGTCCTTGGGGTTGACGCCTAGCAAGCGTTCAAAAAGGCGGCGGGCGTCAGGCAAGTCGCCTAAATCAAGGTGGGTATAGGCCAGGCCTAGGGCCAATTTACGATCTTCGGGATAGCGCTCAACGCCCCGAATGAAAATCTTAAGGGCCTCGTCGAGTTCGAGACGTTCCCAATGGCGAAAGCCCATTTCTTCTAAATCTTTGCTGCTTTCAAAGCGACCTTCGTTATTCATTAAGCTCTCAAATCAAAACGGCCAACCATGTTCTGCAGCTCGCGCGCCATCTCAGCCAGCTGGGTCGATGTGGCGGTCAGCTCTTGCATGCTAGCCGTGGCTTCTTCGGTCGAAGCTGCCACCTCTTCGGTCGAGGCAGCTGTTTCTTCGGCAATCGCGTTAATCTCTTCAATGCGCTGGGCGCCGGCATTGGCGCGCGAAACCTGCTGGCGAGCCGAGTTAGCGATCTCGGCCGCCAATTGACTGGTGCGCTGCACCGCCTCGATGATCTGCTTCAGGCCTGATCCCACACGCGTGATCACTTCTGAGGCATCGGTCACGCCTTCGCTACCTTTGCGCACCGTGATCACAGCTTCTTGTGCTTTATGCTGAATCTCAGCGATCATGGCAGCAATCTGATCAGCCGACCCTGCTGAACCTTCAGCCAATTTACGCACTTCATCAGCCACCACCGCAAAACCACGGCCGGCATCGCCAGCTCGGGCTGCTTCAATGGCGGCATTCAAGGCCAGTAAATTGGTCTGATCAGCAATGCTGCGAATAATATCAACTACCTCGCCAATTTTTTCGCTTTTATCGCCCAGAGCAAAAATAACCTCGGCGCCTTGACGTATATCTCCGCTCAAATCATCCATTTGCTTCACAGCATCTTGGGCCAAATCATGAATGTTACGTGCGATCTCGCTGGCGCCCTCACTGGCCGTGGTGGTTTCTTCGGCCTTATGGCGGTTGCTTTGGGCAGACTCGCTAATGGTCTGCATAATGGTGTTGAGCTCGCTCGTGCGACTGCTTTGATCTTCGGTGCCTTTGGCCACCTGCTGAATCGTGGTGGCCACTTCATTGGCCATACGTGAGACTTCGGCTGCCGTGAGTGAAACCCGCTGAGATGAGCTGGAAACCAAGTCGGAGCCCTTTTTTACCCCGCTGACCATGACCTGAACCCGGTCGAGTACAGAATTAAAGCGCTCAGCAAGGGGGCGCGTCAGAGGGCCCCGCTCGACACCCAATCGATGATTGATGCCCCCAGCGTCGCCCAAGGTATCGAGCTCTTCTTCGAGCGAGTGGATGCTGCTTTCGTGGGTGGGCCAGTAAAGTAGCGACAGCAGCAAGCCGGCGAGGGCTGCTGCTAAAATCAAGCGCCAAAGTCCGCTATTCATTTCAAGCGACAGAGCGCGGCTACCTTGCCGAGGCAGGCGCGACCAAGCCACTCCCATCATGACGCCTTGAAGATCGAGCAGGGGTACCGCAGCCTCGACCCAGTCCTGGCTTTGCTCTCGTTGCAGCCGTTTGCTTTCCCAAGCTTGGCGCACCACGCTCGGCGCCCGTTCCATGCGTCTAAAGCGTTGGCCAGCGGGGGCAAAAACTGTCTGCCATTCGCCGCTTTGCAGTTTGCGCAAGGTCATGAGCTCGGCGCCCTTGAGAGCCGAGCCTTGATCCAAACTAAAAATGAGCTGGCGCGCCTGGGACCAAGTCTTTTCAAATTCCGCCAGGCTGTCATCTGCCAAGCTGGCGTGTTTACTGCCCTCCACCAAACCAGCCATCGACCAAGCCAGCGAGGCAGCCTGGTTCGAGGCATGCAATTGCTCACGATCGACCACAGGGCCTTGAGTCATGCGTGCGCCCAGCCACACCGCTAGGGCGGCCAGCAAGGTCAAGGGCAGCGAACGCATGAGTAAGAAGCGTAGGGTCGTCTTCATATTAGTAGAGGTTGCCCATCTTGCTGTGCAGGTGCTTAGCAGCAAATGAATAGGTGTGCTTGACGGGCGGATGATTCAGGTTCCAAGTTTTGAGTTCAACTAAAACCATGTCAGGAAAATCCTCACTGACCTCAGCCAATGCGCGGCCCGCGCTGAAGCGCACCTGGCCGCTGGCATCATTCTTTCGGTCAGACAAGAAACGGATAGCTTCGGCTGGTTTAGCCATAAAGTACTCTTTCTTGTTCCAAGGCCGGGGAGCCTCGACCACGGCACGGCGCACAATTTCATTTTCATCGCGGGCCCATTCTTCCATCACGGGCATGGCTCGTTCATAGCTACGATTCAAACAAAAGTGATCAAAGGCGCGCGCTAAACAATCTTGCACACGGATATCATCTTGTAGAGCGCACTGCAACTTAAGAAATTCAAGCGCTTCGGGAATGACGTATGAAATATGCCCAGCGAGCAAAGTAGCGGCCATGGCCCCATGCACATCGGCATTGCCAATGAGGCTTTTGGCTAAGGCCATCGAATCTTCGGGCGTGAGGTCCCGGCTCGTCTCAAAGCAAAGATGACGCATGCTGCGTATGCCTTTGCCTTTTATCAATTCAAGTAATAGCTCGGGGGTTATGGCCATGCGCCATTATAAAGACGTGCAAGAAAGCCTGTCAAACCAAGGCTTTCTATATTATGTGTGTCAAAGGGCGATACGACCAATCTGAACCCGCTTGGCCTGCCTGCGAACCTGGCTTGCATCAAAGAAAACTGCCCCTGGCTGGCCCAAGTTAGCCCAGGCAGCGGCTGTGCTGTGTTTAAGACATTCGCCCAGGCTGAGCCCCTGCTCAAGACCCTGTGCCATGGCGCCAAAAAATGAATCGCCGCAACCGACGGGCGAAAGCAGGCCACCCGGCGCTTTCAAGGGTTTAACCCAATAAACCAACGGCCGCCCTTGCAGACGCATAAAAGCCAAAGCACCCTTAGAACCCAAAGTCAGTATCACGACACGAATGCCCATCTTTAATAAACGAAAACCAGCTTTGAGCATTTGCGGGCGAGTCTGCGCAGGCCAGCCAAAACTTTGCGTGATTTCTTCGGCATTGGGTTTCACTAAAAAAGGCTGAGCTTTCACGCCTTCACTCAGGGCAGGACCATAGGCATCGAGCATAGCCACGGCACCCTTGGCGCGCACGGCTTCGATAAGGCGACGATAGCTGTCTCGCGCTGTGCCTTCAGGCAAGCTGCCCGAAAACGCCACCATGTCGCCCGACTTAACGGATGCCAACAAAGCTGTCTTTAATTTCTCAAGATGACTGCGTGTAATCTGAATCTGAGACGGACTGTTCACCACCGTCTCAGTATTCGATGCTTCATCCAAGAGAATCCAGCAGGGCCGATTTTGCCCCGGGACTATCGTGAGCTTGGCTTTGACCTTGGCCTGGATATAAAACACCTTGGCCTTAGCAGCGTGTTCTTGGCCGCAGAACGCATGCAGCATAGCTTGGCCGCCCAAACGCGCCACAGCCCGGGCCGCGTTGTTGCCCTTGCCGCCGGGGTAGCTAAACACGCGGGTGGCCCGATTCACGCCAGCACTTTTGAATTTTGGAACAATTTGAACCGTGTCCCAAGTAGCATTTAAATTGATGCAATGAATCATGGGTTGCTTCCTCTAGGGTTTGGCTAAAACTTTACGCGCTGTTTGAGCCACCAACTCAATGGCTGCATTGAGTTTGGCATTGGGCCGCTTCGCCAAATAGAGGCCACGCGATGCAGCTGGGCTCAATAGCCGCCACGTCAATCCGGACCTGAGAACCATCTTAGGCACGAGGCTCATGCCCTGGCCAGCCTCGACTAAAGCCTGAACGGTTTCAATGCCGTCGCTCTCAAACACAATGCGGGGCTCAGCGCTAGGGCCTGCGGCAGCCAACAATTCTTCGACCAGCTGTCTAAAGCCATGGCCCCGCTTGAGCATGATCCAAGGCCAGGAACCTGCCTCTTTGAGCTTAAATGGACCCGGCCCTATTTTAGCCTTAGGCGGAAATACGGCAAGCAAGGGTTCACGAAAGAGCAGGCTCGACTCAAATTTGTCATGCAATCCCGCTTCATCTAAAATGGCCAGGTCGACTTCGCCTGCCAAAAGCAGGCGGCGCAGGCCAGGCGAGGACTCTTCGCGCAGGTCGATTTGCAGATCAGGTCGCTGCTTGGCCAAAGCCTTCAAAAGTTGGGGCAAAAGATGGGCGCCGGTGGTGGGCAAACAGCCTAAGGTGATGCGGCCACCGCTGAGGCCCCTGAACTCGTCTAATTCCCTCTTACCTGCTTCTAATATATTAAGCGCGCCTCTCGCACTGGCCAAAAAGCGCTCGCCGCGCTGGGTCAGGCGCGCGCCCTTGCGGGCCCGCTCAAATAGCGGACCGCCCAGCTCGGCCTCGAGCTTGGCCAATTGGATGCTCAGCGAGGGCTGACTGACATGGCTAGCTTTGGCGGCCTTGGTAAAAGAACCACTGTCAGCGACAGCTAAAAAGTAACGAAGTTGGTGGATTTCCAATTCTTGCCCCCTCTGTCGCCGCTTGCGCGGCGACATCTCCCCCGCGTAGCCAGGCCTGAGCCTGTCGAAGGCCGGGGGAGGCTCACGAATGCCACATTCTGCAAGAAAATAGACTTTCATGCAGAATGGTGCCCCAGCAGGCGCCCCCCGCGAAGCGGGGGGCTGGCCGGCCCTTCGACGTAGCTCAGGACAGGCTAGCCGGCCTGGGGGGCAAACCGGGCAGCCACGAAATCTTTATATAGTTAATATCTATCATAAACATAGATAACATATCTTTGCACTATATCTTTTAAACCCCTATATTTGACCTGTCTTCGGAGGAAATCATGGCAAAAGGCACGCTTTATAACAAAGTTTGGGACGCGCATTCCGTCGCGGTTCTGCCCACCGGCCAAACTCAGCTTTTCGTTGGCTTGCACCTCATTCATGAGGTCACGAGCCCCCAGGCTTTTGACATGCTGCGCGAGCGCGGCTTGCAAGTGGCCTACCCCAAGCTCACGTTTGCCACCATGGATCACATCGTGCCTACCACCACCCGCGCACGCCCTTTTGTCGACGACGAGGCCGAGTTGATGATGCGGGCCATCGAACGAAACGCCGAAGAGTTCAAAGTCAATCTTTTCGATTTTAAATCAGGAAAACAAGGTGTCGTCCACATCATCGGCCCTGAACTTGGCCTCACTCAGCCCGGCATGACCATCGCTTGCGGCGACTCGCATACCTCGACCCACGGGGCCTTTGGAACTTTGGCCTTCGGCATCGGCACTTCACAAGTTCGCGATGTGCTCGCCACCCAATGCTTAGCCATGGATTCGATGAAAGTGCGGCGCATTGAAGTCAATGGCCAGCTCAAGACGGGTGTGACCCCCAAAGACGTCATCCTCTACATCATCAACAAGCTGGGTGTAAAAGGTGGCATTGGTTTCGCCTACGAATATGCCGGCGTTGTATTCAAGAATATGTCCATGGAAGGCCGCATGACGGTCTGCAATATGTCGATCGAAGGTGGCGCACGAGCAGGCTATGTTAACCCTGACGACACGACCTTCGACTATCTCAATGGTCGCGAGCATTCACCCAAGGGCGAAGCTTGGAACACAGCCGTGGCCAAATGGCGTAGCTTTGCCTCTGACGCCGATGCCAGCTTTGATGACGTGGTCAAGTATGACGCAGCCGACATCGAGCCTATGGTGACCTGGGGCGTCACGCCTGGCCAGAGCGTGAGCGTGGGCCAGGCTTTACCTGATCCTGCAGCCGTGGCTGATGCCGGCGAACGCGGAGCTATCGAGACTGCTTATAAATATATGAAGCTCAAGCCCGGCCAGACCATGGGCGAAGTCAAGATCGACGTGGCCTTCATTGGCAGCTGCACCAATGGCCGCATCGAAGATCTTAGGGCAGCATCAGAAATCGCAAAAAAGGGCAAAGTCGCTGCCGGCGTGAAAGCCTTTGTCGTGCCCGGCTCCATGCAGGTTAAAATTCAAGCCGAAAAAGAAGGCCTGCACGATGTCTTTAAGGCGGCTGGCTTTGAATGGCGCGAAGCGGGCTGCTCCATGTGCTTGGCCATGAATCCGGACCAATTGGTGGGTGATCAAATATCGGCTTCGTCTTCAAACCGCAACTTTATTGGCCGCCAGGGTTCATCCACGGGCCGAACGCTCTTGATGTCGCCAGCCATGGTGGCTGCCGCAGCGCTCAAGGGCCGGGTGACTGATGTGAGGAGTCTCTAACGTTGCCCCCTCTGTCGCCGCTTGCGCGGCGACATCTCCCCCGCTTCGCGGGGGAGACTCACGCTAGCCACATTCTGCAAGTAGCTAAACTTTCATGCGGAATGGTACCCCCTCAGGCGCCCCCCGCGAAGCGGGGGGCTGGCCGGCGAAGCCGGCCTGGGGGGCAAAATAGGAGCTTCTCATGTCGCAGATAAACCAGGTCACAGGCCGCGCGGTCCCCGTCATCGGTGATGACATCGACACGGACCGCATCATTCCGGCGCGCTACCTCAAAGAGATCACTTTTAACCGCATGGGCGACTACCCGTTTTTTGACGAACGCTTCAATGCCGATGGCAGCAAGAAGCCTCACCCCTTTAACGAAGAGAAGTTCCAGGGCGCCAAAATACTCATTGGCAACGTCAACTTTGGCTGTGGCAGCAGCCGCGAACATGCCCCGCAATCTTTGGCGCGCTGGGGACATCCTAATCAGCCTGGTATCAAAGCTGTAGTTGCTGAAAGCTTTGCTGAGATTTTTGCGGGCAACTGCGTCATGCTGGGCATCCCCGCAGTTACAGCTAGCAAGGACGAAGTGCTGGCCTTACAAAAACTGGCCAACGATGAGCCTCAAACTGAATTCAACCTCGACTTAGATCAAATGACCCTCAACAGCGGCAAGCTCAGCGTTAAAGTTACTATGCCCGATTCACGTCGCAAGGCCCTGCGCGAGGGCAGTTGGGACAGTACAGGCCTGCTCATGGCCAATGTGGCCAAGGCTAGCGATTTAGCCAAACGCATGGGTTATGCGGCCTAAACAGGCGATTTAAGGCGTCTCAAGCAAAGAGCAAACCTGCGGTTTGCTCTTTGCTTATTTACGGCGTATCACCATTCGGTCTATACTTCGCCCCGCAGATACATCCACCGGACCTAACTCTCAAAAAAAGGGGCCCCAGAGGTTTGTTGTTTGTTATTTGCTTCATCTATCTATCCCTCTAAGGACCCACCGTGTCTGAATTTCTAGAACTAGGCCTAGGCCAACCCTTGGCCCAAGCTTTACGTGATGCTGGCTATAAGAAACCCACACCCATTCAAGCCCAAGCCATTGGACCCATTTTGCTCGGCCGCGACGTGCTGGGCATCGCCCAGACGGGCACCGGCAAGACCGCTGCATTTGCGCTTCCTATATTAGAACGCCTGGCGGCCGAAGCAGGACGCCCTGAACCCAGCCATTGCCGGGTACTCGTGCTCTGCCCCACTCGCGAGCTCGCAGCCCAGATCGAAACCAGCTTCAAACGCTATGGCCGCCACATGAACCTGAGCATCGCCGCGATCTATGGCGGTGTGGGCTTTGAAAAGCAGATTCGAGCTTTGCGCCATGGCCTCGATGTGCTCATTGCCACCCCTGGCCGCCTCATGGATCTCATGCAACAGCGCCACGCCAAATTGGCCCATGTTTCGACCTTGGTGCTAGACGAAGCTGACCGCATGCTCGACATGGGTTTCATTGCACCTATTCGCAAGATCGTGGCCGACTTGCCCCTGCGCCGCCAAACCCTACTATTCAGCGCTACCATGCCGGGCCCCATTGCTACCCTCTCGGCCGAACTGCTGCGCGACGCGGTGCGTGTTGAAGTCTCGCCCCAAAGCACCACGGTCGAACGTATCACCCAATCGGTCATCATGATTGAAAAAAGCCGCAAGCGTGATCTGCTCGTCAAGCTGCTCGAAGGCCAAGGTATTTTTCAAGCCCTCGTCTTCACCCGCACCAAGCATGGCGCTGACCGCGTCACCGAAGGCTTAGAACGACTGCAAATTGGCGCGGCGGCGATTCACGGCAACAAGTCGCAGAGCCAGCGTGAGCGCGCCCTGCGTTCTTTTCGTTCGGGCAGTCTTCGCGTGCTGGTCGCCACAGACATTGCCGCCCGCGGCCTAGACATTCCCGGCGTTTCGCATGTCATCAATTTTGATTTACCGGTTGAACCCGAGGCCTATATACATCGCATTGGCCGCACCGCCCGCGCAGGCCGAGATGGCCAAGCCATCTCATTTTGCTCGTCTGATGAAAAGGGTTCGCTGCGCGACATCGAAAGGCTTATCAAACAAACCATCGCCTTTGCGCCTTCACCCTTAGGCGCACACGCGCCGGCATCTCAGACGCATGCTCAAGTGCTGCCTGCCATGCACGTGCCTCACGAAACGCGCGCAGGCCAAGATGCCCCGCGAGAAAATCGCGCACCTCGCTTTGAAAACCGTAGCAGCGGCCCACGCCGTGACAGCCGCAGCCAGGGCCCGCGCCGCGATAGCCGCGGCGGCCCTAGCCCACGCCGTGATGACCGTGGCAGCAGCGGCCCACGCCGCGACGACCGCAGCAGCCAAGGCCCCCGCAGTGATAGTGCCCCGCGCCGCAACGACCGTTTTGATCGGCCCCGCCGCCCCAGCAGTCCTAGCAGCGCTACAAGTTCAGCTTCAGGCGCAGCCTCAAGCTCGACACGGCCTTGGCAGCGCGATAGCCAACGCAGTGAGAGCCGTGGCCCAAGTCGTGGCCCCAGCCGTGGCCCACGGCGCGATGATCGTGGCCCTGCTCGAAGTGAAGGCCGGCCTGAAGCAGGCAAAGACCGCAACTACCCCACCCGCCAAGGCGAGGTGCGCAGCACGAGCAGCACGACACCTGCGGGTGATCGCCCCCCGCGCCGCAGCAGCAGCGCTGGCCGCAGCAACTACCGCGGCGGGAGCTCGCGTCCAGGCCAAGGAAGGTCAGGCTCGAGCGGATCAGGACCTGGCTTCATGGGCAAGATCAAAAAGTTCTTCAGCTAAAATAGAAAAGCCCGGGGCCAAAACCCCGGGCTTTTTGTCGTTAGATGAGAGCCGACTTATGGCACCGGCACGAATTCCATGTAGAGGCCCCCATAGGTCGAGGGATGGGTCTCACTGGCCATGGGATAAATAATTTTACCGTCTTGTTCCCAATGGCCCTTCTGAAAGCTATTCGGATCTTTGATGCTGACCGCCAGCGCGTAGTGCTGAGTGCTCTTCAACAGCTCAAATAGCGCCAACGTCGCCGCGTTCATCTCCATTTTCGGCGAGAAGGAATCATCGCTGCTGGAGAACGCCAGAGTGTAGGTCTTGCTGGCGTCTTTAAATTTCACCTCAAAGCGCGCGTAGCCCATTGACAAGGTCAGATTCGTGATCGAGGTGATCATATAGATCTTCGACTCAAAGCCAAAGTTGATCACCACCACACGGGCCGGGTCATCGCCCTGGTCTTTTTCCTGCGCCTTCGTCACGGTCTCCGGATCTTTTTCTTTGGCTTTTCTCATCGATTCGGAAAGCAGGAGCTTGCTTTCCAAAAGCTCCAGCTCCGCCTTACCCACGCCCCGCTTTTTTGCGGCCTTGATGTCCGCGGCGCTGATCGATCTCTCGAGCAGCGTGGTCAAGGGGGAAGCCTTGGCCACGCTCGCCTTAGCGCGCGCTTCCATTATGGGCGCCTTGGCCGTA
>CAZFUM010000088.1:0-10199 GCA_964521965.1 uncultured bacterium | reverse complement strand
CGCCGAGAGCAGAGCCCGCATCGGATGGCTTCACGACTAAAGGCAATTTGAGTTTGGGGGCGGCCATGCCCAGGCGGGCCACCATGCCCTCGGCCACGGGTAAGCCCGCATCAATAAAGACTTGCTTGGCCAAATGCTTATTCATAGCCAGGGTCGACGACAAAGCCGTCGAGCCGCTATAAGGCAGACCTGCCATTTCAAGCAAGCCTTGCAGGCGACCATCCTCACCAAAGGCACCATGGAGACAGACAAAGACAATATCAATACGATCACGCTTGAGGCGCGGCAAGAGCTGGCTCAAGCTGCAACGCCCTGCCCAGCGCGGTGTGGCCCGAGGCGCCACGGGCATGCTAGCGTCCGGCACTAAGTCGAGGACGCTCAGCTTCCAGCCCAGGCGCTTGGCCTCAGTCGCAATACCTTGGCCCGAGCGCAGGCTAATGCTGCGCTCGCCAGACCAACCGCCCACCAAGAGGGCGACGCGGTGTTTTTTGGGATCGAATTTCACGCTTCTTCACCCACGATAAGAACTTCGTTTTGCAGCTCAACGCCGAACTTTTCACGCACGGCCTGGCGCGCCTGGTCCATCAGTCCCAGCACATCACTGGCTTTGGCGCCCCCGACATTCACCACGAAATTGGCGTGCTTGTCAGAAATCTGGGCCCCACCCAATTTCTGGCCCTTGAGCCCACACGCTTCGATCATGCGACCTGCCGCATCGCCCGCCGGATTCTTGAACACACAACCGGCATTCGGTAGCTCGATGGGCTGAGTGGCTCGCCGCTGGCTAAGTACTTCGTCCATGACCTTTTCCATTTCATCTTGCTTGCCTGGCTTGAGTTCAAGCTCAGCCCAAAGCAGGAGGTCGCCACTATTCTTAAAAGCGCTATCCCGATACTTAAAGCCTGCCTGATCAGACGATATTTCTAAGAGCTTGCCATCGCGCAGCAATCCGATGCGCTGCACCACGTCTTTGAGTTCACCACCATGGGCGCCGGCATTCATGATCAAGCCCCCACCCAGTGAGCCAGGTATGCCCACGGCAAATTCGAGCCCACTTAATCCGGCGACCGCGCATTTCTTGGCTAGAAGAGCTAGGTTCATGCCCGCCCCAGCGTGAACATGCGTACCGTCGATCTTGAAATCTTTAAACTCGCCGTCGAGCTTAATCACCAGCCCTTTCACACCCCCATCGCGAATCAGGAGATTGGTACCGCCGGCTAAAAAGAAGGGCCTCAAACCCTGAGCCTTGGCAAAATCCAAACAGGCATCAAGATCAGCCTGCTGCGCAGGTAGCGCGAGCGCCTCGGCAGGGCCTCCGATCTTAAAACTGGTATAGCGGGCCAAAGGCTCGGCCAGCTTGAGCTTCAGGCCCAGCTTCTGGGCCAAGGCAGACCAGTCGCTCACGCGGGCCGCGCCTTGAGATCAGCCAGCACCTCTTCGCCTAGCTTGTCGAGGCTGCCAGCGCCCATGGTCATGAAAAGATCGCCGGGCTGAAGTGCAGCCAGCAGTTTGCCTTTCATTTCAGTGGGATCGAAATGGTAGTGAACAGACTTGCCGGCCTCTTGCAAGAGGTCGTATATCAACTGGCTGCTCACGCCAGGAATCGGCGTCTCGCGCGCCGGGTAAATGCCCGCCAGGTAGATTTCGTCGGCGCTGCCCAAGACCCTGGCAAAATCTCGATAAAGCAGCTGAGTGCGGCTGTAAAGATGAGGCTGGAAGGCCACCACCAAACGCCCGGCCTTGCCTTTCAAGGCATCGCGAGCAGCTTCAAGCGTGGCTTCGACCTCGGTGGGGTGATGCGCGTAATCGTCCACCACCATGACTCCCCCAGCCTCGCCCTTAACCTGAAAGCGGCGGCGCACGCCGGTGAATCGCTGCAGACCGCGCTGGCAAGATGCAAAATCCAGGCCCAGCTCAAGCCCCACGCCTATGGCTGCCAAGGCATTAAGAATGTTATGCCGCCCCGGCAAGCTAACCTCGGCCAGGCCCAATTCTTGGCCGCCCCGATAGACTTTAAAAGACGTGGTCAAGCCGGCTTGCCGCTCGACCCGCGCATAGATGTCGTTCTTGTCGCCAAAACCATAGCTAACGATACGACGCGTCAGGCGTGGCATGATTCGCTGAACTTCAGGATCATCCCCACAAACTAGCGCAAAGCCGTAAAAAGGCATGCTGTTGACAAACTTCACGAAAGCATCACGAAGGTTATCCATATTGAGATAGTGGTCGAGGTGATCGTTGTCAATATTAGTCACCACGCACACCGAAGGCGTCAGGTGCAAGAAAGATCCATAGGCCTCGCAGGCCTCGACCACAAAATAGTCGCCCTTGCCCATCAGGGTATTGCTACCGCCCAAGGCGTCGAGCACGCCGCCAATGACCAAAGTCGGATCAAGCCCGCCTTCCGCCAGCACCAGCCCGGTCATCGACGATGTCGTGGTCTTGCCGTGCGTGCCTGCCACACAGATGCCGTATTTCAGACGCATCAGCTCATTGAGCATTTCTGCGCGCGGTATCACAGGAATCTTGCGCCGCCGGGCTTCAAGCACCTCAGGATTGGTCTCAGGTACGGCATTGCTAATCACCACCGCATCGGCGCCTTCGACTTGGGCCGCGGCATGGCCTTCAAAGATTTTTGCGCCCAGGCGCTTGAGGCGTTCAGTGACATCGGAGGCTTTTTTGTCAGAGCCGCTCACGGGATAACCCAAATTCAGCAGCACCTCGGCAATGCCTGACATGCCTGAACCGCCCACACCCACAAAATGAAGTTTCATCAACTTCTTAAACACGCTTGGCTCCCATGGCACTTTGCAACGCTTGCAAGAGTTTTTGGGCCGCGTCAGGCCGCGAAAGTTTTTTAGCGGCCTGGCCCATGCGCTTCACGGCCGGGCCACCCTTGAGTAGCTTCACAAGCGCGCCTGCAAGCACCGAGGGTTCAAGCTGGTGGTCGAGCAGCACGGCCGCTGCACCAGCTTTGGCAAAAGCCTCGGCGTTATGGCGCTGATGGTCACGCGCTGCGTAAGGATAAGGCACCAGCAAACTGGGCAGCCCAACAGACGCTAACTCTGCCAGCATGGACGATCCCGCACGCGTGAGCAGCGCGTTGCTGGCTGCATAGGCTTGATCTACGCGCTCGATAAAAGCCACTGCCTTGCCCGCCAGGCCTGAAGCCTTGAGTGCCGCCTGACAGGCGCCGAGATCTTTAGACCCACACATCCAGAACAAGGCCAAGTGGGGGCAAGCCTTCTTAAGACGCGGCAGTGCAGCGGCCAACGCAAGATTGATGCTATGGGCTGCGCCAGAACCTGGCATGACCAAAAGTACGGGGCCACGGGCTGGCAGACCCAAGTGCTTGCGAGCCGATGCGCGCGCCGGCAGCTTGGCGAAGCGCACCGGATTGCCAGTAAGCTGCTCACCCAGGGGCAGCGCGCCATGAGGCCAGGCATGGCAGCGGGGCCAAGCAAAGCGAGCTGCGATTTGATTAGCCAAGCCACGGCTGGCATCGAGATCTAAGGTCACCAAGGGCACCTTCATCAAGCCAGCTGCCAGCGACAGAGGCAGGCCCGCAAAGCCCCCCACCATCAAGACGACGTTCGGCTTGCGCTGCTTGAGCAGCTTGCGGGCCTGCAAGAAACCGCGACCGACGCGCAAGGGCAGAGCGAGATTGCTAAGGCTAAAGCTGCGCCGCAATTTGGCAGAATCAACCGCATGAAAAGTCAGTCCCTCGGCTTTGACCATACGCTCTTCGATCGCACCCGCTTGGCCCACCCAGGCCAAGCTCTGGCGACCGTAGCGCTTGCCCCAGGCTTGCGCCACGGCCAAGCCCGGCGACACATGCCCGCCCGTACCCCCACCCGTTATAAAAAGCAAGGGGCTCACTCTCTCGCCCCTTCGCTGCGGCGAGAAAAATTGAGCAAGAGACCCACCGCCATCAAGTTCACCACCAGCGACGAGCCCCCTGAACTCAAGAACGGCATGGTCGAGCCCTTGGTGGGCGCTAGGCCCAAGACCACAAAAAGGTTCACGACCATTTGCAGCCCAAGATAAACGCTCAAGCCTAGTGCCGCGTATTTCTTAAACTCATCTTGATTGCGCAGAGCAATGGCCAGACCCCGCCAAAGAAAAACCATCATGATGGCCAAAAGCGTGAGGCAGCCCACCAGGCCAAATTCTTCGCCCGCTGTGGCGAAGATGAAATCAGTATGGGGTTCAGGCAGGTAAAAGAGCTTCTGTTTGCCTTGCCCCAGACCCTCACCGCTCACGCCACCCGATCCAAAAGCCATCATCGAATGCACGATTTGAAAACCAGCGCCATTTGGGTCAGCCCAGGGGTCAAAGAATGTCGTCACGCGGCGCATGCGATAGGGCGAACGAATGATAAAAAAGGCTGCCAAGGGCAGCAAAGCCAGGGCCGAAATCCAAAGGGTCTTAAGATTTATCCCTGAGACATAAAGGAGCGACACGCCAATCAGAGTCAACATCACGGCCGAGCCAAAGTCAGGCTCAAGCAGGGTGAGGCCGGCGGCTGCGGCGATGGCGAGCATGGCGCCTTGCTTTCCGCGCAGCCATAGCTTGGCCCCTTCGCCAGGATGCGAAAGCCGATTAGCCACAAATAGCACCAAGGCGATCTTGGCTAGCTCAGAGGGTTGAAAACGCAATGGCCCTGCTCCCAACCAACGACGCGCACCGCCCGCCACCTTGCCAATGCCCGGGATAAGCACCAAGGCCAACATACCCAAGACCAGCGCCAAGGCTGGGCCGCTATAACGGCGCAGGGTCTCGCTGGGCGTCTTCATCAGATAGAGACCGACCCCAAGGCCCATGCCCACAAACATCAATTGCTTCTTAATGTAGTGATAAGGGTCATTCATGCGCGACATGGCCAGCACATAGCTGGTTGAATAAATCAGCAGCAAACCACAGGCCAAGAGCAAGATGGTCGCCCAGGCCAGGCCAAGGTCAACCGGTGCGTCGGCGCGCCTTGCGCTCAAACTCATCGCAGCTGCTCCTTCGGTTCGAGGGACTGTACCGCTTCTTTAAAAACCTGCCCACGATGCTCATAGTTCTTAAACATGTCAAAGCTAGCGCAGGCTGGCGAAAGCAAGACGATATCGCCGGCTTCGGCGCCATCGAGCCCCATGCGTACAGCCTCTTGCATGCTAGCCGCTCTCTGGCAGCGAACGTGGCTCGCCAACTGGCTTTCAATTTTGTCAGCTGCTTCGCCGATCAAAATCAGGCGCTTAACGCCCTTCATGAGTGGGGCCAAAGCACCAAAGTCGCCCGCTTTGTCACGGCCACCCATGATCATGTGAAGCGGCGCCTGAAAACTCTTGAGAGCCTTGTCAACCGAATCAACATTAGTGGCTTTGCTATCGTTGATAAAGCGCACACCCGAAACTTCACCGCAGGGCTCTAAGCGGTGCTCGACACCTTTAAACTCTCGCAAGGCGCCTGCCACAGCGATCGGGTCGAGACCCGCTGCCAGGGCCGCCAAGGCGGCAGCCATCGCATTTTCGAGATTGTGCGGGCCAGGTAGGCTCAGTTCGCTCACGAGCAGCAGCTCGGTGGAAGGCCCAGGCTGCAGGCGATAGCAAATTCGGCCACTGCGCACCCAGGCGCCCTGCTCAACCTCAGCCTCGCGATGAAAAAGTAATTTACGCGAGCGAGCGGGCAAGGCCAGTGCCAGGGTGGCGGTATCCATGCCGTTCAAAATCAAATCGTCCGTCGGACTCTGCTGCGCAAAGATGCGCGCCTTGGCCGCAGCATAGGCCGCCATATCCGAGTAACGATCGAGATGATCGGGCGTCAGGTTGGTGATGACAGCCACGCGAGGTGAAAAATCGATCGTTTCTTCGAGTTGAAAGCTCGAAAGCTCAGCCACAACCCACGCAGCCTCAGTTGAGTCGTCGATGCGATCCGCCAAGCCCTGGCCGATATTTCCGCCCAGCAAAAAGTCGGCCCCCGCAGCCTCAAACATGGCGGCTAGCCATGCCGTCGTGGTCGTCTTGCCATTGGTGCCAGTGACCGCAGCCCACTTGCGAGGCGCCATCTCAAATGCCAACTCAATCTCGCCCATCACGCGAATGCCCTGCTGGCGCGCAGCCTGCACGATATCCAGGCTGCCGGGCACGCCGGGCGAAAGCAGCACTAAATCCCTGCCTTGCAGCAAATGATTGGCCGGACTGCCCAAGGCTATTTCAACGCCCAAGTCGCGGGCTTGACTGACATAGTCACCCAACTCGGCTTCGCTCTTGATATCGCTAAAACAGACTGTCGTCCCGCGACGAAGCAAGGCTCGAGCGGCCGACAGGCCGCTGCGCCCCAACCCTAAGATCAGGGCTGACTTCACGTTGAGTTTCGCTGCCTCGCCCACGCTTGGCCTGCCTTAGCGGAGTTTCAAGGTCGAAAGCGCTGCCATCATGAGCAGCGCTGCCACGATCCAAAAACGCACGATGAGCTTCGACTCTGAGATGCCTTTAAGCTCAAAGTGATGATGAATAGGCGCCATTCGAAAAACACGTTTGCCGGTCGTCTTAAAACTAGCCACTTGAATGATGACCGAGAGCACCTCGACCACAAAAATAGCACCCACCACGGCCAGCAAGAGTTCTTGCTTGGCCAGCACCGCGATGGTCCCAAAGAAACCGCCCAGGGCTAATGAGCCTGTGTCGCCCATGAATACTTGGGCCGGATGGGCATTAAACCAAAGAAAGCCCAGGCAAGAGCCTAAGAGGCCTGAGCAAACCACGGCCGCCTCACCGAGGTCTGGCACGTGAGGAACCAAGAGATAGCCCGAAACTTTGGCGTGTCCTATGAGATAGGTGAAGGCCGCAAAGGTCACGGTAACAAAGGCCGCGCTGCCAATGGCCAGGCCATCTAGGCCATCGGTGAAATTAACGCCATTGCAACAGCCCACGATGACAAAGGCTCCGAACGCAAAGTAAACCGCGGGGTGCAGCAGCAAAGGGTCTTTCACCAAAGGCAAATTTAACGCCGTGGTCAGGGGCCAACCGTCAGGCGCAGTGTTGATCACCGCAGCCATCACGCCCGCCGCACCCAAAATTTGCAGCAGCAACTTGGATAAAACCGATAATCCTTTTGAATTCTTCAAAGCCATTTTCTTGAAATCATCGGCAAAGCCTACAAAGCCAAACCACGCCACAGCAGCAATGCTAATCCACACAAAACGGTTGTCTAATCGGGCCCAAAGCAGGGTTGAGACCAAGAGGGTCCACACAATCAGCAGCCCGCCCATGGTCGGCGTGCCCGCCTTTTTAAGGTGCGTTTGGGGTCCATCGCTTCGCACAGCCTGGCCAATCTTCAAACGCGTGAGAAACCGAATCAACATAGGCCCCAACAAGAGCGAAAGCAGAAAGGCCGTCAGCGCTGCATAAACCGCACGAAAGGTGACGTAGCGAAAAACGTTAAAAGCGTGAAAGCTCTCACTGAGAGGAAACAACCATTCGTAGAGCAAAACGCCTCCTTGCGGTTAAAGGCCCAGGGGCCAAGATTCAAGCAAACGCTCGATGCGCGACGCGCGCGAGCCTTTCAAGAGGATCCACGAACCTTGCGGGGCCACGGCGCCCAGCCAAGCAGCGCCCAGCGCGACTTGATCAAGGCCTAAAGCCAGTGATCCCTTGCCAAAGCTGCGAGCGGCCGACTGGGCGCCCTGACCCAGGGTCAACAAACGGCTGACGCCCGCGTGGCGGGCCAAGTGGCCAAGCTGAGTGTGGGCTGAGCGCGTGAGCCGCCCCAACTCGCGCATTTCGCCCAGCGCGGCGTAACGCTTCTCTGCCGGCGCTGACTTGGCCAAATAGTCCAGGGCCGCAGCCATCGACTGAGGGCTGGCATTATAAGCATCGACGATGAAGGTGCGCCCGTGACGCTTTAGCAATTCAAGGCGCCCTGGCAAAACTTCGCGATAGCTGGCCAGGCCGACTGCCACTTCATCCAGCTCTAAGCCTAATACCAAAGCAGCACAGGCTGCAGCCAAGGCCTTACGCAAGCTGGGCACGCCGCCTTGCTGCATGCGCACGAGGCGCTTTCGGCCCTGCCAATTCAATATCAAAGTCATGCCACGCGCACCCTGGTCACGTACCTGGGAGCCGCGCAAATCAGCCTGCGAAGAGAGCCCGAAGCTCTTCCAACGCCCGCCAAAATTTTGACCCATAGCCAAGGTGTAGGCATCATCAGCGTTAACCAGGGCTAATGAGCTCGATGGCATGGCGCTTAAGAGTTCCCTTTTAGCAGCTGCAATTTCAGCCCGGCTCTTAAAATAAGCGTGATGCGCATCTCCCACCATGAGTTCTACGCCAACATCAGGCTTGCAGAGCTTTGAAAGCCCGGCCAGCTCGCCGGCATGGTTCATGCCCAGTTCGAGCACCGAGGCCCACTGGCCCGGTCGGGCTGAGAGCAGGGTCAAGGGCAGGCCCAAGTGATTGTTCAAGTTGCCGCGTGTGGCCAAGACCGGCCCACGCTTTGCAAGCAGATGAGCCAGCAGTGCTTTGGCGCCGGTCTTACCATTGCTGCCGGTGATGGCCACCACGGGCCCACGCAAAAAGCTGCGTTGATCGCGAGCCAAGCTATGTAGCGCGGTCAGGCCATGCCTCACTTGAATCAGTGCTGCCCCACGTTTTTTGGCCCAAGCTTTCACCTGACGGCTAAAGCGACGGCCTGCCAATGCGCCCGCGCCTTGGGCCAAGGCATCGCTAAAAAATGCCTCGCCACTCCGCTTGGCCTGAATGGCAATAAAAAGCGCGCCTGGGGGGCAAGTTCGGCTATCGATGCTGACATCTTGATATACGCGCCCTGAGCCCCTCTCGATCAGGCGGCCTTGAAGGCCTGCCGCAAGGCGAAAAGCCGACATGGGGTACACGCTTAGGCCCCGTATTCGCTCAAGGCCGCCCGGGCCTCGTCGCGATCGCTGAAGGGGTGCTTTTTCTTGCCCACGATCTGGTAGTCCTCATGTCCCTTACCTGCGATCAGCACACAGTCGCCTTTACGCGCCACCTTGATGGCGCGGCGAATGGCTCGACTGCGATCAGCTAAACGCAGCACGGTGTGCACGGCGCCCTGCGGCGGTACCCCAGCATAGACCTCATCGATGATGGCTTCGGGATCTTCACTGCGCGGATTGTCTGAGGTGATGATGCAGAGATCCGCGCGTTTTGCAGCAATGGCGCCCATCTTGGGCCGCTTACTGCGGTCGCGATCACCGCCGCAGCCAAAAACTGCAATCAAGCGGCCCGGCGTGATCTCGCGCGCCGTCTCAAGCAAACGCTGCAAGGCATCGGGCGTGTGGGCATAGTCGACAATGACGCCAAAAGCCTGGCCTTCGTTGACGCTCTCAAAGCGGCCGGGTGGGGTCTCGCACTGAGCCAACAAGCCGGCCGCTTTCTTAAAGGGAATACCCGCCGCAATCGCAATGCTAAGAGCTGCCAAGGCATTGCTAATGTTAAAACGCCCCGGCAGTCTTAAATTGACTTTGGCCTTTTGGCCCTGATAGCTGGCTGTAAAGCGGCTACCCTGGGTAGAAAAGCGCAGATCGCTGGCCTTGAGGTCGGCGGCTTTGCCCGCAGCACTGTAAAGCAAGCGACGGGTGCCTTTGGGCCTGGCTTGGTCCATGCGCTTCCAGGCCGGATCATCTGCATTGAGAGCTGCCATGCCAGCGGGTTTGAGCAGACCAAAGAGCTGCGCTTTGGCGGCGCCATAGGCGCTTAACGTTTTGTGATAATCCAAATGGTCTTGCGTCAAATTGCTAAAGACCGCGACGTCAAAAGCCAGGCCATCCACGCGCTGCTGATCTAAGGCATGCGAACTGACTTCCATTACTAGCGATCGATCGCCTGCAGCCCAGGCTTCAGCTGCGATTTGCGCCAATTCAAGCGAGCCCGGCGTGGTGTTACGAGCCTCGCGCGCTTCCCCACCCACACGGTACTCAACCGTGCCGATGAGTGACGCGCCTTTGCCCAAACCCAGCTGCAGCAGCGAGCGGCTAAGATAAGCGGTCGTGGTCTTGCCATTGGTCCCCGTGATGCCCGCCATAAAGAGTTCCCAAGCTGGCTCGCCATAGTAACGCGAGCAAAGCTTGGCCCAAACGTGACGCGAGCGGCTGGGCGGGCAAGCGAGCCAGGCAGCCTTGCCTTGAATCTTTTTTTCACTCAAAACAAGTACGGCGCCCTTGGCCATGGCTTGCTTGA
>CAZFUM010000087.1:0-10212 GCA_964521965.1 uncultured bacterium | reverse complement strand
ATCCCAGCTTTAATCTAAAGAAAAAGAAGAACATCGCCAAGATCACCACAATCGCCAGCATCATGATGCGGTTGCGGTAGAGGGTGCGCTCGAATTTTTCGCGGTCTTGCATGCTGCTGCGCTCGGTGACGCGTGTGCTAGGCACGTGCAGGCTGGCCCTGAGAACTCGTATGCGCAATTGGCAGTCTTCACAATCATTGATATGCGCGTGAAATGAGCGAATTTGGGCGCGGTCTAAGTGGTTTCCAAAATACGCGTCAAACAAGTCTAACGCACGGGCATGCGTGAGCGGGATGACGACGGTGTTATCTTTATCGCTCATCGCGTCCTCCTGAACCTTGCAGCAAAAAATCCGTCCATGCCAAATTCGCCGGGTAGCACACGCATGTAGCCTTCGGGCGAGCATAGATCCCGATGCAAAAATTTCTCAGCCCGCTCAAAAGCAAAGTCGGGCCGGGCAGCTAAGAAACGATCGACGATTTCTTCGGTTTCTTCTTCTATCCACGTGCAAGCCGCATAAAGCAAAACTCCGCCTTCCACTAAATATTCGGCGCTGGCAATCAGCATGCGCAATTGGCGTTCGGCTTGGTGGCGCAGGGTGTCGGGGCGTACTTGCCAACGGGCTTCCATTCTTCGCCTGAGGACCCCTAAACCTGAACAGGGCGCATCGAGCAGCACGCCCTCTAAGCGGCCCATCAAATCGGGCCGCGGAAACTGAGCATCGCGCGGCTCTAAGCTCACTTGATCGAGATGATGGCGCCGGGTCAGGGTTTGCAACTTATCAATGGCCTGACTCTTGCGGTCAAAGCCATAAACCCGGCCCTCAGGCCCAACCAGTTCTGCCAAATGCAGAGTCTTGCCCCCCGGTGCTGCGCAAACATCGGCCACATTCCAACCTGGGGCCACCCCCAAAAGCTGCGTAACCACCTGCGAACTCTCGTCTTGCACCACAAAATCATTTTCGGTATAGCCAGGCAAACGCCGGGCATCATGAGCGCCGGTGACGTAGACGCCGCCGGGTGAATAGGCGCAAGCATCGGCTTTGAGGCCCGCCTGGTTCAAGCGGGTCATCAGATCTTCGCGTGTCAAACGTGAGAGATTACAACGCAGGGTCATTAAAGGCGCTTGATTGCTGGCTGCGAGAGCTGCTTCGGCCCGCTCATAGCCATAGCGGTCGATGAGACGCTCGGCCATCCACATGGGGTGCGAGCTGCTGATGGCGAGTCGAGCGGCGGGATCAAGCGGCAAAGGAGCGAGCTTATCTTCTAATTTAAGGCGGGCCAGCTCGCGCAGCACGCCATTGACAAATTTGGCCACGCCTTCATGACCCTGGACGCGAGCAATTTCTGTTGCTTCGTCAACCGCGGCTGCCGCAGGAACCCGATCTAAATAGAGAATTTGGTGGCCAGCCACGCGCAACAAGGGGCGCACCCAAGGCGCCAATTGATCCAAGGGGCGATGAGACACGCGAGAAAGTTGATAGTCAATAAAGGCGCGAGTGCGCAGGCTGCCGTAGACCAATTCTTGAAAAAGCCCTTGGTCTTCGCGCGACAAATGATGCTG
Organism: uncultured bacterium; assembly: GCA_964521965.1. Taxonomy (GTDB): domain Bacteria; phylum Oederibacteriota; class JAJYGY01; order JAJYGY01; family DAIDJD01; genus CAZFUM01. Next base: position 8,649 of record CAZFUM010000087.1, on the reverse strand, counting down.
GCGTAGCGTCTCATCGACGCATTCGCGAGCGCGGCTTTCACCGTTGTCAAGACGGGCTAAGGCGCGAGCCGCCAATTCGCGGACCGAGCTGTGACCCGCCTCTCGACCTGGCGTGGGTGGGTTTTGTGCCATCAGAATGTGCTTCGCTGCGTAGTCCCAGCGCGAGGGCCGGGATAAAAAAAGGGCGGCTTGCGCCGCCCTTTAAATTTTGTAACTTAGCTCAGATAGCCTTTTCAGTACTCATAAACTCATGCAGTTTTTCGCTCTCAGAATTGCGCATGCTGAGAAACCGGATACCGGCCAAAAAGCCATCTTCAACCTTACGCACCCAGGCCACTTCGGCGTGAGTGCTGACGGGTTGCTCAACGATGTTCATCATATCAATCTTGAGAATGTCAGCAGGATGCAACTCGACGGGCGAAGCCAAACCTAAGCCACCCAGCGAGAGATCACGCGAGAGGCCCAGTTCTTGAGGCTCGCGCTGATCGACCGACTTTAACAAACGAAAACTGATGGGAATGTGAGCTTCGACGCGATCGAATTTTCTTTTTTCAACAGCTAGGGGGCTCATGCATTTCCTTTCTCGGCTTGGGCCATGGACTCTAGAAAACGACGAACACTATTGTCGTCGGCTTCATTCAGAATGATCAAAAACCGTATCCCTGCGGCATTGCGACCGTCACGAGGCTCAGCCCACATCACTTCGGCCAGGGCGCGCGTCGCGCGGTGCATGGTGGGCAAGGTCAGCTCGACCTTGAGAAAATCGCCTTTGCGCAGCGGCACCTCGGTATGGATCGACACACCGCTGAGACTAATGTTGACCGACTTGCCATCATCTAAGAAAGTCTTGCGGTCCACCAGCTCTTCGACCACCTGGCGATTGATGACCTTATACTTAATCTTGGTGGCCAGATCAAAGCGGTCATGACGGCGCAAATTGCCAGCGCTATCAGCGCTTAACGATCCGCTCTGCATGTCTTGGTTGGAACTCACCGATCAAGCCTCGAAACGAGGGGTTAGCCAAAGGGCATCATTGGGCAGCCGATGACCGCGAGCGAATTCAACTGCGGCCATGGGCTTGCCGGCTGGCGGCAAGAGTCTCTCGAGCCAGATGCTCTGACCTTGACCACAAGCGATGCGATAACCCCGCTCACTCTCGTCACGGGCCTGCCCAGGCACTGCCTGGCTAGCGGGCTCACCTATGGTCAGGCTTAGGACTTTGAAACTCAAGCCTGCCCTGACCATGAAAAATCCAGGCCTTTTCACAAAGGCCCGCCAACGCCTATGCAGCTCAGCCGCACTAAGGCTGAAATCAACAGCCCCATCGGCCTTTTTGAGCAGGGGCGCGTAGGTGGCTTGGCTTTCATCTTGTTCAATAGCTTTTAACTTGCCTGCCTCAAGGCCCGCCAGCGTTTCAAGCAAGATCTGGGCGCCCAGGCTAGCCAAACTGAGGTGCAGATCAGGCCCCTGGTCGTTGGGGCCAATGGCGATTTTGCGACTGAGATAAAGCGCCCCCGCGTCGAGCTTACTCACCATACGCTGGCTGCAAACCCCGGTCTCGTGCTCGCCCTTGGCAATGGCCCATTCAATGGGCGCAGCCCCCCGATACTTAGGCAGCAAGGAGCCGTGAATATTCACAGCACCTAAACGCGGCGCATCGAGCAGGGCTGCGGGAAGAATTTGCCCAAACGAAACCACCACGTGCAAATCAGCAGCGACTTGATTGATGCGCTCGATAGCTTCAGGGGCTTTGGATTTCTCAGGCTGATAAACTTCAATATTCTTAGCACGTGCCCAGGTTTTGACCTCAGGCTCTTGCACTTGATGGCCCCGACCTTTGGGCCGATCAGGCTGACAGACCAACAATTTAATTTCATGCCCTGAGCTTGCCAGAGCTTCAAGTGAAGCCAATGCAAAGGGGCCGCTGCCCATAAAGACCAGTTTGAGACTCAAGCGTGACTCTTTAATTTAAAGTCAGCCTTCATTTCTTTTAATTTGCCAGCAATCAAAGCACGCTGCAATAGGCTCAAGCGGTCTACAAAGATACGGCCTTCGAGATGGTCAATCTCATGCTGCAAGGCTTTACCCAGCAAACCATCGCCTGCGATTTCAAAATGCTTCCCTTTGAGATCTTGAGCTTTCGCCCGCGCCCATTCAGCCCGCTTGACCTTAGCGCGCAAGCCCGGAAACGAGAGGCAGCCCTCTTCTTCCTCGACTTCGCCCTTCAATTCAATTATCTCAGGATTGATCAGCACCAACTTGGCTTCAGGATCTTCGCCCGCAGAGCAATCCATCACGGCAAGGCGAAGGTCTAAGCCCACTTGATTAGCCGCTAAGCCCACGCCCTCGGCTAGGTACATAGCTGCAAACATCTCAGCTACCAGCTTGGGCAGCTTGGGATCTTTGGGGTCCACCAGCGCGGTCTTCTTGCGCAGGATAGGATTAGGGTATTTGACGATCGTGAGAGCCACGCGAAACCTAAAAAAAAGACAGGCCAGTATAACTTATAAAAAGCTCACGGGATCAATGTCCACAGCCATGAAAACACCTGCTTTTTTAAAGCCAAACGCCTGAGGCATTAGCAGTTGGTGCAGATCTTTGACCCGGGGTGAACGCACTAAGAGACGATAGCGCCACCAGCCTTTGATCTGCACCAGGGGGCAAGGGGCAGGCCCCAGGATCTCGCAGGCCAGGCCGCGCTTCTTTCGATCGGCATCAAGATCGCGACCTAGGGCTTGAGCAGCGGCCAATGCCTTGTCTTTGTCGAGCGAGCGCAATGTGAGCGAGGCAGCCCGAGCAAAGGGCGGAAAACGCAATTCTTTGCGCTCTTCAGCGCGGTCATTGAAAAAAGCTTCAAAATCCTGACGGGCTGCGGCGACTAAGACCGGATGCTCACTTTGGCGGGTCTGAATAATGACCCGCCCTGGCTTGGCCGCCCGACCGGCTCGACCGGCTACTTGAACCAAAAGCTGGAAGGCGCGCTCTTCGGCGCGAAAATCAGGAAAGGCCAGCGAAGCATCGGCATTAATCACGCCCACCAAAGTCAGATCTGGAAAATCTAAACCTTTGGCAAGCATTTGCGTGCCCACCAATATGTCGATTTTACCCGCACGCATGTCATTGCCCAGCTCTTCGTGAAAAGCATGAGCGTGAGTGCCCGACGTCACATCGCGATCGACGCGTTTAACACGAGCTCGGGGCAAGAGTTGCTTGACCTCGTCTTCGAGACGCTGGGTGCCGGTACCCAAAAGTCTGAGGACCCCATGGCCACAGGCAGTATCAAGACAAGTCTTTGGCGGGCGCTGCCCATGACCACAAAGGTGGCAACGCAGCCAGCCCGCGCCTTGGGCTTCTTGGTGAAAAGTCAGGCTAATCGAACACTGCGGGCAAGTGACCGACTTGCCACAACGGCGGCATGCCAAGACCGGCGCAAAGCCCCGCCGATTAAGAAAGATCAAGCTTTGCTCACCGCGCCCAAGGTTCTCGGCCAGCGCCTTGGCCAGCATGGGCGTGATCGCCACTTCGCCGCGTGAGCCCTCAGGCAAGTCGGCAAGATCTGAAAAAGTAACTTTCGGCGTGCCATGCGGCCCCACCCGCTCGGGCAGGCGTAGCAAGTCGAGCTTGCCTGCGCGCGCATTCTCAAACGCCTCAAAACTAGGCGTGGCTGAGCCCAGCACACAAACAGCGCCCTCTTGCTTCGCGCGTATCAACGCGGCATCACGGGCATGATAGCGGGGCGAGTTCTCTTGCTTGAAGCTGGGTTCGCTTTCTTCATCGACCACAATCAAGCCCAGCTTTGCCACGGGCGCGAAAAGGGCTGAGCGCGCGCCTAAGGCCACACGTGCCGTGCCCAAGCGCAAACGCCGATAAGAACGAGCCCGTTCCAAAGGGCTGAGCCCACTATGCAAGACTGCCAATTGGCCGGGAAAGCGACTCTCAAAGCGCGACCAAGTTTGAGGCGTCAATGCAATCTCAGGCACCAAGACAATGGCGCTTTGGCCCTGAGCCAAACAGGTATCTAAAGCTTTGAGGTAGACCTCAGTCTTGCCTGAACCCGTAGCGCCAAAAAGTAAAAATGCCTTAGCCTCGTTCTTTTCAATGGCCTGGCAAATAGCCAGACTCGCCGCGGCCTGAGCCGCTTTAAGGGGCGGCGCTTTACTCGCAGGGCTGCTCTGCTTCTCGGCCGGTGCTTCAAACGCCTGAGGCTGCAGGCTGAGCATGCCCTGCTCGATCACTGTTTTGAGCAAAGCCGGCGCCAAGCCTTCATAAAGGGCCTGTTTTTTGGTCATCATAAAGCCTGAGGCGATTTTCTCTAAAATAGCTTTCGATTTGGCCTGGCGCGGCTTAAGCGAATCGAGCAAAGCATCTAAAGCCTTAGGCTGCTCAACCTTGATGTTAAACGCCTTAGGCTTGTCTGAAACCAGGGGCGGAAACGCCAGAGGCAGCACCTCGCCCCAGCCCGCCAAATAATAATCTGCCACCCAGCGAGTAAACTTGAGCAAAGCCGGGCTAAGCCAGGTTTCGCCGTCGAGCACTTCTTCAATGGCCCGCAGGCCCTTGGGCTCAGGCCCGCCCAGGCCCGTCACCACGCCCACCAAACGGCGCTTGCCAAAGGGCACGCGCACACGTTGACCCACCGCAAGCTCCATGTCTTCGGGCACGCGATAGGTGAAGGGCTCGGGAAAAGGCAGAGGCAGCGAGACTTGGGCTAGCTTCAAAACTCAAGCTCCATGCCTGCAAAGAGCAGGCGCGGCAGCTGGCGCACGCGGCGCAAGTCGCTGTAGTCATCGTTGTAGGTCACCGATGTCACGTTAGGCAGGTCCAAGGCATTGATAAACTCAAGAAAGATACGAGCTTGCCAGCGCGGCCAAAGGCTTTGGCGCTGCAGACGAATATCAAGGCGCTGATAGTCTTCGAGACGAGCTGAATTCACCGACCCAAAGACTGGAAGCCAGCGCTGCTTGACTAGATCGTAACTGCGGGACAGCACCGGCGTATAGGGAATGCCGCTAGCAAAGCGATAGCGGGCGCCAGCCTCCCAGGGACCGCGGGTCCAGCTCAGCACCGCGTTGACCACGTGAGGCTGGCTGAAATCTGCCGGAAACTGGGGTTCACCTGGCAAACGCGAACGCAGAGTTTCATTATAAGCATAACTTAGCCAGGCAAAAACGCCCTGCACAGGCCTCAGGCGCCAGGTCAGCTCTAAGCCTTGGCTCGAGCCCGTGTTCGCGGCATTCACGGTAAAGGTCAATCCCTGCGGCGAATTGATGACATAGGCTGGCAAGCGGCGTTCAAAGCCTTTTTGATAAGTTTCAATTTTGAATTCTTGCTTGCCCCAAGACTGGGTCAGCGAGGCGCCATAGGCGCGAGTCATAGCCCCCCGCTCAAAGCCCGTGGTCCAGCCCGGCACAGTCTCGAGCCCATTCACGCTTTGATAATAATCGCCCACGTAACTACGAAAAACCATTCCCCGCCAAAGCAAACCTTCCAGCGAAGCGCGCGGCGAGAAATGGGCCTCATCGCCCACATCCACATGCTCAAAACGCGCACCTGCCGTGAGCACCACACGCTGCAGCAGTTCCCAGCGGTCTTGAGCCCAAGCACTCAGCACAGCCTTGCTGCCCAGAGCATCGACGTTCACTAAGTCTAATGACTCAAAGTCAAAACCTGAGCCAAACTCAACCGGCAAACGTCTAAATTGGCCACGCAAGGACGTGCGCGTCTGGCGCCACGACAATCCCAAATTAGGCTTATGCTCGCCGCCATTCACCAAGCCGCTGGCTTCGATTTGACCCAACCATTCATAGGGTTGCCGGTCGAGAAAAAGGTCAGGTCCCAGGCCGATGGCCACGCGCGCGAGGCTGGCCGAAGCTTTAGCCTCAAGACTCCAGTCGCCCAGCGGCCGCAGCCAGCCGATACCTAAAGTATGAAAATAACTTTGCCAACCAGAATCACCGGCCAAGGCTGGATTGTTGAGAACTTGATCAGGCGTGGTACGCACTTTCAACTCATCCTGCGCGCCGAACACGGTGACACGCGCTTCGCCCCCCAGCCAAGGCCCCGTCGTGCGAAAAGCATAATCTTGATAGCGCGGCACGCCGGTCAGCGTGAGCTGAGGGTCCAAAACCAAATCAAAATAGCCGCGACGAAAAGAGCCACTGGCTTGCCAAGACCCGGCAGAGCCAGCTTGGCTCAAGTTGAGGCCCGCAAGAATCAAACTCAAGCCTGTTTCGCCATGAAAACCAGGTTCAGCCTGGCGTGCTTTTAGATCTAAGATGCCGCCTTGGGCATCGCCATAACGCGCGTCAAAACCCGAAGGATAGAAATCGGCACGCTCGAGCATGCCCGGATGAAAGACACTCTCAACGCCACCAAAATGAAAAGGATAAGCCGCTGGGAAGCCGTCAAAGAAAATCAAATTGTCTTCAAAACCGCCACCGCGCACTAAAAGATTGGCTAAATAATCATTCGCGACGTTGGCGCCAGGCAAGGCTGCAACTGCCCGCAATACGTCACCCGCTGCGCCTGCCACACGCCGAGTCTCGGCTCGGCTTAATGTTTGTGACGAAGGCTGCGGGGCATGACGCCGAGCGATCACGCGGGTGAGGGGTTCTTCGAGGCCACTTAGCACTACGCTCAAGGTCTCGGGCCAGGGTTTGATCAGCTCGCGCCAGGCATCGTCTTCACAGCCAGCGCAAAGCACTTTGACAGTCAGGGTGAGGGTTTCGGGCAGCTCCAATACAAAAGCACCGTCTGGCCCACTCAAAGCGCTAGCCCCGTTGCTGAGGGCCACTTCGACGCCTTCCATGGCCACGCCGCTGCCAGCGCGAGTCACGCGGCCATGCCAGGTCTCAGCCCCCAAGTTGCTGACCAACAAAAGGCTGGCCCCTAAGCAGGCATGCCTCAGGCTCATGATTTAGAAATAATAATGAAGCGCCATGGTGAAAGGCGTGAAACCTGAGCCGGCCATGGCCAAGCCCGAAGTGCTGTTGCCAGCTTGAGCTAGGCCTTGGGTCTGAGTCTGGCTAGCACTGACTTCGAGACCCAGATTGCCTTCAAAAGACAGGGCCCGCAAGAAAGGCAAGAAAGCTTCATAGCCCAGGCCCGCGCGCACGGTCAGCGTATTGGTGGTGCTGCCAGGATTACCGGCGTCGGGGTTCTCTTGCGTCTGCGCCAGCTGGCTCATGGTGATACGAAGCATGAATTGAGGCAGCAACTCTTCGATGGGCCGCTTGAAGTTATAGCGCATGCTCAGGCCCAAACCGCCCGCGCGTGTGGTGCTTGCGCCGCCGGGACTTGGCTGAGTCCTGACATCGAGGGCTAAAAGGGCTTCGACGCCCAAACGCTCATTGACCCAATAACGCAGGCTGGCGGCATTGGGTGAGCTAATGCCGGGCAGGACTGCCAAAGCGCTGGTAAGACCCGGCAAGTTGTCAAAGCCAAGGCCCCACTTGCCTCGCAGCAGCAAAGGCTCGGCTTCAGCAGCAAGCAAATAGCTGCCCTGCAGACTCATGAATAAACCCAGCATCATAACGATCTTGCGCATACTGCCCCCAAAACAAGACCGGCGGCCGTCTCCGGCCGCCGGCAAACGCTCCACGTGATTCTTTAGTTTAGAAGTTGTAACCCACGGCGCCCTTAAGCGTCAGCCAAGACTGGCTGGCGCCCGAGTACATATACATCGAAAAATCACCGCCGGCGTTGAGCATCAAGTGATTGGGCAGTATCCATTGATAGCCGCCTTCACCGCCAACACCGATCACTGATTGCGACGCGCTGCCGCTGAAACCGGCGATTTTGTAAGAATAGCTGGCCATGATGAGACGCGCCAAGGGCCCGACATAAGCGCCTTGCATCTTGCCCGTGGGCATCACAAAAAAGCGGTATTCACCCGTCAAAGTAATTTGGGTGATGCTGCTGACGGCGTCTGAGCGACCGTCATAACTCAAATAACCCTGCAAGCTTTGATTGGGCCGAAGCGCGTACTCATAGCCGGCCGCGAAGCCGACGCTGCCGCCGCTGACAAAGGGCATATAGATATTCAAGCTGACATTGCTGTCACCCACATCGCTGCTGCTCGCACTGGAATAGGACGAAGTTTTTTTGAATTTCTTTTTGGTGGCGGCCTGGGCTGCTTGCGGCGCTAAGATCGCCAAAAGAGCCACGGCGCTGATCACATTGCGAATAAATTTCATGCTTTTCCTCCCTGCAAAAAAGTTAAGAAAGTCTAGGCTAGTAGCTTGAGCCGGTCAACAAGGGTCTTCATGTCCCGATACATCAAATCGCGCACACGTGGATCATTTAAGCCAGCCCCAGGATTAAACGTGGGGAAAAGCGGTATTCCCTCATATTGCGTGAATTTTCCCCTTTCAGACGGGGCCATTTCGCGCTTCAAAAGCGCCGAGGCTGCGGCTGATCCCAAGGTGCAGATCATCTTGGGCTTCAGCAAATCGATTTGATGCTCAAGGTAGTCGCGGCAGGCTTCGACTTCTGCGGCTTTAGGCACCTGAGTCTTGACCGGTCGGCACTTGACCGCGTGCGTGATGAAAACTTGATCGCGCTTGAGACCCATGGCTGCCAACAGCTTGTCGAGCTCGCGGCCCGCAGTACCTGCAAAGGGCAGACCCGATGCATCGTCCTCTGCGCTAG
>CAZFUM010000086.1:2144-10218 GCA_964521965.1 uncultured bacterium | reverse complement strand
GCTGCGCCGGACTGGGGGGCAAAATTGCCGCCTTAGGCCCAGTTCTTTCCGGTCAATCTTTCATACGCTTCGCGATACTTAGCTGCCGTCTTATCAATGATGTCTTGCGGCAGCGTTGGCGGGGGCGGGGTCTTGCCCCAACCCGTACCTTCGAGCCAGTCACGCACAAACTGCTTGTCATAGCTGGGTGGATTCTCGCCCACCTTGTAGCCCTCAACCGGCCAAAAGCGCGAGCTGTCGGGGGTAAGCACCTCGTCAATCAAGATCAACTGGCCGTCTAAGAGACCGAATTCGAATTTAGTGTCAGCCAGGATGATGCCACGAGTAGCTGCGTATTCTGCGCCAGCCTGATAAAGCTTCACCGACAGATCACCGACTTGAGCGGCGAGTTCTTTGCCAATGATTTCGCCGGCTTTCTCAGGCGAAATATTCTCGTCATGCGCGCCGAGCTCGGCCTTGGTCGAGGGCGTGAAAAGAGGCTGGGGCAGCTTGCTGGCTTGCTGCAGACCCGCAGGTAGGGGAATGTCGCAGACGCTTCCCTTCTTTTGATATTCCTTCCAGCCCGAACCCACTAAGTAGCCGCGCACAATCGCTTCGATGGCCAAGGGCTTGGCTTTTTTACAGATCAGAGCCCGCCCCTCAAGTTGCCTGAGCGACTCAGGGTCGTCTATAAATCCAACGGCCGAAGTCGACAGCACATGATTCGGGACCAAGTCTTTGAATTTCTCAAACCAAAAATTACTGATCTGGGTGAGAACCTTGCCCTTGTCTGGAATAGGCTCGTTCATGACGACGTCAAAGGCGCTGAGTCGGTCGGTGGCGACGAGCATAAAATAAGGTGCGCCGCCTTTTTTGTCGGGCACTTCATAGATATCGCGGACTTTGCCACGATTCAGAAGCTTAGCCCCTTTGATTTCAGTTTGAAAAACCGCGTTCATGGTCTCACTCCAGAAAGGATTCCCTGCCCGTCTTCATAAACCCAACTGCCAGCAACCATGGTCCGTTTCACCCGGCCTTTTAATTTCATGCCTTTAAAAGGCGTATTGCGGCTCTTACTTTGAAAATGATCAGGATCCACCACCCAGCTTTCATCGGGCGCGACCAGGCAAAGATCTGCGTCAGCGCCAGGCGCTAGACTGCCTTTCGACTTAAGACCCAAGAGCTTGGCGGGATTCGTGCTGAGCAGCTCAACGGCGCGACTGGGGCTGATATGGCCTGCATGGACCAATTGATCTAACGTCAAAGCCAAGCTGGTTTCGAGACCGACGATGCCAAAGGCTGCTTTGTCGAACTCGACGTTTTTATCTAAACTGCTGTGGGGCGCGTGATCGGTGGCAATGGCATCGAGCGTGCCGTCTTTAAGAGCTGCAATAACCGCGAGCCGGTCAGCCTCGCTGCCCAGGGGCGGGTTCATCTTGCCGTCTGAATCATAGTCATGCTCAGCCACCCATTGGTCATTCAGAGCAAAGAAATGGGGAGCGGTCTCAGCACTGATGTTCTTAAGCCCACGGGATTTAGCATGGCGTAAGTATTCAAGTGAAGCTGCGCTTGATAGATGGCCAAAGTGCACCCGACCGCCGGTGGTTTCGGCCAAGACAATATCGCGGGCTACGATGACAGCCTCGGCCGATTTGGGCCAGCCGCGCAGGCCGAGGCGCGTTGAGACCGCGCCTTCGTTCATGACGCCTTCGTGAGATAAATTCTTATCTTCGCAGTGCTGCATCAAAAGCAAACCGAACATGGCGGCATATTCCAGCGCCCGACGCATCAATTCTGCATTCATCACGCAATCGCCGTCATCGGTCAGCAAGACAGCCCCGGCTTTGGCCAGCTCACCAATCTCAGTCAATTCAGCGCCCAAACGGCCCTGGGTAATAGCCGCCGAAGGCAGCACGTTGACAACGCCTTCGAGTCTGGCTTTGGCCTTCACCAACTCGAGAATCGCGACATTATCGGTGGCCGGCAATGTATTGGGCATGGCGACCAGGGTCGTGATTCCCCCTGCTGCTGCTGCACGCGTGCCACTCGCGATGGTCTCTTTGCTTTCTTGGCCAGGTTCCCGCAAGTGCACATGCATATCGACCAGACCCGGCAAGAGCCAAAGGCCCTTGGCATCAATAATTTCAGCGCCCTGGGCCTTGCTGGCCTCAGCGCCCACGGCAGTCACCTTGGCGTCTTCAATCAAGACCGCAGTCAGCGCGTCGATACCCTGCGAGGGGTCGATAAGGCGGGCATTCTGAATCAAAATTTTCATGCTGCTTCCTCACTTCCCGCCAACAAATACAGCACGGCCATCCTCACGGCCACGCCGTTAGCCACCTGATCGCGAATGACCGAGTGCGGGCCATCCGCCACGCCTGAACTAATCTCAAGCCCACGATTCATGGGGCCAGGATGCATGACAATGACATCGGGCTTGGCCAGCTTGAGCTTTTCGTTATTGAGTGCGTAGAGGCGGCTATATTCACGCGTGGATGGAAAGAGAAAGCGTTGTTGCCTTTCCATTTGCAACCTCAGCATCTGCACCACATCGGCGCCCTCGAGAGCCTCTTCTAATTTTTCGGTCACGCGTATGCGGCCCGGCGCCAGTTTCTCAATGTCGGGTGGCAACATGGTAGCCGGCCCGCAAAGCCGTATGTTTGCGCCCATTAAAGCCAAACCGTGAATATCGCTGCGCGCCACGCGACTATGCGTAATGTCGCCCACGATAGCCACTTCAAGACCTTCGATGCGGCCCTTCTTCTCGCGAATCGTGAAAAGGTCGAGCAAGCCTTGCGTCGGATGCTCGTGCATGCCGTCGCCGGCATTGATCACCGAGGCCTTGGCGTTCTTGGCCACGAGCGAGCAGGTGCCGGCGTGCGAGCTGCGTATCACCAGCACCGAAACATTCATAGCTTCGAAGGTCGCGACCGTATCGAGCAAGGTCTCGCCTTTTTTTACCGAGCTGTCGCCCACCCTGATATCAACAAAATCAGCACTCAACCTCTGGGCCGCCAGTTGAAACGATGTGGCGGTGCGGGTGCTGGGCTCAAAGAAGAGGTTGAGCACGGTCTTGCCACGCAGCACCGGCACTTTTTTAACCGGCCGACTAAAGACTTCTTTAAAAGAAGCTGCCTGCGAAAGTATAAGCTCGACTTCGTCGCGACTCATGCCTTCTAAGGCGATCAGATCTTTGTTTTTAAGACGCTGCATGCTCATACTCAGACCATAATAGCGACTTTGTCTTCGCCATCTTTCTCAGAGACAAAAACTTTCACCGCCTCGCGCGACGAAGTTGGAATGTTCTTGCCCACATAGTCAGCCCGTATCGGCAACTCGCGCAGGCCGCGATCGACCAGCACCGCCAATTGAAGCCGGGCGGGGCGTCCAAAATCCATAACGGCAGTCATGGCCGCGCGCACAGTGCGGCCTGTGAAGAGCACGTCGTCGACGAGCACCACGGTGAGGCCATTCACATCAAAGGCCATGTCGCTGGGTTGGGCGGGTTTGGGGCGCGAGGCTGAGTCATCGCGATAAAGCGTAATATCGAGCGAGCCCACAGGCAGGGGCTGAGTCAATTTCTCAAATTGAGCGATTTTGGCAGCCAAGCGCTTGGCTAGGTATTCGCCCCGGGTCTTAAGCCCTATCAGGGCAAGCTTTTCGACACCCTTGTTAGCCTCGACAATTTCATGCGCCACCCGGGTCAAGGCGCGGTCAATTTCTTGGGCGTCCAGCAAGATGGTCTTAATGTTCATGTCAGGCCAATAAAAAAGGCGCGGCCGCTGTTGCCAGCGAACACACGCCTTAGCCTGCTATTTTCAAGCTCTTTCATGCCCAACCTTATCTGCCTCACAGGGCAGCCTTTAAAGGGGGTAAATTTGTGCTTCTATTAATAGTCGATGCAGGGCCTGCTTGTCAAGGCCAGGCCCTGTTTTTCTAGTTTAAGTCTTCCGAACGATCTGCAGGAATGCCATTTTTCTTGAGGATTTCGCCTAAGGCAGCTTCTGCCTCGACCTTGTTCAGAATCACCGTTTGAGCAGCGGTGCCTGGCATTTCAGCAATGCGGTCTAGCTCAATAATCTGGTAGGCACCTTGGGGCTTGGCCAAGGCCGCGATCATTGATTTCAACGAATCAACAGTCTGACCATTGATCGATTCAACCGAAAGCGCGCCCAGATCTTGATAACCCTGATTGACGGCATGCGGCAGCACTTGAATCAGGCTTACCACTTTTTCAAAGCCCTTAGCCGGAAAACCATCAAAGTAATAATAGGTGTAGCGCGCGACATTACCCTCCATCTTGGCCAGATAATCGTAAGTGATCTCAGTAAAGACCATGCCGCCGTAGACTAAATAATTGGGCTTGGCATCGTATTGAGGGCGGGCAATCAAGTCACGACTGGTTTTAAGCGTGAACTCGACTTCGAGTTCTTTGCCGTCACGTAAGATCTTAAACTTGCACTTTTCGCCGATGAGTTTTTGCGACACGGCATAGATATACCAGACCCGCTCATCGCCACGCAGGGCCACGCTGCCGTCATTGCCTATGACCTTGCCATCAATGGCCAGTAGCACGTCATGGCGCTTGAGCACATCGGTCACCGAACCACCAAATAGAACTTCTTCGACCAAAATACCCGTCTGCTTGACGCCCATGCCGCGCCAGTTGCGCGCCTGGGGGCTCTCGAGGCGACGAGTCACCAGACCCAAAGCGGGCACGCCGTTAAAGTGGCCGTCGGCAATGTCGCGGTAGAAACGCTCGATCACCGTCACGGGAACCAAGTAGCCTTGGCCCTGATTTTCTTTCTCAACTTGAAATGAAATGCCCACCAACTTGCCGTCTTTAAAGACGGGTCCGCCGCTGTTGCCAGGATTAATAGCCGCATCCACCTGAATGCAAAGATGGTTGCGTTTACTGTGCTCATAGACACGCATCTCAACGCGCGAGACCACGCCTTCGGTGACGCTGAGCTGGTCACCCCCGCTAGGAAAGCCGTAAGCCGCGACTTTATCGCGCTGGGCAGGCAGGCTGCCAAACTCGACGGCTTGGGTGCCTTTAAAAAATTCTTCGTCATCTACCGTGAGCACAGCAATCTCGCTGTCATGGCCCACATGCTCGACTTTGGCTGGGTATTTACGGGGATCGCCTACCTTGCTCAATTCAATGCTGACCGCGTCTGAAACCAAATGGGCATTGGTCATGATGCGCTTCTTAGCCACCACAAAACCTGAGCCTGCGCGCTCTTCTTGCTTAGCCATTTGCCAGGGTTGCAGCCAGTCGGGTGGCCGGGCCACCACAAAAATCTTCACCACGCTTTGGCGCAGATTGTCAGCGCACAGTAGCGACGGCAACGAAGCCGTGACCGCCAGAACCAAACTTAGGATTATTTTTTTCATGTTTCCCCCTCGTGGGGGCATTATCCGCAATTTACTAACAAAAATAACTAGGGAATAAGCTCAAATCGCTTGTATTTCACTCGCACTTCGACGCGCCGGTTCTCTGCCATAGCGTCTTCGCTGCCCTCAATATTCACAGGTTTATCCCAGGCCCAGCCTTCCACGGCTTCAAAAAGGTTCAAAGCTACGCCCTGCTGCACCATCACATCGCGAACCGCCTGGGCGCGTCGCCGAGATAGCTCCATATTAAAATTACGACCACCCCGCTGATCGGTGTGGCCATCGACTCGAACCCCATTGCCCGGAAATTGAATAAGTAAATTCGATAACTTTTTAATGCGCTCGGTTGCCTCAGGCTTGAGGTCGGCGCTACGAATGTCAAAGCGCGCGCTCTCGTCTGACAAGGTCACCAGCAGCACGCCGGGCGATTCCCAAGTCGCTTTAAAACCAAGGTTACGGACCGCGTCCAGCATGGGATCAGGCGTAGGGGTGGCGCTGGGGCTGGGTGTTGCCGTGGGCGTAATCGTGGGCGAGGCTGTCGGGCTCCAATCGGGCGTGGGGCAATTGCAGTCCTTGGCATCATCGCCCAGCACAACCTTGGCTGCATCGCGGGCATCAGCCAGCAGCGGGGCCGCACCCAGCAGCAGCGCGGCCACCAAGGCAGCGAGCCGAATCATGGCTGGCTCCGAGGTGGCAGCAGGCGCAAGGTGATGAGATGGCTAAAGCCCAAATCACCCGCGCCAAAAAAAGCATAGTCAATCTCGAACCATTCGCGCAAATAGCCCAAGCCCAAAGTCGGGCCCGTGGGGGCGCGCTCATTGCCCACGATCCAGCCTGCGCGAGCGATGAGCTGATTCAAGGGCGCCCATTCTGCAGCCAAACGAAGTGTGGGCGGTTCTTGATCATAGGCCTGCCAGTCAATATTAGCGTCCAGGGCAATGGGCTGTTCTTTATAGAAAACGGTCTTTCCTGCGCCGCCGCGTAGCGTAATGGGCCTGAGGCCCGGGTCAAAATCCAAGCCTAAATTGCGGGTACTAAGCCCGGCCCGCCATCCGCTGTCAAAATTCCAGCGAGCGCCCAAATCCATCTGCAGGCCTGCACGGTTGCCGCTGGCCACGTTTTCGCCCAAGCCGCGCAAATTGGCGCCCAAGCTCAAAGCTCCAAAATCCCAGGCGGCGGCCGCGCCTAGGGCAAACGAGCTCGAGAAGAGCGAGCCCATGGCTTGGGGATTGCCCAAGGCATCTAAATCATAACGCTGGGCCTGCCCCAAATTGAGGTAATCAATTTGCAAGGCATAGGTGCCACGGCAACCCATATTCATTGCAGCACTGAGGCGTTCAACGCTCATGCCTTCGACCCAAGCATTATGCGTGAAAAAAGCCTGCCAACCCTGCATGCCAGCCAAACTAGCCGGATTAGCCTCGAGGGCGCCAGGTTCGGCACCTCGCGCCACAAATGCCCCTGCCAATGCAGCCACGCGCGCACTGCCCGGCACGCTCAGCCAACGCGAACCCACTGAGGCTGAACGGTAAACGATTTGTTCGTTGGCCTCGAGAGCACCCACAACTAAAGCTAAGCTCGCGACCAGCGCCAAGCGCCTCACGGCTGAATCACCAAGTTGCGAATGGCCGTTGATTTACGTCCCTGCACATCTAGGGTAACGATGCGGACCAAATAAATGCCCGGCGCCAGACCCAGCGTCTCGGTAAAGCAATGCTGGCCGCTGTCAAAGTAGAGGCGCGCCACCAGTTGTTGGTCCACGCCAAACACGGTCCAGCGCGATTCGACTAAAGTTGCGTCGCTGTAGAGGCAGATGGGCTGGCCTGCTTTAGCAGGCACTGGCGCCAAGAGCAACGAAGTTGGCAGGCCCTGATAAGTAATGCTGCCGCTGCCAGTGGCAAATGCGGGGCCGGCATTACTAACCGTGATAGCTGCGCTGCCGGCGGCGTGAGCCGGCGCGATGGCGGTCAGGGTCGTGCCATTCACATAGGTCGTCACGAGCGGCTGGCCATCGACCCAAATCGTGCCCCCGGGCAAGAAGCCGCTGCCCGTCACGGTGATGACAAAGCCGCCGCCAATGGCCTGGCCTGATTGAGACACGCTCACGAAAACTGGCGCTGGATTGGGGGTCGGTGAAGCAGTCGAGGTCGCAATTTCAGTGGCGGTCGCAGTCAACGTCGCGGTTTCAGTCGGCGTGTCGGTGAAGGTGCCGGTAGAAACATCAGTAGCCGTGGCCGTGGGTGTGGGATCGATATAAGTGAAGTTGCTGCCATTGCTCACCTGGCTGTCAGGATTCTCGACCGTGACGCTCACCAGGCCAGAAATATGAGCCGGCACCGTAACGGTGATGCTGCCCGAACTGAGCGAAGTGACCGTGCCCGAAACCGAGCCAAACCAAACGATGGCGCCGCTTTGGAAGCCCGACCCTGAAATCACCAAGCTATAGCCGCCCGTGGTCAGCCCGCTTGAGCTGCCCAAACCGCTGATTTGGGGCGGCACCGTGGTGGAAGTGGGCGTGGCGCTGGGGCTGGCGGTAAAGGTGCCGGTTGACGCATCGGTGGCCGTGGGTGAAATCGAGGGCGTCACGCTGAATGTCGAAACCGTGGTGGGGGTCTCGGTGTAGGTGGGCGACGGCGTACCCGTCAGCGTAGCTGACGGGGTCACCGACGACGTAGAAATCTCTGTCGCGCTAGGTGTC